>CAZXLI010000089.1:0-20969 GCA_964641795.1 uncultured Bordetella sp. | reverse complement strand
CCGAGGGCAGCGTGGAGAGGATCGTCAGCGGGTGCACGTAGCTCTCGTACAGCACACCGAGCACGATGTAGACGCAGACGATGGCCGCGAGGATGAGCCACAGCTGGTTGGTCAGCGACTTCTCGTAGGCGCCGGCCGCGCCGAGGAAGCTCAACGAGACGCTGGCCGGCAGGCCGATCTCCCGGGCCGCGGCGCGGATCGCGTCGACCGCCTTGCCCAGCGCCACGCCGTCGGCCGGATCGAAGCCGATGGTCGCGGCCGGGAACTGCGCGACGTGGGTGATCTGCAGCGGCGACTCGACCTCGCGGATGCGGGCGATGGCCGACAGCGGCGTCGGGTCGCCGCCGCTGGCAGCCACGTGCAGGTTGCCCAGGCCCTGCGGCGAGGCCAGGCCCTGGGCCTGCGCCTCGAGGATCACGCGGTACTGGTTGGTCTCGGTGAAGATGGTCGAGACGATGCGCTGGCCGAAGGCGCTGTACAGCGCGTCGTCGATCGTCGAGGCGCTGATGCCCAGCCGCGAGGCGGTGTCGCGGTCGAAGTCGATCTGCATCGCGTTGCCGCGCGCGTCGGCATCGGTCACCGCGCTGCCCAGCTGCGGCAGCTCGTGCATCTTCTGCACCAGCTTCGTCGCCCACAGCGCGACGGTGGCATCGTCCGCGCCTTCGATCGACAGCCGGTACTGCGTCGGGCCGCTCTCGGCGTCGATGGTCAGGTCCTGCGTCGGCTGCAGGTACATCGTGAGGCCCGCCACCTGCGCCACGCGCTGCTGCAGCCGCTGCATGATCGCCGGCTGGCCGCCGCTGCGGCCCGCCTTCAGGTTGATCAGCAGCCGCCCGGTGTGCAGCATCGTGTTGTTGGCGCCGTCGACGCCGACGAAGGAGGCCACGTTGGCCACGGCCGGGTCTTCCAGCAGCGCCTGCACGGCCTGCTGCTGCAACGAGGCCATTCGGGCATAACTCACGGTCGGAGCGGCCTGCAGCCGCGCCTGCAGCTGGCCGGTGTCCTGCGTCGGGAACAGGCCCTTCGGAATCACGAGGTACAGCAGCGCGGTGAGCGCGAAGGTCGCCAGCGCGATCCACAGCGTGGTGGCCTGGTGGTCCAGCACCCACTGCAGGCCGCGGTCGTAGTGCGCGATGACGCGGTCGAAGCCCTGCTGGATGCGTTGGCCGATGCCGTGCGGATGCTCGTCGTGCTTCAGCCAGCGCGCGGACATCATCGGCACCAGCGTCAGCGAGACCACGGCCGAGATCAGGATGGTGATCGCCAGGGTCACCGCGAATTCGCGGAACAGCCGGCCGACCACGTCGCCCATGAACAGCAGCGGGATCAGCACCGCGATCAACGACACGGTGAGCGAGATGATCGTGAAGCCGATCTCCGAGGCGCCCTTCATCGCAGCGTCCAGGACAGTGTTCTGGCTACGGCCGGGCGCTGGCGCGCCCTTAACCCCGGCTTCGCCGGCGTTAGCCTGCGCCGAAACACTGCCCGCCATCTGAAGATGCCGGGCAATGTTTTCGATCATCACGATCGCGTCATCGACGACGAAACCGGTGGCGATGGTCAGCGCCATCAGGCTCAGGTTGTTCAGGCTGTAGCCCAGCAGGTACA
The DNA here is from genome assembly GCA_964641795.1 of uncultured Bordetella sp. GTDB lineage: Bacteria > Pseudomonadota > Gammaproteobacteria > Burkholderiales > Burkholderiaceae_C > Pseudaquabacterium. The sequence goes on along the minus strand of CAZXLI010000089.1, from coordinate 19,361 downwards.
TCGCGCCGCAGGTGCCGATCAGCGAGATGGGCACGGCCAGGCTGGCGATCACGGTGGCGCGCAGGCTGTGCAGGAAGGCGAAGATCACCAGCACCACCATCACCACCGCGAGCACCAGCTCGAGCTCGACATGCTCGACCGAGGCGCGGATGCCGGTGGTGCGGTCGCTCAGCACCGTGAGCTGCAGCGCGGCAGGCAGACCGGCCTGCAGCTCGGGCAGGCGCTTCTTGATCGCGTCGACCGTCTGGATCACGTTGGCGCCGGGCTGGCGCTGCACGTTCAGGATGATGGCGGGTTGGGACTGTCGCTGGGCCGCCCCGAGACAGTCGCTCCCCTCGGGGGACGGACGCGAAGCGGCCTGGGGGCAGGCCATTCCTGCCCACGCACCCAGCTTGACGTTCTCGGCGCTGTCGACCACGCGTGCGACATTCGACAGGCGGATCGGCGCGCCGTTTTTGAACGCGACGACGAGGTTCTTGTAGTCCTCGGCGGTCACCAGCTGGTCGTTGGCATTGATCGCATACGAGCGGCTCGGTCCGTCGAAGCTGCCCTTCGCGCTGTTGGCGTTGGCCGCGCTGATCGCGCTGCGCAGGGTGTCCAGGCCGATGCCGTAGGACGCGAGCGCCTGGGTGTCGGCCTGGATGCGCACGGCCGGCCGCTGGCCGCCGGACAGCGTGACCAGGCCGACGCCGGTGACCTGGCTGATCTTCTGCGCCAGCCGGGTGTTGACGAGGTTCTGCACCTCGGTGAGCGGCAGGCTCTGCGAGGTGATGGCCAGGGTCAGCACCGGCGCATCGGCCGGGTTGACCTTGGCATACACCGGCGGCGCGGGCAGGTCGGCCGGCAGCAGCGCATTGCCGGCATTGATGGCGGCCTGCACTTCCTGCTCGGCCACATCGAGCGTGAGGCCCAGCGAGAACTGCAGCGTGATGATCGAGACGCCGGCCGCGCTGCTGGAGCCCATGCGCGACAGGCCGGCCATCTGGCCGAACTGCTTTTCCAGCGGCGCGGTGACGGTGCGGGCCATCACCTCGGGGCTGGCGCCGGGGTACAGCGTCTGCACCTGGAGGGTCGGGTAGTCGACCTGCGGCAGCGCCGACAGGGGCAGGAAGCGAAAGGCCACCAGCCCCGCCAGCACGATGGCCAGCATCAACAGCGCGGTGGCGACCGGCCGCAGGATGAACGGACGTGAGGGACTCATGGCGGGGGCGTCCGAGCCTGCAAAGGCTTCACAGGCTCAGCCCTCGGTGGCTTCGCTGGCGCGCTGGCGGCGCGGACGGCCGGCGCCATCGGCGCTCGCGTTGCCGCTCGCGCCGCTGGCGGGCCGACCGGGCCAGGCGCCGGACGCCGCCGAGGCCCCGCGCATGCCGCGCGGCGCGGAGGCGCCCATCGTCCGGTCGCCCGGCAGCTGCACGCGTGCGCCGTCCTTCAGCCGGTCGGCGCCTTCGGTGATCACCTTCTCGCCGGCCTGCAGGCCTTGCGCAATGGCCACGCGGTCGCCGCTGGCCTGGCCGGCCGTCACCTTGCGCTGCGTGACCGTGCGGTCCTCGTTCAGCACGAACACGAAGTCGCCGTCGTTGCTGTGGCGCAGCGCGGTGGTGGGCACGACGACCGCGCCCTTCAGCGTGTCCAGCAGCACGCGCACGTTGACGAACTGGTTCGGGAACAGCGTGCTCTTCGCGTTGGCGAAGCGCGCCTTGGCCCGCACGGTGCCGGTGGCGGTGTCGACCTGGTTGTTCAGGGTCGAGAAGCTGCCGCTGTCCAGCTGCTGCGTACGGCTGCGGTCGAAGGCGGTGACCGGCAACGTGGCGTGCTCGATGTGGACGCGGCGTTCGACATCGGGCACCCGGTCCTGCAGCACCGCGAACTCGACATCGATCGGCGCCAGCTGCGTGATCACCACGATGCCCGCGGCATCGCCCGAGGACACCACGTTGCCGACGTCCACCACCCGCAGCCCGACCCGGCCGCTGACCGGCGCGGTGATGCGCGTGTAGGCCACATTCAGGCGCGCGGTGCCCTCGGCGGCCTTGTCGGACACCACCGTGCCTTCGAGCTGCTTGACCAGCGCCGCCTGGGTGTCGACATCCTGGCGTGCGATCGAGTCCTGCTGCAGCAGCGTCTGGTAGCGCTGCAGCGTCAATTTGGCGTTATCGAGCTGCGCCTCGTCGCGCATGCGCTGGCCCGCCGCCTGCATCAGCGCCATCTCGAAGGGCCGTGCGTCCAGGGTGGCCAGCAGCTGGCCCGCGTGCACCATCTGGCCTTCCTTGTAGAGCACCTCCTTCAGCACGCCGGAGACCTGCGGCCGCACCGTGACGGTGGCCGAGGGCGTGACGGTGCCGAGCGCATCGAGCCAGATCGGGATGTCGATCACCGCGGCGGTGGCCACGCCCACGGTGGTGGCCGGACCGCCGCGGCGGCCGCCGCCCGGTCCGCCGGGGCCGCCTGGTCCGCCCGGTGGGCCTGCGGCCAACGCGCCATCGGTGGCTGCAGGTCGATGCGTCAGGTACCAGGCCAGGCCACCCAGGCCGGCCAGCGCCAGCACGGCGATCAGGCTGCCCAGCCAGCGGCGGCGCGGGCGCATGGCAGGCGGCACCGGTGCGGATTCGAGCTTCTTGTTGTTCATCGCGTGGCTTCGAGGGGCAAGTGCGGCATGGCTGCACACGGCCCACCCCCGTGAGGGGCAAGCCTCATGCCCGTCGAACCCGGCGGCTCAGTGGTCTGCCGGCGGCCGGCACGCCGCATCGGCCCAGTGTCTGGGCCGAGTGTGTCTGGCGTGCTGCTGGACGGTCAAGCCGCTCGAAGATCGCCGGCCAGGCTGGCCAGCGTCTCGGGCGCTATGCTCACGTGGGCCGGGTAGTGCGTGTGGTCGCAGCCCAGCTTCACGGCGGCGCCGGCGCGCACGGCGTCGCGCATCGGACCGGTGAACTCGAAGCGCACGAAGTGCACGGAGGAGGTCTTCTCGTCGTTCTCGCGATCCAGATCCTCGTCGGCGATGGCGTAGACACGCGCATGGCCTTCGACTTCCACGAACAGGCGGTCCTCGACGCCGATCAGCCGCGCCAGCTCGCGCTTGCGTTCGTGCGGATCGGGGTACTCGATCAGCATCGTCGCCTTCCAGTTGCCGCCATCGGGCACCAGCGGCGCGTAGGCGTCGATCTCGCTCTGGATGCCGTCTTCCTCGAAGATCTTCTCGATGTGCAGCATCTCCTGGATCTGGCGCCGGATGGTGGCCTCGTCCTCGAACTGCAGCGTGATGTGCTCGCCCAGCCGCACGCTGCGCAAGCGGCGGTGCGCGATGGCCTCGGCGCGGCTGCTCTTGCGGATCTTGGCGTAGGCCTCGAGCGTCAGCAGGCTGTCGCGGGAAATGGGCGTGGGGGACTTGGTCATGTTCACTCCAGTCCGTAAGCCTGGCGCAGCAGGCTCAAGGGGTGCTGCAGGGCCTTGGCCGGTGTGCCGGCGGCCTGCAGGCCCTGGGCGATGTGGTGGCCGGCCAGCGCGCAATCGCTCGAGATGACATCCGGCTCGTCCTTGGCCATGGCCTTGAACACCGGCTTGCCGATCTTCATCGCCACCGGGTGGTAGGGCGTCTTCACGCCATAGGTGCCGGCATGGCCCGAGCAGCGCTCCACGGTGTTGAGCTGCACCTTCACGGTCTGGCCGATGAGCTTGAACATCTCTTCGGTCTTGCGGCCGATGTTCTGCACGCGCCCGTGGCAGGGGATGTGGTAGCTGACCTTGCCGAGGTCGCGCGTGAAGTCGGTCTTCAGCAGGCCGTCCTTGTGGCGGGCCACCAGGTACTCGAAGGGGTCGAACATCGCCTTCTTCACCGCCTGCACGTCCGCCTCGTCGGGGAACATCAGCGGCAGTTCCTGCTTGAACATCAGCGTGCAGCTGGGGATGGCGCTGAGGATCGCGTAGCCTTCATTGGCGTACTTCACCAGCACCGGGATGTTGTCGTCCTTGTGGCGCTCCACCGCCTTCAGGTCACCGAGCTCGAGCTTGGGCATGCCGCAGCAGGATTCCTTCTCGACGATGACGTACGGAATCGCGTTGTGCTCCAGCACCTTCAGCAGGTCGTGGCCGATGCCGGGCTCGTTGTAGTTGACGTAGCAGGTGGCGAACACCGCCACCTTGCCGGGCGTGCGCTGGCCGTCCTTCACCTCGGTGGCGCTGCCGGTCTTGGCGGCGCTCCAGCGGAAGCGCTTCGTCGCCAGCTCGGGCATCCAGGCGTCGGGATGCACGCCGAGCGTCGAATCCATCACCGAGCGCGCGGCCTTGGTGCGGTTGATCGCATTGACCGTCTGCACGACGATCGGAATGCCGGCGAAGCTGCCGTGCACGTCGGTCGATGCGAGGAACTTCTCGCCGGTGGCCACCAGGCCCTGGCTGTGCTTGATGGCCTTGGCGCGCAGCATCAGGTGCGGGAAGTCCAGGTTCCACGCGTGCGGCGGCACGTAGGGGCACTTGGTCATGTAGCACAGGTCGCACAGGTAGCACTGGTCGACCACCGACCAGTAGGCTTCCTTCTTGACGCCGTGCACTTCACCGTCCTCGGTGGCATCGACCAGGTCGAACAAGGTCGGGAAGCTCTGGCACAGGCTCACGCAGCGGCGGCAGCCGTGGCAGATGTCGAACACCCGTTCGAGCTCCTGGTAGCAGTCGTCGCGGTCGTAGAAGAGTGGGTTCTTCCAGTCCAGCGGATGCCGGGTAGGGGCTTCGAGATTGCCTTCGCGGGTGCTCATCGGCGGTGCTTCCCTAACGAACAAGGGGCGTGGCGCCCCTTGTGCTGGTCATCATGGCGCAGGCCGGCCGGCCTGCGCAGGCGGCTGCATCAGTCGACCAACTGGTCCAGCGCCTTCTGGTAGCGGTTGGCATGCGAGCGCTCGGCCTTGGCCAGCGTCTCGAACCAGTCGGCGATCTCGTCGAAGCCTTCGTCGCGCGCGGTCTTGGCCATGCCCGGGTACATGTCGGTGTACTCGTGCGTTTCGCCGGCCACGGCGGCCTTCAGGTTGTCGCGCGTCGGGCCGATCGGCAGGCCGGTGGCGGGGTCGCCCACGGCTTCCAGGAATTCGAGGTGGCCATGCGCATGGCCGGTCTCGCCTTCGGCGGTGGAGCGGAACAGCGCAGCCACGTCGTTCTGGCCTTCGACGTCCGCCTTGTTTGCGAAGTACAGGTAGCGGCGGTTCGCCTGCGATTCGCCGGCAAACGCGTCCTTCAGGTTTTGCTCAGTCTTGGAACCCTTCAAGCCCATGGCAAGCTCCTCAGTGATCGAGATGGTGGATCGGCACGGCCACCCCCGACCGGGGAAGGCACAACCCGACGCTACCCCACTCCGAGGGCCAGCGGCCAATACAAAGCTTCAATTTGGCATATAGGGCTCGGCTATGCGGGCGGTGTGCTCGGTCGAGGTCAGGCGTTCGCCAGGTTCGCGGGCTCAGGCATCCAGGCCCAGCAAGCGCAGCGCGAGCTGGTGCGTGCGTGCGCCGGGGTCGACCAGGTCATGCAGCACATCGAAGTGGTGGCGGCCGTTGAGGGTTTCGCAGACCGGCACCGTGCTCGGTCCCCACTGGTCGCGGATCAGCCGGTTCTGCCGGATGAACTCGTCGCTCTCCTCGCTGCCCACCACCGCGTACAACGGCCCCCTGGGCCGAGGGAAGAAGGCCGGGCTCAGGCGTCGCACGCTGGCCGGGGTGAGCTGCAGATCGGCCTGCAGGAAAGGGGCCTGGCGCACCGGGTCGAGGTCGTACACGCCCGAGATGCCGACCGCGCCCGCCACCGGGCGCGGCGGCAGGTCCTCGCCCACCTCCTTCCAGCGGCAAGCCAGCAGCATGGCGGCCAGGTGCGCGCCGGCCGAATGGCCCACCACCACCAGCCGCGACGGGTCGCCGCCATGGGCGGAGGCGTGACGATAGGTCCAGGCCAGTGCGCGGGTCATCTGCAGTGCGATGTCCTCGATCGTCACGGCCGGGCACAGCGCGTAATTCGGCACCACCACCATCGCACCGGCCTTCACGAAGGCGGGCGCGATGAACGAGTGGTCGGACTTGTCCAGCGCGCGCCAGTAGCCGCCGTGAATGAACAGCAGCACCGGGGAGGACGGTTTCTGCGCCGGGAACACATCCAGCTTTTCGGCCGCGCTGTCGCCGTAGGCCAGGTCCAGTCGCGCGCGCAGCCCGCTGCGGGCGAGGGCCGAGGCCTCGGCCCAGCGGGCCAGGATGGTCGCCGCTTCCGGCACGCGCGCCCGGTTGTTGTACTGGGCGTCGTACCACGCCGCATCCGCCTGCACTGCCATCCAAGCTCCTCCTGTGCGCCTGCCGGCGCCCGCGTTTCGGCACAGCCGGCTTTCTAGCCTGCCGCGCGCCTTTCGTGCAGGCTTTTTGCTGCTGCTAGAATGCACAGCTCATCGGGGACGTAGCTCAGCTGGGAGAGCGTCGCGTTCGCAATGCGAAGGTCGGGAGTTCGATCCTCCTCGTCTCCACCACGATGTGCCGAAAGCCCGTTGATTCCCGTCAACGGGCTTTTTGCTTCTGGTCACCACCTCGAGCCCGGTGGGGCCTTCACGCAGGCATCAATGCAGGCATGAGGTCTTGCAGTCCGGCTGGCCATTGAAGACGCCGCAGCAGGCAAGCCCGGGCGGGCAGCACTTGGTGCCGCATGGCGCGCCGCCGAACAGGCAATGGTTCTCCGGCGGCGTGGGCGGGCTGGCGCCGGGGGCAGCGAAGGGCGGGAATTCCGCGCAGATGCCGCCGTCCAGGCAATGGAAGTGGCTCGGGCAGCAACCGTCGCCGCAGCACCGCTCGCCGCTCGCACAGCAATGGCCGCTGCAGACCGCCTGGCCGCTGGGGCAGCAGCCCTGGCGGGCGTTGGGGTCGTGCTGGTCGACACAGGCCTCGCCCAAGTCGCAACATCCGGAGCCTGAGCCTTCCAGCGGGTTGGGTGTGCCGCAGATCTTCGGGCAGCAGTAGCCGCCGACCACCGGCACCCAGCCCGGGATGTTGCAGTAGCCGATGCAGGCCGCGTAGGCTTCGGCACATGCCACCAGGATTGCTTCGCCGGCGGACACTGCCGCCGGGCATCCGAAGCCGAGCGTGCCGATGCAGACCGCGCTGACACCCGCCGCGACGACGATGGCACAACCGGCCATTTCCTTGTCGCACAGCCCGGTGCAGACGCTGCAGTCGCGCATGGTCGCCGGGCCCGGCATGTAGGCGGGCACGATGTGTTGTCGTGGCGGTGGCGTGTCGGTCCCGAGGGCCTCGCCGCAGTAGCGGTTGCGCGTGCGGTAGAGCGAGGCCTGGGCGGTGAACGCGGGCAGGTTCATGGGCTGCTTTCTTTGGGCGTTAGATCAGGGGCAGTCGCCGACCGAGACGCTGCAGTTCAGGCACTGCCACTGGGCGCAGGCCCGCGCGCTGGCATCGTCGGTGCCGAGCAGGTTCACCGTGTGGCAGCCGTAGGCACTGGTGAGGGCGAACTTGTACGGATAGATCGTGTCGGTCACCACTGCCGTTCCGTGGTCGCGCCGGGCGCAGCCATAGGCCTCCTGTGCCGAGCTGGCCGCGTAGTGGACCTCGCCGATGCACTGGCTGGCACCATCGCGCACGAACACCGTGCGGTCGATCGTCGACAGGCTCCAGTTCGCGCCGCTGCAGGTCTTCCATTGCGGTGGCGGCGGCGGTGGCGGCGGGGGCGCGGGCCGGCGACAGGTGCCGTCGGCGCAGGCCAGCCCGCTGAGGCAGCGGCCGAGGATCAACGATGAACTGCAGCATGCCTGGCCCTCGTGGCCGCAGGGTCGGCACCAGCCGTTGTCGGGCTGGCTGAGGCTGCGGCAGGGTTCGCCCTCGTGGCAGACCGGCATGTTGTCGTAGCCGCAGGCGAAGCAGCGACCGTCGCGGCACTCGCCGGGCTGCTGGCATGCCGCATTGCCCGGCAACCTGCCCGGCGGACAGCAGGCGGCGCCGGGGGTGCCGCAGGGCTCGCACAGATGGGCGCCGTTGCAGAACAGGCCCTGGTAGTCGCAGCCGCCGAGTTGCCCATCGGGCCGGCAGGGCTGGTTCGGTCCGCCTGCGGGCAGGCATCGGGTGGACGATCGGTCGGGCACCGAGCGGCCATCGCGACAGGGTTCGCCCCGGTCGCAGGTCGGCAGGCCGGCCCAACCGCAGGGCACGCACAGGCCATCGGAATCGCGCAGGCTCAGGCCGTCGTCGCAGGGCGCTTCGCCGGCCGTCAGGCAGCGTGGCTGGCCCGACTGGCCGCAAGCCACGCAGTGCCCGCCGGCGCCGGCCCAGGGTTCGTCGCAGACCAGCCGCACGCCGGTGGCCGCATCGCGCCAGCAGCGTCCGAGCGCATTGCGGTTGTCCGGTGCGCAGCAAGCGCCACCCAATCGGCTGCCGCAGGGTTGGCAACGCCGCGTCCCGGTCCAGCTGATGCCGTCCGCGGCCAGCACCGCGTCGCAGCGCAGGCCGGGATCGCAGCTCTCGATGCGTTCGCGTGGGTCGCGCAGGTGGCCGCTGTAGCCGAGGCCGGAGAATCCGGTGAAGTCGCCGTCGCAGCACACCTGGCCGGCAGCGCCGCAGGGCTCGCAGTGGTCGGTCGCGATGTTGCAGCCCAGCCCCCGGTGGCAGTGCCGCGTGCGCACCGCGCCATCCGGTCCGCAGCAGCGGCTGCCCGCGTTGTCGCAGGTGTAGACGTGCGGCATACCCCCGGGCGGCACCGCGTAGGCGCTTGCGCCGAGGCCGGCGCTGCGGTAGGTCGCGCCGGTCTTGTACAGCGATGTCCCTGCCGTGAATCCAGGGGTGCCCATGGCGGTTCCGGAGGCCGGAATCCTAACGATCGAAGTACGGTGACATCTTCGTCACCAGGAACGGGAAGGATTCGGTGACGTCGACGCGAACCGAGAACTTCTCCGTGAAGTCGGTGTTGCGGTTCGAGTACGCGAAGACGACATCGACGATTCGGCGGGTCGCGCTCAGGGCTGACGGCCGGACGTCAACCTCGCTGAGCGAGCAGTCGAGTGCGAACTGCTCGGCCGCCTTGAAGTAGATCGCCGGGTAGCGCATCGCCAGGTAGTTCAGCGCTCGATGCGGATCGCTCGCGCCGGCGTTGTCGGTCAGCTGCATGATGCGGTTGAACAGCTCTTCGGCCGCCGGGCCGAACTGCGTGGCCGAAGCCTTCTCGGGTTTCGGCATCGCCTTGAGCAGCGCGGCGCGGTCGAACGAGTAGATCTGGTCGAACACGACGATCGGCACCGTCAGGCCATTGCACATCGAAGGCGGCGCCAGCGGGCCGCGCTGGCCGATCACGACGTCGACGTCGTTGGCGCTGTAGGTGGGCCTGAGCGCCTCCACCAGCAGGTCGAAGTCGCCCGGGTCACGCGGCAGCAGCAGGTAGGTGTCCAGGCCCTGGACGGTGAGCACCCAGCACAGCTGCCGCACCAGGTAGCGGTTCTCGCGCTTGGAGAGCACGGCATGGAAGACCTGCTGGTCGGTCTTGCCCGCGGTGTCCGATCGGCCGGTGGCCTGGGCGAATTCCTTTTCCGAGGCGAGGTTCGGAAAACGTGCCTCGATGCGGCCGATGGCATAGACGCTGGCCGGCGCCATGGGCGCCTGCGCCGCTGCGGCCGGTGCCATGGCCGCGCCGCCGCAGGTGGCACAGCCGCCTTGGGGGACGACTTGTGCCGCGGCGGGCATGACCCCGTCCGGGCTGCGGCTGTCGGCCTGGCGATCGTTGGTCGGGACTTGCTCGATCATGGCGCTTGCTCCTGGGGGGTGATAACGGTCCGCACGGGCGCGGACCTCATGAATCGGCTCGCAGGCAGTCCCAGGCTGCGGTCGCGTCGAGCAGCGGCGGCACTGCCGACTGCGGGCGCATGCCGCTCGGCTGGGTCACCGCCAGCCGGATGCGGCCGGCGCTGGCGCGGCCGAAGCGCGACCACAGCAGCGCAATCGCACCGGTAACGAACGGCGCGGCCACGCTGGTTCCGCTGAGGGTGATCGGTGCGCCTTGCGCGCCGAGACTCCTGATGTCGACGCCCGGTGCGCTGAGACCGTTGCGGCCGATCGATGCGCCGAGGTTCGAGCTGCCGGCGGGCCGACCCTGCGCGTCGCACGCCGTCACGGGAATGACCCAAGGGTGCCGGGTGATCGGAGAACTGTCCAGCGTGCCCTGGTTGCCGGCGGCGGCCACCACGATCACCGCACGTCGCGCGGCCAGGTTCAAGGCCTGTTCGAGTTCGCGGTGTCCGGCAGGCGAAGTCTCGCCGAGGCCCAGGCTGAGGTTGATGACGTGCGCACCGGCTTCGATGCAGTCGACGATGGCCGCGGCCAGTTCGGATGGCGTGGCGTGGGGCACCTGTTCGAGCCCGGTGGATTCGGCGAACACCGTTCGCAGCAGCAAGGTGCAGCCCGGGCACATGGCCGGCGCGGGCGAACCGCGTCGTGCCACCAGCATGCCGGCCACGAAGGTGCCATGCTGGCAGGCGGCGCTGCCGGTGCGCCGGCATCCGGGATCTTGACCAGCGGCCGTGCGGCGCAGGCCCTGCGGCGCGAGATCGGCGTGGTCGGTGGCCACCGGTCCGTCGATCAGGCCGATGCGCAGCGTGGGGCTGCCCAGGGTCTCCGCCATCAAGGCGTTGAGCCTCACGAGGGCCAGCGGGTCCATTGCAACGGCCGTGCGGCTGTGCGCGTTCGACGGGCCGGGTTGCAGCGGGTGTTGGGCTTGCATGCCTGCGGTGTCGCAGGCCGGGCCGCGCGGGTCTGTGCGCCAGCGCGCATAGCGCAGGTGCTTACGTCGCCGTGCTCGACCAGTTGCTCGCGACGGGCGCGGCCTGCCCGGAAGGCGCTGCCGGATGCGGCGTGGCCTGCGCTTCGGCACGCGCCGCATGGAACTCGATGAATGCGCTCAAGGCCTGCGAGCGAAACTCGCGCGCCAGCTCATGCAAGTGCTGCGCGAAGGCGGTGAAGCGTGGCTCGGCGAGCTGCAGCTTCAACGATTGTTCGCGCAGCCGGCGCATGTCGCCCTCGCTGGCCAGGCGCTGCAGGTCGCGCAACTCCGCCAGCGGCGGCACCGGCCAGCTGGCCTGGCTGGCGGCGATATCGGGTGCCGGCACTTCCGCGGCCTGCGCTGCGATGGGCGAGGCCACGGCATTGGCGGGTGCGGCATCGGACGAGGCCAACTCGAGCTCGAACCAGAAGCGGCTGCCACGGCCGGGCAGGCTCTCGACCTGGATGTCCGCGCCCATCAGCCGTACCAGCTGCCGGCTGATGGCCAGCCCCAAACCGGCGCCGTCTTGCCGGCGTGGGTTGTCGGCCAGTTGCTCGAAGGGCTGGAACAGCTTGGAAAGCTGCGCGGCCGACATGCCGATGCCGGTGTCTTCCACCTCGAACACCAGGCGAACCAGCTGCTCGGGCGGCACCGCGGCGGCGGGCGCTGGGCCGGCGCGGCGCACGCTCAGCGTGACGCGGCCGCTGTCGCAGAACTTCACCGCGTTCGAGACCAGGTTCAGCAGCACCTGGCGCAGCCGCATGTCGTCCACCCTGACCGCCGCAGGCAGGTCCGGTCCCAGTTGCACCTCGAACTGCAGGCCTTTCTGCGCAGCCTTCACGGCCACGATGTCGCCCACGCTGCGCAGGTAGTGGGCCAGTCGCACCTGGGTGGGGTAGAGCTCCAGCCGGCCGGCGTCGATGCGCGACATGTCCAGCAGGTCGTTGATCAGGTTCAGCAGATGCTGGCCACTGTGCTGGATGATCTTCAGGCAACGTTCCTGGCGTTCGCTGCGCGCCGGGTCGGCGAGCAGCAGGTCGGCGAAACCGAGAATGCCGTTCAGCGGCGTGCGCAGTTCATGGCTCATTTGCGCCAGGAAGTCGCTGCGCAGTCGGGCCAGGCGCTCAGCCTCGGCCAGCGCGGATTCACGTGCCGCTTCTGTGGCCTTGTGCGCGCTGATGTTGCGGGCCACACCGACGGTGCCCAGCAGCGTGCCGTCCTCGTCGTTCACCGGGGCCTTGTAGACCTCCATCCACTGCGTGCCGCCGTCGCCGTCGATCGGCAGTTCGACCGTCTTGCGCCGGCCGGAAGCCATGACCTCGGCATCGTCGGCCAGCGAGGCCTGGGCCGTCGCGTGCGATTCGAGTTCGGTGTCGGTGCGGCCGAGCATGTCGTCGACCTCGTGTCGATGCGCCTGGGCATAGGCGCGGTTGGTCACCAGGTAGCGGCTGCTGGTGTCCTTGAACCAGGCCCACATCGGCAGCATGTCGATCAGGGTGCGCAGGTATCGCGCCTGCTGGCGCAACGCCGAGGTGCGGTCGGCAACACGCTGCTCGAGCTCGGTGTTCAGCGCGCGCACCGCGTTCTCGGAGTGCTGCAGCTGCAGGTTCAGCTGCTGCAGTTGGCGATGTGCCTGGCGCGTGCGGCGCACGTGCAGCGCGGCGCCCGCCAGGGCCAGGCCCACCGCGGCCAGCAGTGTCCACAGCCAGCGCTGTTGCAGCTCGCGCTGGCGCAACTGGGCTTGCTGCTGCTCGCTCTGGCGCGTGAGCTGGTCGATCGCGCGCTGCTTGCTTTCGGTTTCGTAGCGCTGGGTCAGCTGCAGCATCCGGGCGCCGGACTTGTCGCGCGCGGCCTTGGCCGTCAGCTCGCTGGCCTCGGTGGCCAGTTCGTAGGCACGTTTGTGGTCACCGGCGGCGGCGGCGATGGCGGCCATGCGCGTGGCGCTGCCGCTCAGGTAGACGGGGTGGCCCAGGTCCTTGGCCAGCGCGTAGCCGGCCAGCGCATCGGCCTGCGCGCTGGCGGTGTCGCCCAGCGCCTGATGGTTCATGCTGCGCGAGTTCACCACGAACCACTTGCCGATGCGGTTGGGGTAGCGATCGAACAAGTCCGCCGCGTCGTCCAGCAGGTTGATGGCCTCTCGTCGGCGGCCCTGGGCGGCGAGCACGTCGGCCAACCCGTGCAGCCCGAAGGCGATCGCGAACGGCGCGCCGACCTCGCGGTGGATGGCCAGCGCTTCGCGCGCCAGGTGTTCGGCCTGCTCGATCTGACCGATCTTCAACGCGTGGCCGGCCATGCCGGCCACCGCGAAGGCTTCGCTCATGCGGGTCGGCACGCGTCGGGCGTACTCGCGGACCTGGGCGTGGTTGTCGTAGTTGCGCCGGTCGTCCGCTGTCTGGCCAAAGGCCATGGCCATGGCCTGGTGCGCGTAGACCAGCGCCAGCGGGTGCTGCGATCGGCGCGCGATCTCCATCGTCTGCAGCGCGACCGCCACGCACTCGTCCAGCTGTTCGAAGCGCCGGTACATCACGGCCAGCCGCAGCATGGCTTCGGCCAGCAGTTCGGGCCGGTCCACACCTTCGAGGCTGACGACGCTGCGCTGGGTGGCCTTGACCAGGTCGTCCAGGCGTCCGCGGTTGATCGAGTTCAGCGAGGTCGACAGGTCGGCTTCGGCCTGGCCGATGCGGTCCCCGTTGGCCTGGGCCAGCGCAAACGCCTCGTCGGCATGCCGCGCGGCGGCTTCCGTCAGGCCCATGTAGGTCTCGGCCCGGGCCAGCACGTTGAGGGCCCGCGCGCGGTCGGCGGCCGTGGCGTCGGCGGGCAGGGCTGCCTTCAGCTGCTGCGCCTCGGCCAGCGCCTTGGGCACGTCGTTCTCGGCCAGCAGCCGCACGCGACTGGCTTCGGCGCGCCAGTCTTCGAGCGGGCCGGCCGGCGCGCCAGCGGCCGCCAGCAGCGTGAGCACGGCCAGAATTGCGTGGTGCAGGTGCCTCGATCGCCACATCGTCACAACTGCACCACCAGGCGTACCCCGAGCTGCCGGTCGTTGAGCCAACTGGCCTGCGGACGGGTCTGCACGCCAAAGTAAGCGTCCCGGCGCGTGCGCAGCAGATTGCTGCCTTCGATGGCCACGCGCAGGCGCTCGCTCATCTGCCAGGCGGCCGAGGCATCGAGCCAGCCGTAGCCCTCGGTGTAGCTGGGCAGCACCCCAAGGCCGACGACGCTGGTGGCGCCACTGAGGAAGCGGCTGCGCCAGTTCCAGGCCAGTCGCGCCGACCAGGGGCCCAGTTCGTACAGGCCGATCACGTTGGCGCTGCGCCGCGACAGGTTCTGCAGCGGCACGCGGGCGCCCAGCAGGCGGTCGTCCGTTCGGCTGTCGAGCCAGGTGACATTGGCCTGCAGGCCCAGGCCACGCCAGGCGCCGGGCAGGCGGTCGAACACATGCTGGCCGCCGAGCTCCAGCCCCTGGATGCGTGCGGCGCCGCTGTTCCGCGGCCTGCTCACGAGATAGCTCTCGCCCTCGTAGGTTTCGGTGGCAGCGAAGATCGCCGGGAAACCATCGACCAGCTTGACGAAGGCGGTGGCATGGACCGCGCTGGCCGTGCCCAGGTACTGCTCGAGCGCCAGGTCGAGGTTCTTCGCGCGCACCGGCCGCAGCTCCGGGTTGCCGGCGGCGCCCTGGTTCAGCGAGGGTGTGACCGGGTTGCGCAGCAGGGTGAGCGAGGGCGAGAGCTGGTCGAAGTTCGGCCGTGTCAGCGTCTTCGACAAGGCCAGCCGTGCCAGCAGGTCGGCCTGCAGTGTCCAGCGCAGGTTCAGGCTGGGCAGCCAGTCGGTGTCGCGGTGGTCGATGGCCAGTGGCTCGATGCTGGCGCTGGCCGGCACCGAGCGCCAGCCCGAGACGGCCGAGCGCGTGGACAGCATCCGCAGGCCGAGCTGGCCTTCGACCGGCGCGGCATCGAAGCGGCCCATCACATAGGCGGCATCGCTGCGTTCGCGGATGGTCCACAGGCTCAGGGGGTTTGCGGTGCTCGGCACCGGCGTGGTGATGCCGAAGGCCTCGCGCAGCGCCTGGGCATCGCGCGCGTTGTCCAGGCGGCCGGTGAGGTACCGGCCGATGCTCACGCTGCCGGGCAGGAAGTCGTCGTAGGGGTTGGGCTGCACGAGTGCCGGCGTGGCGGCCATGGTCGGACCATTCAGCGAGGCGTCCGCGAAGATCAGACCCGGCGCATTGCCCGCTGTCCGCCGGGCGCTGCGCAGCCCGGCGCTCAGGCGCTGCCACCAGCCGCTCGCCGGCCGCCATTCGGCGTCCACGCGCGCGGCATCGAGCTGGCCGTCGAACACCCGGGTGCGGTAGGCCAGGCCGGTGTAGCGCAGGGTGTTCGGGTCCAGCAGGTTGGTGCCGCTGATGCTGGTGGCCGGCACTGGCCCGCCGAGGTCTTGCGTGAAGCGGGCTGCGCGGCCGGCAAAGAACGGACCGCTGAAGAAGAGGCTGTTGAAGCTGCGGGTGTGGCTCCAGTCGGCACTCCAGCGCCAGGCATCGCCGCGCCACAGGGCGTTCAGCGCGAACTGCCGGCTGCGGTCGACCGTGTCGCGGGCGAAGCTCAGCACCGACACCGGCGCATCGAGCCAGGTGACATGGCGCACGTCGCTCGTGCCGTCGAACAACTGCACGCTGCCGGGCTCGGCGCGGCTGCTGGCAGAGGCGTTGATCTGCTGCGAGTCCTGACGGGTGCGGAATTCGGCGGCATGGGCTTCGGCGCGCAGCTCCCAGGCGTCGGTCGGGCGCCACTGCAGGATCAGCGAGGCCGCGCTGCGGCGCCGCACGCCGACGCTGCTGGTCTCGCTGGTGGAACCCGGGACGCTGACGCTGCGGCCTGGCAGCAGGTCGCTGCGCAGCTGCGGAGTGCCGCTGGCTTTCTGGTCTTCGCGGAAGGCGCGGTCCTGCAGCGAGACGTTGGCCAGCCAGCCGAACTGGCCGCCGCTCTCGAGCCGCAAGCGTCGGCTCAACAGCACCGAAGCCTGGGCCTCGTTGCGATCGACCAGGTCGCCGTGCAGCCCGCGCAGCGAGAACACCGTGGCACCGCTGGCGCCGAAGTCGAACGGCAGTCGCGTGCGCAGGTCCACCAGTCCTCCGATGCCGCCTTCGATCTGGTCGGCCGAGGCGCTCTTGAACACCGTCAGCGCGGCAACCATTTCGGAGGGCAGGTCGGAGAAGTCCAGCACCCGGCCACTGCCGGCGGTGAAGATCTCCCGGCCGTTCAGCGTCGCCTGCACCTGCGTGAGTCCGCGCACGGTGAGACCGGCGCCTTCGCCGCGGTCGCGCGCGGCCTGCACACCGGTCACGCGCTGCAGCGCTTCGCCCAGGTTGATGTCGGGCAGCTTGCCGATCTCGTCGGCCAGCACGGCGTCGCTCACCTCGTCGCGCTGGCGCTTCAGCGCGATGCCCGCGCGCAGGCTCTCGCGCTGGCCGATCACCACCACGCTGCCGGCGGCCGGTTCGTCGGCCCAGGCTGCTAGCGCCGGTGCCAACGCCGACAGCAGCAGCGGCAGACGCGAGCCCTTCACGACGCCGCCGGGGTCAGGTCGACCTCGAAGGCAAAGCGGTTGCCGCCGCCTTCACGCGGGGTGACGCGCAGTTCGCCGCCCATCAGCCGCACCAGCTGGCGCGAGATGAACAGCCCGAGCCCCGTGCCCTGGCAACGTTGCGTGCGGTCACCCAGCTGGGCATAGGGCTCGAACAGGCGCTCGCGCTGCGCTTCGCTCATGCCCACGCCGGTGTCTTCCACCTCGCAGGCCACGCGGGTCCGGCCGGCCGGACGCAGGCGAAGGCGCACGAAGCCGGTTTCGGTGAACTTCACCGCGTTGTCCAGCAGGTTCAGCAGCACCTGGCGCAGGCGCTGCTCATCGCCGAGCAGGCGATGCGGCAGCTCGGGCGCGATGTCCATCTGCAGCGCCAGCGCGGGCTTCTGCGCGGCCTTCACCCGCACGATCGCATCGACCACCGCGACCAGCGTGTCCAGCTCGAATGGGCGCGGGTTCAGCTCCAGGTAGCCGGCTTCGGCCTTGGCCATGTCCAGGATGTCGCTGATCAGCGTCTGCAGGTGCTCGCCGCTGCGGTGAATCATCGTGACATGGCGCCGCTGGCGCTCGGACAACGATTCATCCTCGAGCAGCAGGTGCGCGAAACCCAGGATGCCATTGAGCGGCGTGCGCAACTCATGGGAGATGCCGGCGAGAAAGCCGTTGCGCCCCGGGGGGACCGGTGCCGGGGTTGCCGTCGGGCCGGCCATGGGGGCAGGACGGACTGCCGGTGCTGTCGGGGCGCTGCCGGTCGGGCGGGCGCGTGCCCGGCCGACGGCATGCCGGATCGCGCGGGCCAGCGCCGGCGCGTCGATCTGGCCCTTGACCAGGTAGTCCTGCGCGCCGGCTTCGAGCGCCTGCTGCTCCAGTTCCTCGCCGCCCAGGCCGCTGAGCACCAGCAGCGCCGGACGGCCGGGCCCGTGGGCCAGCAGTCGCTGCAGCGAGCGCAGGCCGCTGCTGTCGGGCAGGCCCAGGTCGAGCAGCACCACGTCGACGCCGGCATGGCCCAGCTGCCGCTCGCCGCCGGCGAGCGTATCGGTCCAGGCCAACCGGCAGTCCAGCCCCTGCGTCCCCAGCTCGGCCAGCATCTCGGCCAGCAAGCGGGCATCGCCCGGGTTGTCCTCGATCAGCAGCACACGCAGAGGCTCGCTCATGGCACGCTCCTTGGGTATCAGATGGGCGGGGAGGGCAGACGCACGACCGTCAGCCAGAAGTCCTCGATCGCCCTCACGATGCGGAAGAACTGCTCCAGGTCCACCGGCTTGGTGACATAGCAGTTCGCATTCAGGTTGTAGGCACGCAGCACGTCTTCCTCGGCCTGCGAGGTGGTCAGCACCACCACCGGGATGATGCGCAGCAGGGGGTCGCTCTTGATCACCGACAGCACCTCGCGCCCATCCATGCGCGGCAGGTTCAGGTCCAGCAGGATCACGTCGGGTCGCGGCACCTGCTCGTAGGGCGCGCGGCGGTACAGGAAGTCCAGCGCGGCGATGCCGTCTTCCACCACATGCAGGCGGTTCCAGACCCGGCCGTCCTTGAAGGCCTCGCGCGTCAGGCGCACATCGCCGGGGTTGTCCTCGACCATCAGGATTTCGATCGCCCGCACGCTTTCGCTTCCGCTCATATCAGTCCCTCGCGACGACGGCAACGTCTCGTAGCAAATGTACGGCGCGCAGCCGGTCGATGGTGCATGAACGGAGGACATGACCAATAGATGGATTTTCTACCCGCTATTTTAGTTTGCGATCAGATCTGATTCAACCGATATTGTTGTGGCCAATCCGCCAGGTTTGGCGTCCGGTGCGCGCAGCGACCGCCACGCTCCGGCCACGAGGTTTGCGGCCGCATGTCTGCCTTTGGCGGCGGAAGGAGAGATCTGATGGACGTGGTGATCGATGCGGGCCGCCCAGCGGCCGAGACCGGGCCGCGGCTCGACGGCCGGCGACCGTTGACCGTGCGCCTGCAGCTGGGCCTGGCCTTTGGCGCGCTGCTGCTGCTGGTGGTGGTGGTGTCCCTGCTGAGCCTGCAGGGCCTGCGCCAATCGAACGAGGCGTTTGCGTTCTTCGTCCATGAGTCGCTGCAGCAGGAGAAGCTGGCGATCGACGTGCGCGTCAAAGCCTTCCAGCGCGCCCTGTCGGTGCGCAACCTGGTGTTGCTGGACAAGGCCGACGATCGGGCCGCAGAAGCCCAGACGCTTGCGGCGCTGCACAAGCAGCTGGGTGAATCGCTGACCGAACTGGGCCGCCGCGTGCGTGCCGCACCCGACACCACGCCGCGCGAGCTGGAACTGCTGGCAGCGCTGGAAAAGGTGGAAGGCGCCTATGGACCCGTGGCCCAGAGCATTGCCGAACTGGCGCTGCGCGGCGAACGCGAACCGGCCATCGCCCTGATGAACACCCAGTGCCGGCCCCTGCTGAACGCGCTGCGCCAGGCTGCCGGCGAGCTGATCGACTTCAGTCGTGAGCAGGCCCGCCAGGACGTTCAGGCCGCCGAGAGCGCCTACGCGCGCAATCGCCTGGTGCTGGTGGCGGTCTGCGTGCTGGCCTGCGCCGCCGCGGCGTTGCTGGGCTGGCTGATCACCCGCCGCCTGGTGCGTGCACTGGGCGCCGAGCCTGCCGAGCTGAGCGAGGCCGCCCGGCGCGTGGCCGCTGGCGACCTGCGGCCCGTGCCCGGCGGCGAGCGGGCCGGCAGCGGCTCGGTGCTGGCTTCGATGGCGGCGATGCAACGCAACCTGGTCGCCCTGATCGGCCAGGTGCGCCACAGCGCGGAGTGCATCGCCACGGCGTCGACGCAGATCGCCACCGGCAACGCCGATCTTTCGTCGCGCACCGAGCAGCAGGCCAGCGCACTTCAGCAGACGGCCGCATCGATGCAGCAGATGACCGACACCGTGCGTGCCAGTGCCGACCATGCCCGCCAGGCCAACCAGCTGGCCGGCGAGGCGGCCGCAGTGGCGGGTCGTGGCGGCGAGGTGGTGCAGGACGTGGTGCTGACCATGAAGCAGATCAGCGAGGCCAGCGCGCGCA
>CAZXLI010000088.1:0-21127 GCA_964641795.1 uncultured Bordetella sp. | reverse complement strand
GCTCGACGCCGAGGGCAACCTGCGCATCACCGGCCGCGTGAAGGACCTGTTCAAGACCAGCAAGGGCAAGTACGTCGCCCCGGCGCCCATCGAAGACCGCCTGGTGATGCACACCGCCATCGAGGCCTGCTGCGTGACCGGCGCCAACCTGGGCCAGCCGCTGGCGATCGTGATGCTGAACATCGATGCCGCCCAACGCGCAAAGGACGCGGCCGGGCGTGGCGAGCTCGAAGGTTCGCTGGCCGAGCACCTGAAGTCGGTCAACGCCTCGCTCGATCCGCACGAGCAGCTCGACACCCTGATCGTCGTCACCGAGCCCTGGACGGTGGACAACGGCTTCATCACGCCGACCTTCAAGGTCAAGCGCAACCGCATCGAGGAGGTCTACGCGGCGCGCTACGAGGCCTGGTCGGAATCGCGCAAGCGGGTGATCTGGGCCTGACATGGCGGCCCCTTGCTCGCTCCGCTCGCGTCCCCCGAGGGGATCAGCCGGCTTGGGGCGGCCCGGCGCCGGCTGAGGCGGGCGCGTCGATGGCCATTCGCATCGTGCGCCTGGGCAGCGAGCGCGCGCCTGACGAGGGCCCGCGCATCGGCACCGTGCGGCGTCCGCCGCGCGGCGTGCCGAAGACCGAGTTCGCGCGCCAGAACTGGTACGACACCTGGTACCCCAACCTCGCGCCCAGCGTCGAGACGATGAAGCTCGGCCAGCAGGCGGCCGATGCGGCCGGCTGGGCGCAGTTCAGCAAGCGCTACCGCGCCGAGATGGCCGAGCCCGATGCCGCCCGCAGCCTCGACCTGCTGGCCACGCTGTCGCACCACGCCGCGTTCTCGGTGGGCTGCTACTGCGAGCACGAGGCGCATTGCCACCGCTCGATCCTGCGTGCGCTGCTGCTCGAGCGCGGCGCCAAGGTGCTGCCCTGAAGCCGGCCGGCGCCGTCCGCCTCAGCGCAGCACGTCCTCCAGCCACGGCAGCAGCAGCGCGTTGACGGCCTCGGGCCGCTCCATCGTCAACAGGTGGCCGCAGTCGGCGATCAGCGCGAAGCGTGCGCCGGGCACGGCCGCGGCGATCTCGCGCGAGCATTCCGGCGGCGTCAGCAGGTCGGCGTCGCCGCAGGCCACCAGCACCGGGCAGCGGATGTCCGGCAGCAGCGGCCGGCTGTCGGCGCGGGCCATCACCGCGCGGTTCTGTCGCACCAGCTGTTGCGGCCCGGCGCGGTGGACCATCGCCAGGTAGTCCTCCACCAGCGCGCGGTCGGCACCGCGCGAGGGGTGAAAGGCGAACAGCACGTTGGCGCGCAGCACTTCGTCCATGCGGCCGCTTTCGAACAGCGGGATCGCATTGCTGCGCAGCGCGATCTGCTCCGGCGTATCGGGCCGCGCCGAGCAGCCCAGCAGCGCCAGTGCGCGCACGCGCTGCGGCGCCTGGCGCCACAGCTCGAAGGCCAGCATGCCGCCCATCGAGGTGCCGATCGGCAGCAGGGGCCCGGGATGCTCGGCCAGCAGGGCCGCCGCCATCTCCGGCAGCGTGGCGAAGCGGGCATGCGCATCGCTCACCCGCAGCGGCAGCCCGCGGGCCCGCAGCGGGGGCAGTTGATCGCGCCAGATCGCTTCGTCACTGGCCAGGCCGGGCAGCAGCAGCAGGGTGGGTTCGGACATCGGCGCAGTGTGCCAGCGGCGCTCTTATTCGTTTGTCGCGCTTGCTTAGAGCAAAGCATTCGCTCGGCGGCGGCCGCGGCGCTCAATAATTTGGTTTCCGCATAAGAAGAGCGCGTTGCGATGAATTTCCAGCAACTTCGATCGGTGCGCGAGACGGTTCGCCAGGGGTTCAACCTCACCGAGGTCGCCGCCACGCTGCACACCTCGCAGCCGGGGGTGAGCCGGCAGATCCGCGAGCTGGAGGACGAGCTGGGCATCGAGATCTTCGTGCGCGCCGGCAAGCGCCTGACCGGGCTCACCCCGCCGGGGGCGGTGGTGCTGCCGATCGTCGAACGCCTGCTGCACGAGGCCGCCAACCTCAAGCGTGCCGGCGACGACTACGCCCGCAGCGGCAGTGGCGCGCTCACGATAGCGGCCACTCACTCGCAGGCGCGCTACGCATTGCCGGCCGCGGTGCGCGACTTTCGCGCCGGCCATCCGCAGGTGCAGTTGCAGCTGCACCAGGGCACGCCGCAGCAGATCGCCCGCATGCTGATCGACGGCGAGGCCGACATCGGCATTGCCACCGAGGCCCTGGCCGACTACGAGGAGCTGCTGGCGCTGCCGTGCTACCGCTGGACCCACAGCGTGGTGATCCCGCCCGACCACGCGCTGGCGCGCGACGCCGAGGCCGGCCGCCCGCTGACCTTGCAGCGCCTGGCCGACTTTCCGCTGATCACCTACGAATCCGGCTACACCGGCCGCGCCCACATCGACGAAGCCTTCAAGCGCGCCGGCCTGGCGCCCGAGGTGGTGCTGGTGGCGATGGATGCCGACGTGATCAAGACCTATGTCGAGCTCGGCATGGGCGTGGGCATCGTCGCGGCAATCGCCTACGACGAGGAGCGCGACCGCCACCTGAAGGCGATCGACGCGCGCCACCTGTTCGCGGCCAACATGACGCGGCTGGCCATCAAGCGCGGCAGCTACCTGCGCGACTATGTCTACGACTTCATCACCACCTTCGCCGCGCCGCTGACGCGCACGCTGGTCGAGCAGGCGATGGTGGCCACGCCGGTGCAGGACCCGATGCTGTGAAGCGCCGGCGCCGGCGTGTGCGGCGCTCAGCCCGCCCAGCGCTCGACCCAGGCCGCCACCGCGCCGATGTAGCGCTCGAGCACCTGGCGCGTCGCGTCGTTGGCCACCGTGCCGTCCTCGCCGATCAGCTCCGGCGTGAAGTGCAGGAACAGCTCGGGCTGCGACATCGTCGGCACGTTCAGCACCGAGAGCACGTTGCGCAGGTGCTGCTGGGCCGCCGCGCTGCCCAGCGGGCCCGGCGAAGTGCCGCAGATCGCCGTGGGCTTGCCGCCCAGCGAGTTCTGGCCCTTCGGCCGCGAGGCCCAGTCGATCGCGTTCTTCAGCGGCGCGGGGATCGAGCGGTTGTACTCGGGCGTCACCAGCAGCAGCCCGTCGCAGCCGGCCAGCGCCTGCTTGAAGGCCTGCACCGGCGCCGGCAGGGCGTTCTCCAGATCCTGGTTGATCAGCGGCAGGTCGCCGATTCCGATCGGCTGCCAGTGCAGCGAGGCGGGCGCCAGGCGCTGCAGCGCCAGCGCGAGGCGGCGGTTGAACGAAGCCTGGCGCAGGCTGCCGACGATGACGCCGAGGCGGCGCGTGGAAGGGGGGGTGCTCATGGCGTCGCATGGTACGGGGCAAGGTCCGCGGCGCGGCGCAAGCCATCAGGCCGCACAGGGCCAGGGCGAGTCGTCGTCGCCCACCGGCGGCCTGCGGGCCCGCTGCGCCTCGCGCGCCGCACGGCGCTCGCGCGCCAGCAGCTGCGACATCGCCAGCACCCAGCGGCGCGCCATCGGCAGCGGTCCGAATCCGGCCTCGGCATTGATGTGACCGGCATCGCCCAGGTTCACCCAGTGGCTGCCCCAGCGCTGCGACCAGCGATGCGCCTGCGACACGCTCATCCACGGGTCGCTCTGGCTGCCGACCAGCACGCTGGACACCGGCAGCGCGCCCTGCGGCAGCTGCTCGGCGATGCCGAAGCGCGCCGGGTCGGCCGGTGCCACCAGCAGCACGCCGCGCAGCGGGCTGGCCACGCCCCGCGCCCGCTGCTGCGCCAGGTGGTGCACCAGCGCCAGGCAGCCGAAGCTGTGGGCCGCGGCCACCCAGGGCCCGGGGCCGGCGCGCTCCAGCGTGCTGGCAATGCGGGCGCTCCAGCGTTCGAGCTCCGGCGCATACCAGTCGCGCTGCACCACGCGCCGCGAGTCGCGGAACTGTGCCTGCAGCCAACTCTGCCAATGGGCCGGGCCGCTGTCGCGCAGGCCCGGCACCACCAGCAGCCGCAGCGGCGGCTGCGCGGAAGTCGGGATGGGCATGGCAGGCTCCTTGCTGATCGTCGTCGAGCCCGTAGTGTTCGGTGCGGACTCGTTCGCGTGAACGAAGCCTTTCGCACGAGCTCATGCCGCATTCGCAGCTGGGCCCCCTAACATCAGCCTTCACCAATAGACGACCTGCCGATGACCATCGATCCTTCCCCGCCGCAGGCCCCGCGCCGCATCGCCATCGTCGGCGCCGGCTTCAGCGGCGCTGTCACCGCCATCCAGCTGCTGCGCCACGCGCCACCGGAAGGGCTGCAGGTGGTGCTGATCAACGAGTCCGGTCGCATGGCGCGCGGATTGGCCTACGGCACGCACAGCCACGCCCACGTGCTGAACGTGCCGGCCGGCAACATGAGTGCGCTGGCCGACGATGCCGAGGACTTCGTGCGTTATTGCCGCTGGTCCGATCCGCGCGTCGAGCCGGGCTCGTTCGTCTCGCGGCGCCTGTACGGCGCGTACCTCGAGGCGCTGCTGTCCGCCGCCGAGCTGCGCGACGACGGTGCCGCCACGCTGGAGCGCATCGTCGGCCGCGTCATCGGCCTGCGCACCGACGGCCCTGCCGGCCGCGCCGAGCTGCTGCTCGAGCAGGGCAGCAGCGTCATCGCCGACCATGTGGTGCTGGCCTTCGGCCACTTCGCGCCGCTCGATCCACTGCCGCCGGCGGCGTTGGCCGTGGCCGGCGCGCGCTACATCCGCGACCCCTGGCGGCCCGGCGCGCTGCGCGGCATCGGCCCGGCCGACGACGTGCTGCTGGTGGGCGCGGGCCTCACGGCGGTCGACGTGGCGCTGGCGCTGACCCAGGGCGGCGCCCGCAGCGGCCGGCTGACCAGCATCTCGCGCCGCGGCCTGCTGCCGCAATCGCACCGCCGCAGCGGCGCCGTGCCCGGGGCGCTGGACGGCGCGGCGCTGGTCGCCGAGATGGGCGGCACGCTGCGCCGGCAGGTGCGCGTGCTGCGCCGCGAAGTGCGGGCGGCGCTGGCCCGCGGCGAAGACTGGCGCGACCTGATCGGCGCCCTGCGGCCCCACACGCCGGCGCTGTGGCAGCGGTTGTCGACTGCCGACCGCGCGCGCTTCCTGCGCCATGCGCGGGCCTTCTGGGAGGTGCTGCGGCACCGCTGCGCCCCGAGTGCGCACGATCGTTTCCAGCAACTGCGCGACAGCGGCGCCCTGACCGTGCAGGCCGCGCGCATCGCCGACGTGCGTGCGACCGAAGGCGGCCTGAGCGTGCAGCTGCGCGCCCGCGGCGCGGCCGACACGCATGGGCTGCGCGTGCAGCACATCGTCAACTGCACCGGCCCCAGCGCCGACTTGCAGCGTTGCAACTCGCCGCTGGTGCGCGAGCTGCTGGCCAGCGGGCGCCTGTGCCCCGATGCGCTGGGCCTGGGCCTGGCGGTGGATGCGCAGTACGCGGTGCTGGACCGCGAAGGCCGACCCTCGCCCACCGTGTCGTACATCGGCCCGCTGCTGAAGGCGCGCGATTGGGAGGCCACCGCGGTGCCGGAGCTGCGCGTGCATGCGCAGAAGCTTGCCCAACGCCTGCTCGGGCGCTGAAAACCGCATATCGGTCTGACGAAGCCTTCGTTGGGTGGCGGGCGGCCGCGGCGCAGACTGCGGTCCTTCGCGGCGCCGTGCCGCACCGGAGACAGCCGAATGGTCATCAGCGCATCCACCCGCCCGAGTCATCTGCAAGGCGCGACAGGCCTGCACCCCTCGATGCTGGCCGACTGGCTGCAGCCGCGTAGCCCGCGCGGCGGCGACACCGGGGCACCCCGGCTCGGCGTGCCGGTGTTGCAGCCGGCAGCGGCCCACGGCACGGTGGCCGACCGCGCCCGTGTCGCCCAGCGCCTGCTCGCCTACGGCAGCTGGTGAGTGCAAAGGCGCACGGCGCTGAAGGGTCTTGCGGGACCCCCGCTTGCCAGAAGCGCCGCTTGACGCTGTAGTGCACGCTGGGCTGGGGTCGTGCCCCTGGCAGGAAGTCCCGTGCGCCGTCTGTTCGCCTCCCTCTTCGTCTTCCTGGCCGCCGCGGTGCCGTCGGCCTTCGGCGCCCAGCCCGCGGCCGGTCCGGTGGTGCAGACCGACCAGGTGCGCGCCGAGTTGCTGGCCCATGCGCCCGAGGGCGTGGCACCGGGCAAGCCGCTGTGGCTGGGCCTGGCCCTCGATGCCATCCCGCACTGGCACACCTACTGGCAGAACCCGGGCGATTCCGGACTGCCCACTACGCTGGCCTGGACCTTGCCCGCAGGCGCCAGCGCCGGACCGGTGCAATGGCCCACGCCGCAACGGCTGGCCGTGGGCCCGCTGGTCAACTACGGCTACGAAGGCCCGCTGCTGCTGCCGGTGAAGCTCTCGCTGCCGGCCACGTCGGCTGGCGGCAGCGTGGCCGTCAAGCTGCATGCCGAGTGGCTGGTGTGCAACGACACCTGCATTCCGCAATCCGGCGATTTCGCGCTCGAGCTGCCGCTGGGCCCGCCGGTCACGGCGCAGGCCGCGCGCTTCGCGCAGGCCCTGGCGGCCGTGCCGGCTGCACCGGCCGGCGCGACGCTGCAGGCGCGGGTCGAAGGCACGGCGCTGGCGATCGAGGTCACGGGCCTGCCGGCGGCCTGGCGCCAGCCAGCGCTGCAGCTGTTCGCGGCGCAGGCCGGTGTCATCGACCATGCCGCGCCGGCGCAGGTGCGCTGGCAGGGCGACAGGCTGCACCTGAGCCAGCCGCTGTCGCCCCAACGCAGCGAAAGCCCCGAGCAGCTGCAACTCGTGCTGACGGCCGCCGGCCAGACCGCCGGCTTGGCGCTGGCCGGCCCGGTGCAGGGGGGCTGGCCGGCCATCGGCGGCGCAGCGCCGGCCACAGGCACCGCGGACGCCGGGGCCGCCACCTCGGCTGCCACCGCCGCGGTCGCCCCCGTGCTGCCGGTTCCCGAGCTGCCGGCGCCTGGGGCGCCGCCCGTGCCGGCCACCAGCGCCTGGCTGCTGACCTCGCTGGGCCTGGCCTTCATCGGCGGCCTGCTGCTGAACCTGATGCCCTGCGTGTTCCCGGTGCTATCACTCAAAGTGCTCGGCCTGGCGGCGCATGGCGGCCAGCGGCGGCACCTGGTGGCCGGCGGCCTGGCCTATGCGGCCGGCGTGCTGGTGTCCTTCATGGTGCTGGCCTCGATGCTGCTGATGATGCGCGCCGGCGGCGCCGAACTCGGCTGGGGCTTCCAGCTGCAGTCGCCGGTCTTCGTCGCGCTGCTGGCGCTGCTGTTCACGTTGATCGGGCTGAACCTGTCGGGCGTGTTCGGCTTCTCCGGTGCCATGACGGGTCAGCTGTGCAGCGTGCGCGCCCGCCGCCCGTTGCTGGACCACGCGCTGACCGGCGTGCTGGCGGTGCTGGTGGCCTCGCCCTGCACCGCCCCGTTCATGGGCGCCGCGCTCGGGGCGGCACTGGCCCAGCCGCCGCTGGAGGCGATGTCGGTCTTCCTGGCGCTGGGCCTGGGCATGGCCGCGCCCTACCTGGTGCTCAGTTGCTGGCCGCGGCTGGCGCGGCTGCTGCCGCGCCCCGGCGCGTGGATGGAACAGCTGAAGATGTTGCTGGCCTTCCCGATGTACGCCACCGTGGTGTGGCTGCTGTGGGTGCTGGGCCAGCAGGTGGGCATCGACGGCGCCGCGGCGCTGCTGCTGCTGTTGCTGCTGGTGGCCTTTGGCGCCTGGGTCTGGGGTTCGCGCGGGCTCGGGCGCATCGGCCGTCGGGCCTGGGGTGCGGTGGCCGCGGTGCTGCTGCTGGGCACCAGCCTGTGGGCCTGGCCGCAACTGCAGGTGCCCGCGCAGCCGGTGGGCACGCAGCAGCCGGCGCTGGCCGCGGCCAGCGAGCGCTGGCAGCCCTGGTCGCCCGAGGCGGTGCAGCGCGCACAGGCCGAGGGTCGGCCGGTGCTGGTGGATTTCACCGCCGCCTGGTGCGTGACCTGCCAGTTCAACAAGCATGGCGCGCTGGCCAACGCCGGCCTGCTGGCCGACCTGGACGCGCGCCGCGTGCTGCTGTTGCGGGCCGACTGGACGCGGCGTGATCCGCAGATCACGCAGGCGCTGGGCGCGATGGGCCGCAGCGGCGTGCCGGTGTACGCGGCCTACGGTCCGGGCCAGATGGCACCGAAGCTGCTGCCCGAGATCCTGAGCGTGGCCCAGGTGCGCGCAGCCATCGCGTCCTGGCCCGTCGCGCAGCCCTTGCGCGCGATGCCGGTGCCCTGAAGCACGCCGGCCCGCGCGCCCACCCCCCGACAGGAGTTGCCGCATGAAGCCCTTGCACCTGTTCGCCGCGTCGTACGCGTTGCTGGCCGCCGCCACGGCGCTGGCCCAGTCGCAGGCGGTGGTCGGCCAGCCGGCGCCCGCGTTCCAGCTGACCGATACCAGCGGCAAGACGGTGCAGCTGGCCGATTTCAAGGGCCGGCATGTGGTGCTCGAATGGGTGAACCCCGGCTGCCCCTATGTGCAGAAGCACTACAACAGCGGCAACATGCCCACCACGCAGAAGGGCGCCCGCGCGCAGCAGGTGGTGTGGCTGAGCGTCAGCTCCACCGCCCGCGAGGCGCATGACTACAAGCCGCCGGCCGAACTGGCCGGCTGGCTCAAGGGCAAGGGCGCCGACGCGACTGCCACGCTGATGGACGATGACGGCCGCGTGGGCCGCAGCTACGGCGCGCGCACCACGCCCCACATGTACCTGATCGATCCGCAGGGCAGGCTGGTGTATGCCGGCGCGATCGACAGCAAGCCCACGGCCGACCCGGCCGACATCAAGTCCGCCACCAACTACGTCAACCAGGCGCTGGCCGAATCGCTGGCCGGCAAGCCGGTCAGCAAGGCCGTCACGCAACCCTACGGTTGCTCGGTGAAGTACGCCGCAGGCTAGCCACAACAGCCGGCTAATACCCGCTGCGGGCGCTTCCTTCGAACAATGGCCGGACCCATCCCGCCACGAAGGAGACAGATGATGGCCCGCAAGATCCTGATGCTGTGCGGCGACTACGCCGAAGACTACGAGACCATGGTGCCGTTCCAGGCGCTCAGCGCGGTGGGCCACACCGTGCATGCGGTGGCGCCGGACAAGAAGGCCGGCGACTGGATCCACACCGCGATCCATGATTTCGAAGGCGCGCAGACCTACAGCGAGAAGCCGGGCCACCGCTTCACGCTGAACGCCACCTTTGCCGAGGTGCGCCCCGAGGCCTACGACGCGCTGCTGATCCCCGGCGGCCGTGCGCCCGAGTACCTGCGCATGAACAGCCGCGTGATCGAGATCGCGCGCCACTTCCTGTCGGCCGACAAGCCGGTGGCCGCGGTCTGCCACGGCGCGCAGCTGCTGGCTGCCACCGGGCTGCTGAAGGGCCGCAAGGTCTCGGCCTACCCGGCCTGCCAGGTTGAAGTGGAGCTGGCGGGTGCCGAATACATGGGCATCGCGATTGACCAGGCGGTAACAGACGGCAAACTCGTCACCGCGCCGGCCTGGCCGGCGCACCCGGCCTGGATCGCCCAGTTCCTGGCGGTGCTGGGCACCCGCATCGAGACCTGAACCCTTCAACCGGAGACCCGCCATGTGCGAGGTGTTCATCAGCGCCGACCCGCAGAGCTACGACAGCCGCACGCGCTCGGTGCGGCTGCATGGCGTGGTCACCAGCATCCGGCTGGAGAACCTGTTCTGGCAGGTGCTCGAAGAAATCGCCAGGCGCGACGGCATGAACGTGGTGCAGCTGATCGAGAAGCTGTACGACGAGCTGGTCGCCGCGCGTGGCGAGGTCGGCAACTTCGCGTCCTTCCTGCGCGTCAGCGCGCTGCGCTACGAGGCGCTGCTGGCCCAGGGCACGATTCCCGCCGATACCGGCATCGCGATCCGCTCGCTCGATCCGCAGGCCGTGCTGCGCGGCCTGGCGCCGGGCTGGGGCCGTGCACCGCCGCCGCGCAGCGTGAGCTGAAGGCCGGCCTTTCTGCGCGGTCTTGCGAGGAATCAGCAAGAGCGCAGCAACAAGCGGATGCGTCAATGGCGGGGCGGGCGCTAGCATGCCCGTTCAGAGAGAGAGCCGTGATGCGCCTGCGACGCCTGACCCTGCCGACCTTGCTGAGCCTGCTGCTCGCTGCCGCCTGGCCGCTGGCCGGCGGCGCGGCCACCCACGAACCGGGACCGCGCCGGCCGGCCGCCGGTTTCGAGCCGACGGAAGATCCGGCCGGCGCGCGCGTGATCGTCAAGTACAAGGCCAGTTCGGCGCTGATGAAGGTGCAGTCCGCCGGCAGCGGCGAAGGCGCGGCCGCGGTCGCCAGCGCGGCCAGCGCCGGGCCGCAGCAGGCCACGGCGATGGGCAAGCGCCTCGGCCTGGCGCTGCGCGACGGCATCACGCTCGGCCGGCGCAGCCAGGTGCTGCATGGCGACAAGACCCTCAGCTCGCGCCTGCTGGCGGCGCGGCTGGCCGCCGATCCGGACGTGGAGTACGCGGTGCCGGACCTGCGGCGGCGCGCCTTCGCCGCGCCGAACGACCCGCTGTTCGGTGCCACGGCCAGCATCTCGCCGGCCGTGGGCCAGTGGTACCTGCGCGCGCCCGACGCCACGGTGCGGGCCTCGATCAACGCAGTCGGTGCCTGGGACCTGAGCACCGGCGCGAGCAGCATCACCGTCGCGGTGCTCGACACCGGCGTGCGCACCAACCATCCGGACTTGGCCGGCAAGCTGCATTCGGGCTACGACTTCATCGCCGACCGCACCACCGCGAACGATGGCAGCGGCCGCGACGCCGATCCCAGCGATCCCGGCGACTGGACCGACACCAACGAATGTGGGGCCGGCGAGGCCGCCGAGCCCAGCAGCTGGCACGGCACCCAGGTCTCGGGCCTGATCGGCGCCTCGACCAACAACGGCGTGGGCATGGCCAGCGTCGGCCGCGGCGTGATGCTGCTGCCGGTGCGCGTGCTGGGCCGCTGCGGCGGCTTCGACAGCGACATCATCGCCGGCATGCGCTGGGCGGCCGGCCTGTCCGAGACGCAGAACAATCCGCGTCCGGCCAAGGTCATCAACATGAGCCTGGGCTCCGCGGGCAACTGCACTGCCGCCGAGGCGCCGGACTACATCGACGTGTTCAACGAGCTCACCGCCGCCGGTGTCACCGTGGTGGTGGCCAGCGGCAACAGCACCGGCCATGCGGTGGGGCTGCCGGCCAACTGCCCCGGCGCCATCGCGGTGGCCGGCGTGCGCCACATCGGCACCAAGGTCGGGTATTCGAACGTCGGGCCCGAGATGACCATCGCCGCCCCGGCAGGCAACTGCGTGGAGGACACCACCTGCCTGTACCCGCTGCTCACCACCACCAACAGCGGCACCAAGGGCCCGGCCACCAACACCTACAGCGACAGCGCCAACCCCTCGGTGGGCACCAGCTTCGCGACGCCGCTGGTGGCCGGCACCGTCGGGCTGATGCTGTCGGTGAACCCGGCCATGACGCCGGCGCAGATCAAGACCGCGCTGCGCAACAGCGCCCGGCCCTTCCCGACCACCGGCGCCGACGCCGACGTGGCGGCCTGCCGCGCGCCGGACGGCACCGATCAGCTCGAGTGCTACTGCACCACCACCACCTGCGGCGCCGGCCTGCTGGACGCGCAGGGCGCGGTGGCGCTGGCGGCCGCCGACCGCGTGTTCAACTGGGCCGAGATGGTGTACCCGAGCCTGTTCCCGAAGCCGGGTGTCGCCGGCTACCTGGCGCCCTACACCTACCGCTACTACCCGGCCAGCGGCATCTACCTGGGCACCGCCAACGGCCGCGTCTACCTGCACAACGGCCGCGAGTGGAACCTCACCGACGTCGGCCCGATGAGCCAGTACCTGCCGCAGGCCGCCGTCGCCGGGTTCTGACGCGACGGTGACACCCACGCCGGGCCCGGGCGGTCCGCGCGGTGCTACCGTCTCGCTCCACTGCGCAGCCAAGCTGCCGAGGAGCAAGCGATGAGCCTGAACTACCGATGCGCCCACCGCTGGGCCTTCAGCGCCTGGGGCGGCGCGCTGGCCGAGCAGGCCGATGAACTGGCCGCACCCGCCGGCCATGAAGTCACGGTGCGCATCCGCCACTGCGGCATCTGCCATTCCGATCTGCACATCCAGGCCGGTGGCTTCGACATGGGCGGCGGCAAGCTCTCGTCGCTGGAGCGCGCCGGCACCCGCCTGCCGGTGACCATGGGCCACGAGATCGGCGGCGAGGTCGTCGAGCTCGGCCCCGCGGTGCAGGGCCTGGCACTCGGCGACGCAGTCGTCGTCTACCCGTGGATCGGCTGCAATGCCTGCCCGGTGTGCGAGCGCGGCGACGACCACCTGTGCCCGAAGGCGCAGAACACCCTGGGCATCCAGCGCCCGGGCGGCTTCGCCGACCTGGTGCGGGTGCCGCATGCGCGCTACCTGGTGCCCATCGGCACGCTCGAGCCCGCGCGCGCGGCCACCTTCGCCTGTGCCGGCATCACCGCCTACAGCGCGATCCGCAAGCTCGACGCGATGACGGTCGAGGACCACGTCGTCGTGATCGGCTGCGGCGGCGTCGGCATGACTGCGGTGGCGCTGCTGTCGGCCACCACGCCGGCGCGCATCGTGGCGGTCGATCCCGATCCGGCCAAGCGCGCATCGGCACTGACCCACGGCGCCGCGCTGGCCTTCGACCCGGCGGCGCCCGATGCGCTGAAGACGATCAACAAGGCCTGCGGCTTCAACATCGCCGGCGCGCTCGATTTCGTCGGCAGCGAAGCGACCTCGGCGATGGCCGTGAACCTGGTGCGCCGCAGCGGCCAGGTGGTGATGGTGGGCCTGTTCGGCGGTGAGTTCCGCATGCCGTTGCCGATGTTCGCGCTGCGCTCGCTGCGCATCAGCGGCTCGTACGTCGGCAGCCTGCACGACCTGCGCGAGCTGGTGGCGCTGGCCCAGCGCATCCACCTGCCGGCGATCCCGCTCGAGCTGCGGCCGCTGGCCAGCGTCAACGCCGCGCTGGCCGACCTGGCGCAGGGCCGGGTGGTTGGCCGGGTGGTGCTGCAGCCCTGAGCTGGCGAGAATCCAGCGTGGCGCCGCTGCGCCTGAGCGAGCGCGAGCGAACGCTGGCCGACCTGCTGACGCAAGGGCTGGACAACGCACAGATCGCCGCGCAGCTGGGCCTGGCCCACAAGACGGGGAGGAACCGATGAGCTGGCGCAGGTGGGTTGTGCCCCTGTTGGCACTTTGGCTCGCAGCGTGTGGTGGCGGCCATGAAGAGACGACGTCCGATGCACGTCGCCTGGCTGCGGCTGCCAATGCGGCGACGGCAACGCGCAGCGGCGAGACACCCTCGGCCGCCAGCGCTGCCGCCCCGCTCGAGGTCGACGCTGACGCACTGTTCGATTGGGCCGAGTGGATGTACCCGGCCTTGTTCCCGAAGGGCCCGGCCAGCACGGTCATTGCCTACCAGGGCCGCAGCTACACCGTCCGCGCCTATGCCACCGGCAACTACCTGGGGCTGGCCAACGGCGACATCTACGGCCTCGGTCCCTTCACGAAGAATGTCCTGACCCTGATCGGGCGACTCGACGACTACGCCTCGCAGGTGCGGGCAGACGTCTGCCTGTTCCGCGGCATCGACTGCCACCCGCCGGTGATCGACACCCAGCCGCTGGCCTTGCACACCATGGAGGGGCAGCCCGCCAGCTTCTCGGTGAAAGCATCGTCCACCTTGGCGCTCAGCTATCGCTGGCAGGTGAGCCCCCGGGACGGTGTCGACTTCGCCGACATCCCTGGGGCGACCGCCAGCGACTACAACCTGCCGGCCGTGACCGTGGCCGATCACGGAAAGCGTTATCGCGTGGTGATGGCCAACCGCCATGGCACCGTCGTCAGCGCGGCGGTCCTGCTGATGGTGCGGCCGCCGCAGGCAAGCCAGTACTTCCCGCTCGAGCCGGACTCGATGTGGGTGTACCAGCGCTCCGATGGTCAGTCGGTGCAGGAGGTGCGCGTCGTGGGCACCCAGACCGTCGAGGGGGGACAGACCGGGACCGTGGTCGAGACCCACGAGACGTCCGACAACAGCACGTCGCGGGATGTCTTCCTTGCTTCGGCCGAGGGTGTCCGGCAGTATTCCAGCGACCCCAGCGATGCCTTCGACCGGGTGACCGACGGGATCATCATCCTGAAGCTGCCGCCAGTCCCTGGCGAGTCGATACCCCTGGTCGATCAGACGGTCGACAGCGAGATCGACGTCGACGGGGACGGTGTGTCCGATCAGATGCACATCGTGGCCACCCTCAAGACGATCGGCATCGAGCCGCTGTCGACGCCGACCATTCGCTTCGCCCAGACCTTGCACCAGCGCATCGAACTGGTGTCGACGTTCTTCTCCAGCAGGGGAGCTGAGTCCGTCGTGGTGCGAAGCACTGCCGACGTGTGGTATGCCGACGGCATCGGGCAGGTGAAGTGGCTGACCAGCACCGCGGGCCTGGGCGCCTACGAGACCGAAACCTACGTGCTGCAGTCTTTCCGCGTCGATGGGCTGTCCAGCACCCGCGATCCGCGGCAGGTGCGCAGCATCGGGACAGGCATGGCGCGCCGGGACGGGCGTCCCATCGCGCGCCCGGCCGCGCGGTGCTGCAATCAGGTTCGTCGACATATCGACGCAGCAGCGCGAGGAGACCCGCCATGTTCATAGAACGTCCCGATGCCCGCCTGTTCTCGCTGAGCTTCGGCCAGGGGCCGAACACGCTGCTGGCCATCGGCGGCTGGACCGGCAGCGGCGAGCTCTGGCACGAGGTGTTCGGCCACCTGCCGCACTGGCGCTGCGTCAGCCTGGACCACCGCGGCAGCGGCGCCAGCCTGTGCCGTGCCGAGGCCATCAGCCACGAGGCGATGGTGCGCGACCTGGCGGCCGCGGCCGATGCCCAGCGCATCGAGCGCTGCGTGCTGGCGGCGGAATCGTCCGGCGTTGCGGTGGCCCTGGACGCCGCCCTGCGCTGGCCCGAACGCTTCACCGGCCTGGCGCTGGTCGGCGGTGCCTGGCGGCCGCCGGCGCCCGGCGCGCTGGATGGCTTCATCGCCAGCCTGCGCCAGGCCTACGAACCGACGCTCGACGGCTTCGCCCGTGCCTGCCTGCCGGAGCCGGGCACCGAGGACCAGCGTCGCTGGGGCCTGCAGATCCTGCGCCGGGCCGGCCTGGCCCAGGCCGTGGCCCTGCTGCAGTCGCGCTCGGAAGTCACGGTGCACGAGCAACTGGCGCGCATCCGGGTGCCCGCGCTGCTGCTGCACGGCGAGCTCGACAGCATCTCGCCGCCGGCGGAGTCGAAGCGCCTGGCCGCCGAGCTGCCGCGGGCCACGCTGCGCCTGCTGCCGGGGCTGGGCCATGTGCCGATGCTGAGCGCGCCGGCCCTGGTGGCGCAGGCGATCGACGCGCAGTTTTTCTGCCGCGACCTCGAGGCCTGCGGCCAGCCGCCGCGCCGCTGAGCGGTCACAGCCGCGCCAGCGATTCGTGGAACTGCCGGCAGGCGAACTCGTTGGCGCCGAAGCACAGGGCCTCGTTCGCGCCGCTGGCCAGGCCGCGCTGCATGCTGGCGGCCAGCGCGAAGTCTTCGTCGATGGCCTGCCAGAACAGCGCGAAGTTGCGCTGCCAGTGGTCGGCGCTGCGGCGTGCCGCGTGTTCCGGCGGCGCCAGCAGCCAGCCGTTCACGTCGCAGGCATCCGGCCGTGTCGGCTGCAGGCTGAAGCCGTTGACGTGATCGCCCTCCCACAGCAGCGCCGTGCACGGAAAGAAGAAGTAGATGATGTTCAGCACCCGGCCGTAGCCGGCCAGCGTGTCGGGCGGCCCGGGCAGGTCGGCAAAGCCCTGCTTGGGCAGCAGGATGCGGTGGTGCTCGCCGAAGCGGTCGTGCAGCACCAGGTTGTCGTGGAACAGCGGCGCGATCGTCTCGCGGTGCGCGTAGGCGAAGTGATAACTCTCCAAGTTGGCGTCCAGCACCAGCTTCCAGTTCGACGGCTGCTCGAAGCGGCGCTGGTGCGGCGCGCTTGCGTCGGGGCCGTAGCCCAGTGACTGCAGCTCGGCCCCCATCGGGCCGAAGTAGGCGTCCCAGTCGAAGTCGGTCGACATGCGGTCCGCCGCCGGCTGCGCCACCACCCACACCAGGCCCAGCCGCTCGGTGCAGGGCAGCGGCACCAGCCCGCTCTGCGCCCGTGGCGCATGCGCGAAGTCGGCTTCGTGCGGCCGGCCGATGCAGCGCCCGTCGCGGCCGTAGCTCCAGCTGTGGTACGGGCAGACGAAGCGTTCGCGCCCGCTGCCGCAGGCGCCTTCGTCGGCCAGCGCGGCGCCGCGGTGGCGGCAGACGTTGATGAACGCGCGCAGCGTGCCGTCGCCGTCGCGCACCAGCAGCAGCGGCACGCCGTGCGCGCTGGCGGCCTGCCAGTCGCCCGGCCGCGGCAGCTGGGCACAGGGCAGCAGCGCGATCGGCCAGCGGCGCAGGCGGCGCTGCTCGTCGGCCCACTGCGCCGCATCGAGGTAGCGCGCGACCGGCGACCACGCGCCGGCCTCGCGCTGACGCGTGGTGCCGGCCAGCGCGGCGTTGACGCGGGTGTGCAGCTCGGCGAGTTCGGCGGGGCTCATGGGCGACGGCGACGTGGGGCGATGCGGACCAGGCCATTGGGCCTGCCGGCGCACGACGCCACAATGCGCAGGTTCCCGCTTGCTGCCATCCCGATGCGTCGCTCCATCCTGCCGTCTCATCGTCGTGTCGCCGGCCTGGTGCTGCTGCTGAGCGCGGCGGTCGCGTCCGCCCAGAGCCGCAGCAATGTCTTCAACGACCCCTTCGTGCAGATCACCTCGGCGCTGCCGGCCTGCCCGGTGCCGGAGGCGCCGGGCGTGACCGCCGAGGAGGCCAAGGAACTGGCGCACGACCGCTCGCAGCGCGGTGTCAGCTGCTGGCTGGCGGGGCGCTGCCGGCTGCACAACGCCTACCTGTACGACGCCGAGATCATCCCGCGGGTGCAGAAGGCCATCCGCGTCGACGGCCGCTACGGCAACACCAGCATCTGGGCCACCGGCCAGCGGCGCTGGGTGTGGCTGCAGGGCTGCGTCGCCACCGCCGAGCAGGCGGCGGAGGCCGAGGCGATGGTGCGGCGCATCGACGATGTCGAGGGCGTCATCAACCAGCTGATGGTCGGCACCGAGCAGACGCCCGCCTACCGCGCCATGCCCCGCTGAGCGCCCCGCCGGCGCGCGGCTGAAACAACCGGCTGCACAAGCTTAAGCCGCCTTAGCGGCCCGCCCGGGCCCGCCCCCAAGAATCGGCAAAACCGCTTTCTTTCGAGCGGCAGACCAGGGGGTCCGGTGACCCGCGTCCCGGCAGACGCGCGGCGGATCGAGGCAGGGCATGGCAGGCAGCGCAACCAGTGACGACACCCTCCAGCGGGCGGCCCCGGCCGACCGGCAGGCGAGCGACGCCTGGGTCCTGCCGCTGGTGCTGGCGATGGTGGGGGCGGCCTGGGGCGTGGGCCGGGCCGGGTGGCTGCCATCGGGCGACGACGTCAGCTACTGGATCGCGGTGGCCGGCGGTTCGATGATGCTGGCCGCGCTGCTGCTGTATCCGTTGCGCAAGTACTGGCGCGCGCTGCGGCATGCCGGGCGCGTGAAGGCCTGGTTCGTCGTGCACATGCTGCTGGGCCTGCTCGGGCCCTGGCTGATCCTGGTGCATTCCACCTTCCGCATCGGCTCGCTCAACGCCGGCGTCGCACTGTTCAGCATGGTGATCGTGGTTGGCAGCGGCGTGATCGGCCGCTTCCTGTACGTGCGCATGCACCGCGGCCTGAGCGGCGAGCGCACCTCGCTGGCAGCGCTGCGCGCCCGCGCCGGCTTCGTCGAGGACCAGGCCCGCTCGCGCCTGGCCTTCGCGCCCGAGGTCGAAGCCCGCCTGCGCGACTTCGAGGCACAGGTGCTGGCCGCGCGCCCGGGCCTGGCCGGTGCCTTCCACCAGGCCTTGTGGCTGCCGTGGCTGGCCTGGCGCGAGCGCCGCCAGCACCATCGCGCGCTGGAGGCGCCCCTGGCCGCGCTGGCATTGCGGCGCAGCTGGTCGCCGGAAGAACTGGCGCGGCGCCGGCGCCATGCGCGCAAGCTGGTGGCGCGCTACCTGGAGGCGGTGGTGCGGGTGGCGCAGTACAGCGCCTACGAGCGGCTGTTCGCGCTGTGGCACGTGGCGCACCTGCCCTTCGTGGTGCTGCTGGTCGTGAGCGCGGTGGTGCACGTGGTGGCGGTCCATGCGTACTGAGCGCCTGCAGGCCCGGGCCGGCCATGCTGTCGGCTGATGTGGCGGGCGATCGCATGGCTGGCGCTGCTGCTGCTGGTGCTGCCCGCGCGGGCGCAGAACCTCGAATCGGTGCTGCGCCCGGGCGACCTGATCCGCGGCCACGCGAAGTGGGACGAGGCCTGCGAGCAGTGCCACGTGCGCTTCGATCGCAACGCGCAGACCGAGCTGTGCATGGCCTGCCACAAGGACGTGGGGGCTGACGTGCGCCAGCACCGCGGCTACCACGGGCGAGTGCCGGCCCAGGCCTGCCGGGCCTGCCACACCGACCACAAGGGCCGCGACGCGCGCATCGTCGTCCTCGACCCGCAGCGCTTCGACCACCGCCAGACCGATTTCCAGCTGCGCGGCAAGCACGAGACCACCGCCTGCCAGAAATGCCATGCCGCCGGCCGCAAGTACTCGCAGGCGCCGGGCGACTGCGCGACCTGCCACCGTGCCGACGACGTGCACAAGGGCGGCCTCGGCGCGCAGTGCGCCGATTGCCATGGCGAATCGGACTGGCGCCAGACCCGCTTCGACCATGGCCGCACCCGCTTCGCGCTGAACGGCCGCCATGCCGACGTGCGCTGCACCGAGTGCCACCGCAACAACGTCTACACCGATGCACCCCGCACCTGCATCGGCTGCCACCGCAAGGACGACGACGCGGCGCGCGGCCACCACGGGCACTTCGGCGAGCGCTGCGACAGCTGCCACGGCACCAGGGCCTGGAAGCCGGCCAGCTTCAACCACGACAGCGACACCCGCTTCGGCCTGCGCGGCAAGCACCGCACGGCCAGCTGCACCGCCTGCCACACCGGCGTGCTGTTCAAGGACAAGACCGGCTCGGCCTGCATCGACTGCCACCGCAAGGACGACCGGCACCAGGGCAGCCTGGGGCGCGAGTGCCAGGCCTGCCACACCGAACGCGACTGGAAGGACACCGGCGGCCGCTTCGACCATGCCCGCACCCGCTTCGCGCTGCTGGGCAAGCACCGCGACGTGCGCTGCGATGCCTGCCACGCCAACCAGCGCTACCAGGGCACGGCCACCGAGTGCGTGGCCTGCCACCGCAAGGACGACCGCCACGCGCCCAGCCTGGGCACCGCCTGCGAGGCCTGCCACGGCGAGCGCGACTGGAAGGACCTGGCCCGCTTCGACCACCAGAAGACCCGCTTCGCGCTGCAGGGCCGGCACCGCGAGGTGCGCTGCAGCGATTGCCACCGCAGCAGCAACTACCGCGCCGCGCCGAGCGACTGCATCGGCTGCCACCGCGCCGACGACAAGCACGCCGCCACGCTGGGCAGCGCCTGCGGCGACTGCCATGACGTGCGGGCCTGGAAGCCCGCGCCGGCCTTCGACCACCAGAAGACCCGCTTCGCGCTGCGCAATGGCCATGCGTCGCCGGCGGTGGCCTGCAGCGCCTGCCATGCCGATGCGCGGCACTACCGCGATGCGCCGCGCGAGTGCATCGCCTGCCACCGCAAGGACGACCGCCATGCCGGCCAGTCCGGCCAGCGCTGCGAGGCCTGCCATGCCGACACCCGCTGGCGCGACACCCGCTTCGACCATGCGCAGGCGCGCTTCCCGCTGCTCGGGCGCCACCTCACCGTGGCCTGCAACGCCTGCCACGCGAGCCTGCGCTACCGCGACGCCGCGCGCGAGTGCGACGGCTGCCACCGCAAGGACGACCGGCACCTGCGCAAGTTCGGCACCGCCTGCGAGAGTTGTCATAGCGCGCGAAGTTGGCGGCTGTGGAGCTTCGACCACGATCGTCGCAGCCGCTTCAAGCTCGATGGCGCGCATGTCCGCGTCGCCTGCGAGACCTGCCACGGCGCACCGGCACCGGCCGGGCTGGCGGTGGCCGATGTCGGCGGCGGCTGCATCGCCTGCCACCTGCGCGACGACCGGCACGAAGGCGCCTTCGGTGCCCAGTGCGACCGCTGCCACGACAGCACCAACTGGCGCCAGGTGCGCCAGCGCAGCGGCGCGGTGCACACCTGGCCGCGCGCGCTGCGCGCCGGGAGCACGGCATGACGGGCGGTCGATCCAGCGGCCTTCCGCTGCGGCTGTGGCGCGGCTTCCTGCTGCTCGTGCTGGGCCTGCTGTTGCACGGCCTGGCCGCTGCGCAGCCGGCGGCGCCGGCCGCCGCGCCGGCGTCGGGCGCAGCCGTGGGCGCGGGGGTCAAGGGCTTCGACCACCTGCGCACCGGCTTCGCGCTGAACGGTCGACATGCGAAGGTGGCCTGCGAAGGCTGCCACCAGAACGGCATCCTGCAAGGCACGCCGCGCGATTGCGTCAGCTGCCACCAGGGCGGGCAGCGCTTCGCGCGCGGCAACGTGGTGATGTCGGCCAACCACCTGCCGACCCAGCAGACCTGCGACACCTGCCACGACACGCGGGCCTTCACGCCGGCGCGCTTCAACCACAGCGGCGTCACTGCCGGCAGCTGCGCCAGTTGCCATAACGGCGCGCGCGCCGGCGGCAAGCCGGCCAACCACCTGCCGCAGCAGGCGCTCGCCGCCACCGCATCGGCCGCCTGCGACAGCTGCCACAAGGGCGGCTTCAGCAGCTGGGCCAACGGCCGCCTGCACGCCAATGTGAGCGTCAGCACCGGCTGCGCCAGCTGCCACACCGGCCAGGTGCTGGGCGCGGCCGGCAAGCCCGCCACGCCGGTGCATGCCAACGCCACCGCCTGCGAAAGCTGCCACAGCACCGGCACCTGGGCCGGCGCGCGCGTCGACCACACGCTGTTCACCAGCGCCACCGCCTGCACCAGCTGCCACAACGGCAGCGCGGCCACCGGCAAGCCGGCGACGCACGTGCCGGTGGGC
>CAZXLI010000087.1:0-21318 GCA_964641795.1 uncultured Bordetella sp. | reverse complement strand
GATGCAGGGCAAGGCGCTGGGCATCGAGCAGATCTTTGATGCGCGTGCTTTGCGCGTTATTGTCGCCGACGTCCCGGCCTGCTATGCGGCGCTGTCGCGCGTGCACGAGCTGTTCAGGCCGGTACCCGGCGAGTACGACGACTACATCGCGCGGCCCAAGCCCAATGGCTACCAGTCGCTGCACACCGTGGTGCTGGGTGACGACCATCGGCCGGTGGAGGTGCAGATCCGCACGCAGGCCATGCACGAGCATGCCGAGCATGGCGTGGCCGCGCACTGGGCCTACAAGGAGGCCGGCACCAAAGGCTATGCCGGGGTCAGTGCGGCGGGCGAGTTCGAGGAGCGGGTGGCCGAGGCGCGCAAGGCCGTGCTGCGCCAGCTGCTGGCCTGGGAGCGCGACTATGTCGGCCAGGCGTCGCCGCAGGCTGGCAGCGACGCGGCCTTCGACGACCGCATCTATGTCTTCACGCCGCAGGCCACGGTGATCGAGCTGACCGCTGGTGCAACCCCGGTCGATTTCGCCTACGCGCTGCACACCGACCTGGGCCACCGCTGCCGCGGCGCGCGCGTCGACGGCGTGATGGTGCCCTTGAACACGCCGCTGACCAATGGCCAGACGGTGGAGGTGATCGCCACCAAGGAAGGCGGCCCCTCGCTCGACTGGCTGAATGCCGAGCTCGGCTACATCAAGGGCCAGCGCGCGCGCGCCAAGGTGCGCGCCTGGTTCAACGCGCAGGCGCTCAGTGCCACCGTCGCACGCGGCCGCGAACTGGTGGAAAAGCTGCTGCAGCGTGAGGGCCGTACGGCGCTGAAGCTCGACGACCTGGCCGCACAGCTGGGCTTCAAGGGCGCCGAGGCGCTGTTCGAGGTGGTGGGCAAGGACGAGTACTCGCTGCGCCACATCGAGAACCTGCTGCGCCCGGCCGAGCCCCCGGCGCCGGAAGCCGAGGCGATTGCGCTGAAGCGCGCGCGCGGCGGCGGCGAGGGCGGCGTGCTGGTGGTCGGCGTCGAATCGCTGCTCACGCAGCTGGCGCGCTGCTGCCGGCCGGCGCCGCCCGATGCGATCGGGGGCTATGTCACCCGCGGCAAGGGCGTGGCCATCCATCGCAGCACCTGCAGCAACTTCCGCCACATGGCCGAGCAGCAGCCCGACCGGGTGATCCCGGTGGCCTGGGGCGATGCGCCGAAGGACCGCGAGGCCGCCTACCCGGTGGACGTGGTGGTCGAGGCCGCCGACCGGTCAGGTCTTTTGCGTGATATTTCGGAGGCATTCAGCAAGGACAAGCTCAATGTCATCGGCGTGCACACGCAGACGGTGAAGGACGTCGGCGGCGGCACGGCGTTCATGACCTTCACGGTGGAAGTGACCGATGCCAACCGGCTGGCCGCGGTGCTGCGCGTGCTGGCCCAGGTGCCCGGCGTGCGGCGCGCCCGGCGCCGCTGATGGCAGTGTGTAAAAAGGGTGCTATAGTCCAAGGCTTCGCAGGCGCGTAGCTCAGCTGGTTAGAGCACCACCTTGACATGGTGGGGGTCGTTGGTTCGAGTCCAATCGCGCCTACCAAACGACGCGGGTTTCCGCGAGAGCGCCCACTAACAAGTGGGCGCTCTATTTTCCAAGATTCCAAAATTCTTCCATCGCCGCGTGCTTCGCTACCACGCTAGCACGGAAGCGGTGTCCAGCTTCAAGTCGTCGGCGTGGGCTGGTCATCACTGCTTCGACCGTAGGTGGTGTTCCGGCTCCGCGAAGCAAGAGACTCTAGCCGAGCGGTCGCGCCAGACACGCGGAACGTCTCTGCCTTCGAGCAAGACTTCAAGCTCGCCGTGTGCAGGGAGCGATTCGACCGTGCTCTATCACCGAAGAGCTTGGGAGCAGATCGGCCGCGCGATCGCCGCCAGCGTCAAGGCCCACGCGGAGTTCGCCAAGGATCACGCGGCGGCGTTCCGGAAAGCTTGACACAGGCTTACACGGGGCAGAGCCGTCAGGTTGAGCCCCGGAGCGGGATCGAGGGTCAACCAGAACGCTTCGAGATGCCGGCCAGCTGGTGCCACACAGCCGGCCTGCCGGCCTTGCACGGATTGAAGCAGCGTAGAGGCGTCGTCTCGAACGTGCGCACCTCCTGCGCACGGCGCGCCGTCGCGGGCGATGCGTATACAAGCCACAAACGAACGTTAGGTAGAGATAGAATCGCGCCCATTGCCGCAGGTCGGCAGCAGCGCGAGGTATTCATGGCCGATTCAACTGCCGGCTCGACGGCAAAGCGCAGAACGGTTCGAGGCGCCACCGCCGTCGTTGGGGCAGGCCGGTCGGCCGTCGGCCGCGTGCCTGGCCGCACTGCGCTCGCGCTCGCCGCGGATGCAACCAAGGCCGCGCTGGCCGATGCGGGCATCGAGCGCAGCCAGATCGACGGCGTGCTGACCAGTGTCGCGTTTGCCGCGCCCTTCCATCGCTTCAGCGTGGCGTTCAGCGAGTACTTCGGCATCGTGCCCACGTTCTCGAACACGCTGCAGGTGTCCGGCGCGACGGCGGCGACGATGTTCAACATCGCCGCCGCGGCGGTCGCCGGGGGGCTGGCCGAAAACGTGCTCGTTCTCGGTGCCGACAGCCTGCTGACCGGGCTCTCGCCTGACCTCGCGCTGCGTTCGATGACCGAGAGCCGCGACCAGCAGTACGAGATGCCGTTCGGGATCCCGGTCGCCAACACCTTCGCGATGACTGCGCATCGGCACATGAAGGAGTTCGGCACCACCGCCGAGCAGCTCGCCCGAGTCGCGGTGATTCATCGGGAACACGCCTTGCGCACCCCCGGCGCGCAGATGACGGAGCCGATCACGGTCGAGGACGTGTTGAACTCCGGTTGGGTCACGACGCCCTACCACAAGCTCGACTGCTCGTTGATCTCCGACGGTGCCGCGGCGTTCATCGTCAGCGCCGCCGATCGGGTCGGCGAGTTCAAGAGCAAGCCGGTGTTCATCCTCGGGGCGGGAGAGTGCTACACGCACGAGCACATCTTCCTGATGCCTTCATTGACGACCACGGGCGCCGTGCAGTCCAGTGCCAAGGCCTACGCGATGGCCGGGTGCTCGCCGAAGGACATCGACGTGGCGGGCGTTTACGACTGCTTCACCGGCACGGTGATCATGATGCTCGAGGATCTGGGCTTTTGCCCCAAGGGCGAGGGGGGTCGCTTCGTCGATGATCGGCAGATCACCTACGGCGGGAGCATTCCCTGCAACACCCATGGCGGGTTGCTGTCGTATGCGCACCCGGGCATGCCGGGCTCGCTGCTGCACTTCCTTGAGGTCGTGCAGCAGCTGCGCGGGCAGTGCGGCGAGCGTCAGGTGGCGGGTGCCGAACTCGGCCTCGTCCACAGCTTAGGTGCCGGCTTTGCGACGCAGGCGACCACCATTCTCGGCACGGAGGCCACGCTGTGAGACGGATCGATCCGCGCGAAGCGCACGTCAAGCCGCTGCCCACCCCCGACGCGGACTCCCAGGCCTACTGGGATGCCTTGAAGGAGGGGCGCCTGCTGCTGCAGCACTGCCGCGCGTG
This sequence comes from uncultured Bordetella sp., assembly GCA_964641795.1. Taxonomy (GTDB): domain Bacteria; phylum Pseudomonadota; class Gammaproteobacteria; order Burkholderiales; family Burkholderiaceae_C; genus Pseudaquabacterium. The sequence goes on along the minus strand of CAZXLI010000087.1, from coordinate 17,768 downwards.
CGGCCACAAGCAGGTCTATCAGCAGGCGATCTGCCGCCAGTGCGGCGCTGAAGAACTGGTGCCCGAGCAAGCTAGCGGTCGCGGCACGGTGCACTCGTTCAGCGTGGTGCACCGCGCCCCGGGGCCCGCGTTCAAGCAGGACACGCCTTACGCGGTGCTGCTGGTGGAACTGGAGGAAGGGCCGCGCATCATCAGTTCGCTCATCGATGCGGACCCGATGTCCGTCGTCTTCGACATGCCGGTGGCACTTGTGTGCGATCCGGTCGACGGCCGAACTGTTCTGCCCCGTTTCCGACCGGCGACGCGATGACGACGCTGTCGGCCGACGCCCGCCACGCTGAAGATGGCGGCCATCCTTTGGATTTCGCCCTCAAGGTGTGGTTTCGAACGGCCTGCCGCGTTCCCTCGCGACACTGTCTCGTTCCCTTGTGACCCGCACGGCAACGTCGACATCAATGGCCTGAACGATGTGACCCGTCGCGACTACTTGTTCGCGCGCAAGCTGGCCAGGTTAGGACAGGCGGAGTTCAGCGTCGCTTGTGAAGGATCGGGGGGGATGTGTCAGCGTCGACCGTGCGGCGCAGGCCGCCGCCGCCGCCGCGCCCAGGCTGAAATGAAGCTGAACTTCTCAGGCCAGGTGGCCGTGGTGACCGGTGGCGCAAGCGGCATCGGCGAGGCCTGCGTGCAGGTGCTGGCCTCGGCCGGGGCACGCGTGGTGGTGGCCGACCGCAACTTCGCCGCCGCGCAGGCGGTGGCCGCGGCCACGGGCGGCATCGCCATCGCGCTCGACGTGGGAGACGACGCGTCAGTGGACGCGGCAGTGGCCGCCGTCCAGGCGCAATGCGGCGTGCCGCAGGTACTCGTCAACAGCGCCGGCGTGCTGCAGCGCACGCTGCCGCCCGAAGAGCTGACGCTGCGCGAGTGGGACTTCGTTGCTCGTGTCGACCTGCGCGGCACCTATCTGTGCTGTGCGCGCCTGGGCGCGGCCATGGCACGCGCAGGCGGCGGGGCCATCGTCAACATCGCATCGGTGGCCGGCATGGGCTCTGGCCCGCTGCATGCGTACGGTCCGGCCAAGGCCGGCGTCATCAACCTCACCGAGTGCCTGGCGGCAGAATGGGGGCCTAAACTAAGCGGGTGCGCGTGAACGCCGTGTCGCCCGGGTTCACGCACACGCCGGCGCTCGAGAAGGGCATCAACACGCGCACGCTCGCCGCGGACGACATGGCGGGCAACAGCGCCCTTGGCCGGCTGATCCAGCCGCACGAGATTGCCCATGCGGTGGCCTTTCTGGCCTCGACGCAAGCTTCGGCGATCACTGGCATCAACCTGCCGATCGATGCGGGCTACCTCGTGGCCACGCCCTGGGCCAGCTACGGTGGGCTGCGGCAGACGGGCTGATGAGGTGCGGCAGCTTCCGAGCCGGGCCCGCTACTCGGGAACGATGCCGGCGATGGCAGCACGCCGGGCCCATGCGGCCTTGTCGCGGGCAAGGTAGGCCTCGAACTCGGCGCCGCTGACGATGGGCATCGGCGTGCAGCACTGCTCGAGGCGCTTTTGCAGCTCCGGCGTGGCCGCGGCTCGCTTGACGGCCTCGGCCAGGCGCCTGACCACGTCGTCGGGCGTGCCGGCCGGGGCGAAGAGGCCCGTCCAGGCGAACACGTCGATGTCGGCCATGCCGTGCTCGGCCATGGTCGGTACATCGGGGAACAGGGCCACCCGCTGCGGTGCCGTTGTGGCCAGCGCCTTCAGGCGGCCACTCTGGAGCAGCGGCATGCCGGCCACCATGTCGACGAACATGAACGTCAGCTGCCCACCGACCAGGTCGGTCATCGCGGGCGGGCTGCTCTTGTAGGGAACGCCGACGACGGGAACGCCGATGCGCTTGACGAAATCGGCTCCGGCCATCTGCGCCACCGCCGCGCCCCAGCCGTAGGAGGCGCTGGCCGGATTGGCCTTGAGCCAGGCGATCAGCTCAGGCACGGTGGTGACCGGCAGCTCCTTGCGCACGGCGAGAAAGTAGAACGCCGTGGTCAGCGAGCTGACCGGTCGGAAATCCTTCACCGGGTCGTAGGGCAGCTTCTTGAACAGCAGCGGGTTCAGCGAGTGGGTGGTGGTGGCCGTGAACAGCAGCGTCTTGCCGTCGGGGGCCGCGCGCGCCACCTCCGCCGCGGCCAGGGAGCCGCTGGCGCCGGGCTTGCTCTCGATGACGAAGTTCTGGTTCAGGTCGCGCGAAAGAATGTCGAACAGCGCACGTGCGATGGAGTCCGTGCCGCTGCCCGGGCCGAACGGCAGCACGACACGGGTGGCGGCCGGCTGCGCCAGCGCGCCCGGGGCGCAAAGCGCGGCGAGGCAGGTGAACGTGATGCAGCGCGCCATGCGAGCCGCTTGCCGGATGGGGTTCATGGCGTGGATGCCTCCTGCAGCAGTCGGGAGTTGGCGTGAACACGGGTTGGGGCGGTCAGTACGATTTCGGCAGCCCCAGCACTTTCTCGGCGATGAAGCACAGCACGAGTTCGCGCGAGACCGGAGCGATGCGCGGCAGCATCGACTCGCGGAAGTAGCGCTCGACGTGGAAGTCCTTCGCGTAGCCCATGCCGCCGTGCGTGAGCACCGCGGTCTCGCAGGCGCGGAACGCGGCTTCGGCGGCGAAGTACTTGGCGGCGTCGGCCTCGGCGCCGCAGGGCCGGTTGTTGTCGTACAGCCAGGCCGCCTTGGTGTACAGCAGCGTGGCCGCCTCGAGGTCGATCCAGGCCTTGGACAGCGGGTGCTGGATGCCCTGGTTCTGGCCGATCGGCCGCTCGAAGACGATGCGCTCCTTGGCGTAGTCGGCCGCGGTCTTCAGCGCCACCTTGCCCAGGCCGACGGCGGCCGCGGCGCCGAAGACGCGCTCGGGGTTCATGCCGTGCAGGATGTATTCGAAGCCGCGGCCTTCCTCGCCGACGCGGTTCTCGACCGGGATCTCCAGGCCGTCGATGAAGAGCTGGTTCGAGTCCACCGCCTTGCGCCCCATCTTCTCGATCTCGCGCACCTCGACCTTGCTGCGATCGAGGTCGGTGTAGAACAGGCTCAAGCCCTCTGTCTTGCGTTTGACCTGCTCGGCCGGCGTGGTGCGCGCAAGCAGCAGGATCTTGTTGGCGACCTGCGCCGTCGAGATCCAGATCTTCTGGCCGTGCACGACGTAGCGGTCGCCCTGGCGCACCGCGCGCGTCTTCAGCTTGAGTGTGTTGAGCCCGGTGTTCGGCTCGGTGACGCCGAAGCAGGCCTTGTGTTCGCCGCGGATCAGCGGCGGCAGCCAGCGCGCCTTCTGCTCCTCGCTGCCGAACACCACCACCGGGTTCAAGCCGAAGATGTTCATGTGGATCGACGAGCAGCCCGAGAGCCCCGCGCCCGAGGCGCTCACCGTCTCGAGCATGAGCGCCGCCTCGGTGATGCCCAGGCCCGCGCCGCCGTACTGCTGGGGCATGGCCACGCCGAGCCAGCCCGCCTTGGCGATGGCGGCGTGGAACTCGTGCGGGAAGCCGCCGTCCGTGTCCTTGCGCAGCCAGTAGCTCTTGTCGAAGGGCTTGCAGATCGCCGCCACCGCCTCGCGGATGGCGCGCTGGTCGTCGGTGAGGTCGAAGTTCATCGCGGGGACTCCGGTGCAGGGTCAAGGGAGCGGCGTCGGCGTCAAGGGAGCGGCGTCGGCGCCGCGGCGAGCACGACGCCGCGCTCGAGCAGCCGCGTGATGGCCGCGGCATCGAGGCCGGCCTCGCGCAGCACCTCGACGCTGTGCTCGCCCAGCAGCGGCGGCGGGCGCCGCTGCGGCGTGCGCCGGCCGTCGAAGCGCAGCGGCTGCGCGACGCCGCGCAGGGCGCCGAAGTGTGGGTCGTCGTAGCGCGTGAGCATGCCCGAGGCCGCGCTGTGCGGATGCGCGGCGAACTCGCCGAGCGTGTGCACCGGTGACACCGGAATGCCGGCATCGTCGAGCGCGGTGAACCAGTGCGCGCGCGGCTTGCGCCGCAGCACTGCCTGCACGATCGCTTCGACCTCGCCGCGCTGCGCGACGCGCTGCGCGGTGGCCGCGAAACGCGCCGGATCGGGCAGCTCGCCGAGCCCGGCGACGGCGCAGAAGCGCTGCCACAGCGCGTCGTTGGCCACACCGATGATGATCGGCTTGTCGGCCGTCTCGAAGATGCCGTAGGGGCACAGCGCGCTGTGGCCGACGCCGGCCTTGACCGGCTCGGTCGAGGTCTCCCAGTAGGTCTGCAGGAAGTTGCCGAGAAAGCCCGCGGCGGTGTCGAACAGCGAGGCCTCGACGCTGCAGCCGGTGCCGCTGCGCTCGCGCGCCTGCAGCGCGGCGAGGATGCCGATGAGCGCGTGCAGCCCGGTGCCCTGGTCGACCGGCGAGAACGGGCTGCGCATCGGCGGGCTGCCGGGGTCGCCGGTGATCTCGAGCATGCCGCAGAAGGCCTGCAGGATGACGTCGTAGCCCTTGCCGTGGGCCAGCGGGCCGACGCTGCCGAAGCCGCTGATGCTGCAGTACACCAGCCGCGGCTCGAGCGCGCGCAGCGTGGCCGCATCGATGCCGAGCTTGGCGGCCACGCCGGGCGCGAAGCTTTCGACGACGACGTCGGCGCGCCGCGCCAGGCGCAGGACGACGTCGCGGCCTTCGGGCGACTTCATGTCCAGCGCGATGCTGCGCTTGTTGCGGTTGACGCTGAGGAAGCCCGAAGACGTGCGCCAGCCCTCGGGCGAACGGCGCAGCACCGGCCAGCCGCGGGTCTCGTCGCCGCCATCGGGTGCCTCGACCTTGATCACTTCGGCGCCCATGTCGCCGAGGTACTGCGTGCACAACGGCCCGGCGAGCACGCGCGACAGGTCGAGGACGCGCAGGCCTTCGAGCGGCAACGGGGGCGACGCGGTCATGAGTTCGGGGTCGACTTCGGCAGCGGGCCGTGCAAAGGGGGGGGCTTGACTGTCGAATGTTTGTTGGGAACGGGATCAGCGCATGGTAGCCGTTGCAGCGCCCGGCGGCAACCGCTGACACGCAGGGCGAAAGAGACCCATACCGGGCGGCGGCCCGGGCCCGGACCATGCCTTGACGAACTATCAAGCGTTTGTTAGCGTCGCTTCACCAGAGTCAAAGGCGAGTCGCCCGACCGCCTTCGAAACTTCGCCCCCCGACCATGACCGAACACGCTCCCGTCAGCTGCCCGCGCGCGGCGCGCGCGTTCGGCGTGCGGCGCCGCGAAGCGCGGGGGCCGGGCCGATGACCGAAGCGCAGCGTCCGTCCGCCGCCGGGCTCACACAGCGCCTGGCCGAGCACGCCGCGCGGCTGCGCTGGGAAGACCTGCCCGACGACATCCGCCTGCTCGCGCGCCAGTGCGTGCTCGACTGGGCCGCCGTGACCGTGGCCGGCGCGCGCGAGCCGCTGACGCGCATGCTCGTTGACGAGGTGCGCGAAGAGGCGTCGCGGCCGCAGGCGACCGTCGTCGGCCACGGCTTCGAGGCCTCGGTGCTGCAGGCGGCGGTGGTGAACGGCGCGGCCTCGCACGCGCTCGACTACGACGACGTCAACATCGCCTTCACCGGGCATCCGACGGTGGCCGTCGTCGGCGCGCTGCTGGCGCTGGCGCAGGCGCGCGGTGCGAGCGGGCGGCAGTTCGTGGCGGCGTTCGTCGCCGGCTGCGAGACGATCTGCCGCATCGGCCTCTTGGTCGCTCCCGGGCACTACGAGCGCGGCTTCCATTCGACCGCCACCATCGGCACCTTCGGCGCGGCCACCGCGTGCGCGCACCTGCTCGGCGCCGACGCGGCGACGCTGGCCACCGCGCTCGGCATCGCCGGCACGCAGGCGGCCGGGCTGAAGTCGCAGTTCGGCACGATGTGCAAGGCGTTGCACGCCGGCAAGGCGTGCGCCAACGGGCTGCTGGCCGCGCGCCTGGCGCAGCGCGGCTTCACGGCGCGCACCGACGTGCTCGAATGCGCGCAGGGTTTCGCCGCCACGCAGAGCGATGACTTCCACCCCGAGGCCGCGCTCGCCGAACCGCCCGGCGGCTACCACCTGCGCGGCAACCTGTTCAAGTACCACGCCGCGTGCTACGGCACGCACGCCGCCATCGAGGCCGCGCGCCGCTTGCGTCGCGCGCACCGCCTCGACGACGACGCCATCCGCCGCGTCACCGTGCGCGTCGATCCGGCCAGCGACAAGGTGTGCAACATCGGCGATCCGCGCACCGGGCTGGAGTCGAAGTTCAGCCTGCGCCAGACGGTGGCGATGGCGCTGGTCGGCGTCGATACCGCCGGGCTCGAGTCCTACAGCGACGCCAACGCCGTCGCGCCGCGGCTGGTCGCCCTGCGCGAGAAGATCCGCATCGAGCTGGTCGGCGGGCGCGGCTTCTCGATCACCGAATCGGAAGTCGAGGTCGAGACCGCGGGCGGCGCGCGACACCTGCAACGCCACGACGCCGGCGTACGGGCGTCCGACCTGCGCGAGCAGGGGCGGCTGCTGGAGGCCAAGTTCACGAGCCTTGCGTCGCCGGTGCTCGGCGCCGCGCGCGCGAGCGAGGTGCTCGAACGCGTGCAGCGCCTCGACGAGTTGCGCGACGTCGGCCAGTTCGCCCGGCTGCTCGCCTGACGGCCGCGCGCGTCACGTCCTTCACCGCACCCTTCGAGAGTCCCTGCGATGCCACCCGAGTTCGTGCAGCGCGCCGTCGCGCGCCCCAAGTGCCGCTACTACGAGGACTTCGAGCCCGGTCGCGAGTTCGTGCACCACTGGGGCCGCACCATCAACGAGGGCGACAACTCGCTGTTCACGACGTTGACGATGTACTTCAACCCGCTGTGCTTCAACGCCGAGTTCGCCAAGGCGCACGGGCATGCCGGCGTCGTCGTCAACCCGTTCCTGGTGTTCACCACCGTGTTCGGGCTGTCGGTGCAGGACCTCTCCGAAAGCGGCGGTGCCTTCCTCGGCGTCGAGGGGCTGGAGTTCGGCGTGCCCGTCTACCCCGGCGACACGCTCGAGGCGCGCAGCACGGTGGTCGACCGGCGCCCGTCTTCCACGCACGCCGGCATGGGCATCGCCACCTGGCACACGCGCGGCTTCAATCAGCGCGGCGAAAAGGTCGTCGACTTCAAGCGCACCAACATGATCGCGCGGCGGGAGCACCAGTCATGACCTACCTGACCGAAGAGCGCCGCCTGATCCAGGACACGGCGCGCAAGTTCGCGATGAAGGAGGTGCTGCCGGTCGCCAACGAGCTCGACCCGGTGCAGGGCGACATCCCGATGGCGCTGCGCGACAAGCTCGCCGCGATGGGCTACTTCGGCATCATGATCCCCGAGGAATTCGGCGGCATGGGGCTGGGCTGCTTCGAGTACTGCCTGGTCACCGAGGAGCTGGCGCGCTGCTGGATGAGCGTGGCCAGCCTGATCGCGCGCGGCAACGGCCTGATCGGCTCGAGCCGCAACATGAACGCCGCGCAGCGCGAGCAGTGGCTGCGGCGCATGGCGCGCGGCGAGTTCCTGGGCGCGTTCTCGCTGTCGGAGCCGAACGCCGGCTCCGACGTCGCCAACATCAGCTGCCGCGCGCGCCGCGACGGCGAGCACTGGGTGATCAACGGCTCGAAGTACTGGTGCACCTTCGCCGACGGTGCCGACTTCATCATGGTGCTGGTGCGCACCGGCGAGGCGGTCGACCCGGCGCGCAAGCACCTGGGCATCAGCGCCTTCCTGATCGAGAAGCCGCGCGGCGAGCTGCCGCCGGGCGTGCACGGCCACCCGATCCCGAAGATCGGCTACTTCGGCTGGCGCACCTACGAGCTCGCCTTCGACGACTGCCGCGTGCCGGCTTCCTGCATGGTCGGCGAGGAGGGCAAGGCCTTCTACATGGTCTCGCAGGGCCTTGAGAAGGCGCGCGCCCACACCGCGGCGCGCTCGATCGGGCTGGCCCGCGGCGCGCTCGAGGACGCCATCGCCTACGCCAAGCAGCGCGAGCAGTTCGGCCGGCCGATCGGCGAGTTCCAAGCGATCCGCTTCAAGATCGCGCAGATGGCCACCGAGATCGAGGCCGCGCGCCAGCTGATGTACTTCGTCTGCGACGCCATCGACAGCGGGCGCCGCTGCGACCAGGAGGCGGCGATGGCCAAGCTCTTCGCCAGCGAGATGGCCGAGCGCGTCACCAGCGAGGCGCTGCAGATCCACGGCGGCGCCGGCTACACCAAGCTGTACGCAGTGGAGCGCCACTGGCGCGACGCGCGGCTGACCAAGATCTTCGAGGGCACCTCGGAGATCCAGCAGCGCATCATCTCCGACCACCTGCGGGGCAGGAGCGAGGCATGAAGATCAGCGAGCGCACCGGGCGCGACAACTACTTCGAGGACTTCGCCGTCGGCGCGGTCTACCGCCACGCGCGCGGCAAGACGGTCGAGGCGATCGAGAACGTCATCCTCACCAACCTGGTGATGAACACCGCCGAGGGCCACTTCAACGAGGAAGCGATGCGCGCCACCCCGTTCAAGCACCGCATCACCTTCGGCGGCATCACCGCCTCGCTGGTCATCGGGCTGGCCAGCCAGGACACGGCCGAGAACAGCCTCGCCGAGCTGGGCCTGGACAAGATCCGCTTCAAGGCGCCGGTGCTGCACGGCGACACGCTCATCGCCTACACCGAGGTGCTGTCGGTTGCCGACGCCGAGCGCGCCGACGCCGGCATCGTGCGCTTCAAGCACTGGGGCGTGAACCAGTCCGACAAGGTCGTCTTCGAAGGCGAGCGCACGGTGCTCGTCAAGCGCCGCAGCCACTGGGGCGACCGCTAGGTCGGGACGACGCGATGAGCGGCATCTCCCCCGGCGCGCTCGAAGGGCTGAAGGTCCTCGACCTGACGCAGATGCTCGCCGGCCCGTACTGTACCCAGCTGCTCGCCGACCAGGGCGCCGAGGTGGTGAAGATCGAGCCGCCCGAAGGCGACATGACGCGCGCGATGGGCCCGTTCCGCGCCGACGACGGCCGGCGCCTGTGGGGCGGCTACTTCCAGAGCATCAACCGCAACAAGAAGAGCCTGTGCATCGACCTCAAGCAGCCGCAGGCGAAGGCCATCTTCCTGCGCCTGGTCGAGGGCGCCGACGTGCTGGTCGAGAACATGCGCGTCGGCGCGATGGACCGCCTCGGGCTCGGCTACGAGACATTGGCCGAGCGCAACCCGCGGCTAGTCTACGCCGCGCTGCGCGGCTTCGGCGATCCGCGCGGCGGCGCCACGCCGTACCAGGAGTGGCCGGCCTTCGACGTCGTCGCGCAGGCGATGGGCGGCATCATGGCCATCACCGGGCCGGACGCGCACACGCCGCTGAAGGTGGGGCCGGGCGTCGGTGACCTGGTGCCGGCGGTGCACATGGCCTTCGGCATCATGGCCGGCATCTACCGCGCGCAAAAGACCGGGCGCGGGCAGTTCGTCGACGTGCCGATGGTCGATGCCGTGCTGTCGCTGTGCGAGCGCATGGTCTACCAGCACTCGTACGAGGGCAAGGTGCCGGGGCCCGAAGGCAACCGCCATCCGATCCTGTGCCCCTTCGGCATGTTCGCCTGCAAGGACGGCTGGGTGACCATCGCCTGCCCGACCGACGCGTTCTGGAAGCAGCTGTGCGAGCTGATCGGCCGCCCCGAGCTCGGCACCGACCCGGCCTTCCGCGGCAACGATGGGCGCCAGCGCCAGCACGACCGCGTCGACGCGGCCATCCACGCCTTCACGCGGCCGCGCACCAAGCGCGAGCTGACCGAGGCGCTCGGCGGTCGCATCCCGTTCGGCCCGGTCTACGACGTGCGCGACGTCTACGCCGACCCGCACTTCGCCGCGCACGACATGCTGCCCGCGGTCGAGCAGCCGGGCAGCGCGACGCCGGTGCAGGTGGCCGGCATCGCCGTGCGCATGACAGGCACGCCGGGCGCGGTGCGGCGGCGCGCGCCGCTGCTCGGCGAGGACACCGATGACGTGCTCGCCGGCTTCGGCGCGGCGGCCGACGAAGTGCGCCGCTGGCGCGATGCCGGCCTGGTGAAGTGAAAGCGGAGGACAACGCCGATGGATCCGATGCGCCTGCTGTGGCTGTTCCTCGCCAACGCCGTGCCGCACTGGGTCGCCGGCATCGGCGGGCGGCGCTTCCAGAGCCCGTTCGCGCGCCCGCCGGGCGTCGGCGAATCGTCGCCGATCGTCAACGTGCTGTGGGGCGGCGTGAACCTGGCCATCGGCTGGGCGCTGCTGCGGCTCGCCGACGGGCTGGGCCTCGACGACAGCGCCGGCTTCATCGCCCTGTGGCTCGGCGCGGTGCTGGCCGGGCTCGGCCTGGCCTGGCACTTCGCACGCGTGCGCGGCGGCAATGCATGACACCACAGACGACCTTTCCCAGGAAGCAAAGATGAAGACTCGTCCGCAGCGCGCCCGCCGGGTGGAACTTGCCGTGCCCGGCAACAGCGAGAAGATGATGGCCAAGGCCGCGCAGAGCGCCGCCGACCTGGTGTTCCTCGACCTCGAGGACGCGGTGGCGCCGAGCGCCAAGGTCGAGGCGCGCAGCCGCATCGTCGATGCGCTGAAGCACCTCGACTGGACCGGCAAGACGCGCGCCGTGCGCATCAACGACCTGACCACGCCCTACGCCTACGAGGACATCATCCACGTCATGGAGCACGCCGCCGAACACGTCGACGTGATCATCGTGCCCAAGGTGATGGCCGCGCGCGACCTGTACTTCGTCGACACGCTGCTGACGCAGATCGAGAAGAAGATGAAGCTCAAGCGCCGCGTCGGCCTCGAGGCGCTGATCGAGGAGGTCGAGGCGATGATCAACGTCGAGGAGATCGCGCGTTCGAGCGACCGGCTCGAGGCGCTGATCCTCGGCATGGGCGACTACTCGGCCTCGCAGGGCATCGACCTGAAGGCCATCGGCGGCAGCAGCAGCTACCCCGGCGACCTGTGGCACTACTGCCGCTTCAAGATGATCATCGCCTGCCGCGCGGCCGGCGTCGAGGCCATCGACGGGCCCTTTGGCAACTTCAAGGACCCCGAGGGCTACCGCGTCGAATGCGAGCGCGCGCGCATCCTCGGCTGCGTCGGCAAGTGGGCGATCCACCCCTCGCAGATCGAGATCGCACGCGAAGCCTTCACGCCGAAGATGGAAGACGTGCTCGCGGCGCGCAAGCTCGCCGCCGCCTACGCCGAGGCCGAGGCGCAGGGGCTGGGGGCGATCAACGTCGACGGCAACCTGGTCGACGCGGCGTCGGTGCGGCTGGTGGGCAACATCCTCAAGCGCGCCGAGATCCTCAAGCTCTGACGACCGACATCAACGACCGACAGGAGACCGGCATGCAGACGATGGCGAACACCGGCCGCAGGCTCCTCATCCGCGCCGGCCTGGCGCTCGGCTGCCTTGCCGCGGTTGTGCTGGCGCAGGCGCAGGCGCAGCCGCAGCCGCAGCCGGTGAAGATGCGCGTCTCGCTCGACACCACGGCGGCGCACTTCCGCACCAAGGCCATCGAGCGCTACCTGGAGGCCGTGAAGGAACGCTCCAAGGGCCAGATCGAGCCGACGCTGTACCACAGCGCGCAGCTGTTCCGCGACCGCGACGTGCTCAAGGCGCTGCGCCAGGGCGGGGTCGAGATGGCGGTGCCGGGCACCTGGCAGCTGGCCGCGGTCGAGCCCGGGCTCGACCTGTTCCAGCTGCCGATGTTCTACGGCCTGCCGGCGGCGGCGGTGCACAAGGTCGCCGACGGCGAGGTCGGACAGGCCTTGGCGAAGTCGCTCGAGGCCAAGGCCGGCGTCAAGGTGCTCGGCGCCTGGCTCGACCTCGGCCCGGCCAACACCTTCACCACCAAGCGGCCGATCAACGGCGTGGCCGACATGGCCAGGCTCACCGTGCGCACGCCCGGCGGCAAGGGGCTGATCGCGCGCATCCAGCAGGTCGGCGGCGTGCCCAACATGACGGCCTGGCCGGACGTGCCGCTGGCGCTGTCGCAGGGCAACTTCGACGCGCTGGTCAGCACCAACGAAAGCCTCGTCAGCGCCAAGCTGTGGGACGCCGGCGTGCGCTACGCCTTCGAGGACAACCAGTTCTTCGGCCAGTACATCCCGATGGTCTCCGAGGCGTTCTGGAACAAGCTGTCGGCCGAGCAGCGCCGCATCCTCGAGCAGACCTGGGCCGAGATGCTGCCCTCGATGCGCGCCGAAGGCGCGCGCGCGCAGGACGAGGCCAAGGCCACGCTGGCCAGCCACGGCGTCGCCTTCGTCACGCCCAAGCCCGAGACGCTGGCCGAGATCCGCGTCCGCTTCATGCCGACGCAGGCGGAGCTGGCGCGGCAGATGAACGTGGAGCCGGCGCTGGTCGACAAGACCGCCGCCGTGCTGGGCGCGAAGTAGCCGCAGCGGCGCCGGGCGCATGCAAGCCCCATCGGTCCATCGCGGCCTGCTGTGGTGGGACCGGCTCGAACGCGGGTTCATCGGCGGACTCGGCCTGCTCGCGCTGGCGCTGGCCGCGCATCGCATCCTCACGCGCTACGTCTTCACCGGCTGGGCGGTGACCTGGTCCGACGAGGTGCTGGTCTATGGGCTGATCGGCGCGACCTTCGTCGCCGGCAGCCTGCTCGTCGAGGAGGACTCTCACGTGCGCGCCGACCTGGTGCTGCGCCTGCTGCCGCCCGCCGCCGTGCGGGCGGTGGAGGTCCTCAACTGCACGCTGGCGACCGTCTTCTGCGCGCTGCTGGCCTGGTTCGGCTTCGAAGTGGCGCGCGACGCCTGGCGGCTCGACGAGCGCAGCCTGACGCCGCTGGCCTTTCCGATGTGGCTGTACTACGCCAGCCTGCCGCTGGGCGCGGCTCTGATGACGCTGCGCTACCTGCGGCGCCTCGCGCGCTGGCTGTGGCAGTACGACGCCGCGACGATGGCGCCGCGCAGCGGCCACGAGAGCTGAAGCGTGGCGTCGCCGCTGCTGCTCGTCTTCCTCGTCCTGCTCGCGGCGGGGCTGCCGATCTTCATCGTGCTGGGCATCTCGGCCGGTGTGCTGACGGCCGCCGAAGGGCGCCCGCTGGTCGGCATCGCGCAGAAGATCCTCGACGAGCTGAATTCGCCGACGCTGGTGGCCGTGCCGTTCTTCGTGATGGCGGCGAACTTCATGCTGCGCGGCGGCATCTCGAAGGCGCTGATCGACGTCTCCAACGCCTGGCTCGGGCGCCTGCACGGCGGCCTGGGCGTGGTGACCGTCGCCGCGTGCACGCTGTTCGCGGCGATCTGCGGCTCCAGCGTCGCCACCGCGCTGGCCATCGGCACGATCATGATTCCGGCGATGGTCGACAAGGGCTACGCGCGCCCGTTCGCGCTCGGCCTCGTCGGCGCCGCGGGCACGCTGGGCATCCTCATCCCGCCGAGCCTGCCGCTGATCCTCTACGGCATCCTGGCCGAGCAGTCGATTCCGCGGCTGTTCCTGGCCGGCGTCGTTCCCGGGCTGCTGCAGGCGCTGATCTTCGCGCTGTGGGTCATGTGGCACGCACGCCGCCACGGCTATCCGCGCCAGGCCGCCGCGCCGCGCGCGCAGTTCGTGCGCGTCAACCTCGCCGCGCTGCCGGCGCTGGCCGTGCCGCTGGTCATCGCCGTCGGCATCTACGGCGGGCTGGTGACAGTCACCGAGGCGGCCGCGCTGGCCGCGCTCGTCGCGCTGGCGGTGTCGCTGCTCGTCTACCGCGGCTTCGGCTGGCGCGACGTGTTCGGCGTCGTCGGCGACTCGATCAAGAATGCCGCCGTCGTCATGCTCATCGTGGCCACCGCGCTGGCCTTCGGTCAGTGGGTCACCGAATCCGGGCTGCCCGGCCGACTCCTCGAAGCCATGAACGGGCGCGGCCTCGCGGCGTGGCAGTTCCTGCTGATCATCAACCTCGTGCTGCTGGTGCTCGGCATGTTTCTCGAGGTGGCGTCGATCATGCTGATCACGCTGCCGATCCTCGTGCCATTGCTTGGGCCGCTGGGCATCGACCCGGTGCACTTCGCCGTGGTGATGACGATCAACATGGAGATCGCGCTGATCACGCCGCCGGTCGGGCTGAACCTGTACGTGATCGCCGGCGTCGCCAAGGCGCCGATCGGCGAGGCGATCCGCGGCATGACGCCGTTCCTCGTGCTGCTGCTGCTGCTGCTGGCGGCCGTGACCTACGTGCCGGCGCTGTCGCTGTGGCTGCCGGGGCTGGTGTACGGGCGTTGAGCGACTGGCGCTTTGGCGCCCAGGTTGGACTGAACCAGGAGATGAACACGATGAAATCCCAGAATCTCGAGGGCCGGCGCGTCCTGGTCACCCAGTCGACGGTCTTCGTCGGCCCGACGCTGTGCGAGCTGCTCGCCGCACACGGTGCCGAGGTCGTCGCCAATGACGAACGGCTCGACGACCCCGGCGCTGCCGAGCGCATCGTGCGCGACGCCGGCACGATCGACGCGCTGCTGATCAACCTCGGCATTCCGGCGGCGAGCACGCCGGCCGCCGAGGTCGGCGACGCCGAGTGGCGCGAGGCCTTCGCTTCGATGGTCGATCCGCTGCCGAGGCTGGCGCGCGCGGTGCTGCCGCAGATGATCGCGCGCCGCTCGGGCAAGATCGTGCTGTTCGGCAGTGCCGCGGCGCTGCGCGGCCAGAACCGCACGTCGACCTACAGCGCGGCGCGCGGCGCGCAGATCGCCTGGGCGCAGGCGGTCGGCGTCGAGGTCGCGCGCCACGGTGTGCAGGTCAATGCGCTGGCGTTCAACTTCGTCGACACGCCGACCTACTTCCCGCCCGAGGTGAAGGCCAACCCGCGGTTCCAGGAGCGCTTGAAGCGCGAGGTGCCGCTCGGCCGGCTTGTCGGCGCGCGCGAGGCGGCCGAGTTCGCCGCGTACCTGTGCAGCGCGGCGGCGGACTGCTTCGTCGGCCAGGTCTTCCCGGTCAGCGGCGGCTGGGTCGCGCGGTAGTTCGTTCGGACCATGGCGTGCCACGCTGGATGGCCACGGATCGACAAGAACATCGAAGTCGATTGACCAACAACCAAACGTTTGTTAGTCTGAAGCTCTCGGTGCCGCGCTGCCCGCACGGCACATCCCTGTCCCAGCACGAAGGAGTGCGGCGCCGGGCCGACAGTCGGCACGTGCGTCCGCCGTCTACCCAGGAGCACCGCATGCGCATCGGCAGCGTCGAATTCGAGAAGAAGGGCCGCATCGCGGTCATGACCCTGGACGAGCCGACCAAGCTCAACGCCATCTCGCTGGGCATCCGCAAGGGCGTCACCGAAGGGGTGGCGATGATCGACGCCGACCCGGAGATTCGCGTCGGCATCCTCACCGGGCGCGGCGACAAGGCGTTCTGCGCCGGCGCCGACATCAGCAGCTTCCCTGAGACGCCCGAGCAGGCGCGCGACTTCATCGCCGGTGTGCTGCCGGTGCTCGAGGCACCCGAGCGCTGCCGCAAGCCGCTGATCGCGGCCGTCAACGGCATCGCCTTCGGCGGCGGCTTCGAGCTGGCGATCGCCTGCGACTTCATCCTCGCCTCCGAACGCGCCAAGTTCGGCGTACCCGAGATCCAGCTCGGGCTGCTGCCCGGCTTCGCGCTGCTGAGGCTGCACCAGATCGTTGGCCGCCCCAAGGCCAAGGAGATGAGCATGCTCGGCGAGCCCATCCCGGCCGCCGAGGCGGTGAGCCTGGGCATCGCGCTGCGCACGGCGCCGCCCGAGAAGCTGATGGACGAAGCAATGGCCTTCGCCGAGAAGCTCGCGGCCAAGCCGCAGATGGCGCTGCAGATGGCCAAGTCGTTCTACAACAAGGGCATCGGCGGCGACGACATGCGCTATGCGATCGACGCCTTCCCGTTCCTGTTCCAGACCGACGACGTGAAGGAAGGCGTCGCCGCCTTCCGCGCCAAGCGCAAGCCGGTCTTCAAGTGACGGCTGGCTCGATGAGCCGGGCCGTGCTGCACAACGCGTTCTGCGATGCCTGGGGCATCGAGGTGCCGATCTTCCTGGCCGGCATGGGCGTCGGCGGCCGCGCCACGCCGCCGGCGCTGGTGGCCGCGGTGTCGCAGGCGGGCGGCCTGGGCGTGCTCGGCTGCTCGGGGCTGTCGCCTGACGAAACGCGGCGGCGCATCCGCGCCGTGCGCACGCTGACCGACAAGCCCTTCGGCGTGGACCTGCTGCTGCCGGCGCGCATCGCCGACGCGCCGCCGACGCGCACCGCCGTGCGCGAGGAGATCCGCGCGCGCTTCCCGAAGCATGCCGCGTTCGTCCAGGAGCTGATCCGCCGCTACGGCCTGCCCGACGTGAAGCCGGCCGACGAGACGGTGGTCAACCTCGAGTACGCGAAGTCGGTCCTCGAAGTCATCTTCGACGAGCGCGTGCCGGTGTTCGCCGCCGGCCTCGGCGACCCCGACTTCCTGCTCGAGCGCGCCCGCGCGCAGGGCATGAAGCTGATCGGCCTGTCGGGCTCGGTGCGCAACGCGGTGCGGCAGAAGAAGTCCGGCGTCGACGCCATCGTCGCGCAGGGCACCGAGGCGGGGGGCCACACCGGCACGGTGGCCTCGCTGCCGCTGATCCCGCAGGTCGTGGACGCGGTGAGCCCGACGCCGGTGCTCGCCGCGGGCGGCATCGCCGACGGCCGCGGCATCGTGGCGGCGCTCGCGCTCGGCGCGCAGGCGGTGTGGATCGGCACCGCCTTCCTCGTCGCCGACGAGGGCGAGATGTTCGACGCCTGCAAGGACCAGATCGTCGCCTCCGACTCCGAGGCCTTCCGCATCAGCAAGGTCTGGACGGGCAAGACGGTGCGCGCGTTCCACGGCGAGATTTCGCAGGCCTGGGCCGAATCGGGGCTGCCGACGCTGGAGACGCCGCACCAGCGCATCCTGATGGAAGATTTCCTGGCTGCGGCGCTGGCGGCCGGGCGGCACGACCTCTTCTACAACATCGCCGGCCAGGCGGGCGGGCTCGTCAAGGCGCGGCGGCCGGCGAAGGACATCATGGCCGAGCTGGTCGACGGCGCCGTCGAGCAGTTGCGCCGCTTGCAGCGCGACCTCGTCGTCAGCCTGCCCTGAAACGGATCATCGAGGAGAACCATGGCCAGCAAAGCCATCGTCAGCGGCGTGTACGACACGCAGGT
The DNA here is from genome assembly GCA_964641795.1 of uncultured Bordetella sp. Taxonomy (GTDB): domain Bacteria; phylum Pseudomonadota; class Gammaproteobacteria; order Burkholderiales; family Burkholderiaceae_C; genus Pseudaquabacterium. The sequence goes on along the minus strand of CAZXLI010000087.1, from coordinate 652 downwards.
CGGCTCGCTGCCGGAAAGCACCTGCATGTCGCTGCACACCGAGGCCAGCCTCGGCGCGCTCGCCGACGCGGGCCTCGAGCTGTCGCACATCGACGGCCTGCTCACGGCCTACTCGTTCGCGTCGCCGCAGCTGATGCTCGGCGGCGTGCTCGCCGAGTACCTCGGCATCCGGCCCAAGGTCAACGCCTCCATCTGCATGGGCGGCATGACCGGCGGTCTGCTGGTGCGGCATGCCGAGTCGCTGTTGCGCTCGGGCATGTGCCGCCACGTGCTGTGCGTGACCGGCGACAACCGCCTGAGCGGCATGGGCGAGAAGGTGCAGGCCGCGCTCGCCGACGTGGGCCACGCGCAGTACGAACAGCCCTACGGCATGAGCGTGCCCGCGGCGTTCGCGATGGCCGCGCAGGTCTACTTCCACGAAGGCTGGCTGAATGGCGACCACCTCGCGGCGGTGGCGGTGAACCAGCGCGCGAACGCGGCGCTGCACCCCCAGTCGCACATGAAGAAGCCGATCACGATGGACGACGTGCGCCGGTCCAAGGTGATCGCCTCGCCGCTGCGCATGCTCGACTGCTGCCTCGTCTCCGACGGCGCGGCCGCGGTGATCGTGAGCGCCGCCGAGACCGGGCGCGACCGCCCGAAGCGCGCGGTC
>CAZXLI010000086.1:0-22045 GCA_964641795.1 uncultured Bordetella sp. | reverse complement strand
TGAACGTGACGTTCCCCTATCTTTTAACACGCGACATTCGTCGCATTAATTTTCTGACCATTACATTTGAAAGGGACTGTATCTTTCACTGCAGTATACTGTAATTCACTACATTCTGCGAAATTCTCTTCCGAGCTGTTTACTATATTCTAATTGTGCGGCAGGGTCCAGACCATCGTCTGCACGCACTCGCATCCCGACCATTCGCCCGCCGCGCGGCCGCTGGCGCAGGCCTGCGAAGCCGCCACGGGGCGCCGCCCGCCGATCCTCGGCCTGCCGTCGGAGCCGACGGCGCGGGCGCATTCCGAGTTCACCCCCGACCGCGTGCTCGCCGACGGCGAACGCGTCGTGCTCGACGACCCCGAGCACCGCGTGACGCTGCGCGCGGTGCATACGCCTGGCCATGCCGCCAACCACCTGTGCCTGGTGCTCGAGGAAGACGGCCTGCTGTTCTCCGGCGACCATGTGCTCAACGGCAGCACCACGGTGATCGACCCGCCCGACGGCAACATGGCCGCCTACATCGATTCGCTCGACCGCCTGCTGCAGGAGTGCGAGCGTCACGACATCCGCTTCATCCTGCCGGCTCACGGCCACGTCATCGGCTCGGCGCCGCAGGCCATCGCCTGGCTGAAGGCGCACCGGCTGGCGCGCGAGGCCAAGGTGCTGGCGGCGATGCGCGAGCGCCCCGACGGCGGCCCGGACGACTGGGTGCCGATTGCCTACGCCGACACGCCGAAGCCGCTCTGGCCGGTGGCCAAGCGCTCGCTGCTCGCGCACGTCGAGCGCATCGAGGCCCTCGGACTCGCGCGTCCATAGCCCCTGCCACAGGAAACCAGACCGTGACCGATCAGCCCCCCCTTCCCCCCGAAATCGTCGCAGCCTTCTGGCAACGCTGGGGCAGCAACACCTTCCTCAGCGCGCAGGGTCTGGAGCTGGAGGTCGGCAGCGTCGGGCGTGCCGTCGTCCACCTGCGCAAGCCGACCGCCGTGCAGCGCGGCGGCGGCGGCTCGGCCGATGTCATCAACGGTGGCGTCATCGCCTACATGTTCGACGCGGCGCTCGGCTGCGCCATCGCCTCGGCCAACCTGGCGCGGCCCGAGATGCGCAGCATCGCGCCACACGAACTGCGCCAGTCGACCATCAACCTCGACATCACCTACGTCGATGCCGCCGCCGGCCCGCGCTTCGAAGCCCATGGCCGGGTCGTGCGCTCGGGGCGCAGCGTGGCCTTCGCCGAAGGCGAGCTGCGCAACGACCAGGGCCGCGTCTGCGCCACGGCCAAGGGCATCTGGCGTGTCATGTGGCCGCAACCGGACGGCGCCGGCCGTTGAAACGGCTGCGCACGCCCTTCAACCACCGCTCGCGAAAGGATCTATCGGCATGAGCAAGGACACCCTGCGTATCGGCTGCGCCTCCGGCTTCTGGGGCGACACCGAGTTTTCCGCTGCACAACTGGTCGAGCACGGCGACATCGACGTGCTGGTCTTCGACTACCTGGCCGAGATCACCATGTCTCTGCTGATCCGCGCCCGTGCGAAAGATCCGGCGCAGGGCTACGCGCCGGACTTCGTCGCCACCATGAAGCCCCTGATGAAGCAGCTGAAGGCGCGCGGCATCCAGGTGGTGGCCAATGCCGGCGGGGTGAACCCGACGGCCTGCCGCGATGCGCTCGTCGCCGCGGCCGCGGCCGAGGGCGTGGACCTGAAGATCGCCGCGGTGCTCGGCGACGACCTGATGCCGCAAGTCGAGACGCTGCGTGCCGCCGGTATCAAGGAAATGTTCTCCGGCGCGCCCTTCCCCGCCAAGGTCATGAGCGCCAACGCCTACCTGGGCGCCTTCCCGATCGCCGCCGCGCTCTCCGCGGGTGCCGACATCGTCGTCACCGGCCGCTGTGTGGACAGCGCGGTGACGCTGGCGCCGCTGATCGCGCGCTTCGGCTGGACCGCCGACGACCTCGACAAGCTGGCGCAGGGCAGCCTGGCCGGCCATCTGATCGAGTGTGGCACGCAGACCACCGGCGGCAACTACACCGATTGGCAGAGCGTGCCCGGCTGGGACGACATGGGCTTTCCGATCGCCGAGTGCCGCGCCGACGGCAGCTTCGTCATCACCAAGCCGCAGGGCACCGGCGGGCTGGTGTGCCCGTCGACCGTCGGCGAGCAGATGCTCTACGAGATCGGCGACCCGCGCGCCTACATCCTGCCCGACGTGGTGTGCGACTTCACTGCGGTGACGCTCACCCAGGCCGGGCCGGACCGTGTGGAGGTGAGAGGCGCGCGCGGCCGACCGCCGACCGACCAGGCCAAGGTGAGCGTGACCTATGCCGACGGCTTCCGCGCGCTGAGCCTGTTCATGATCGGCGGCATCGACGCATGCGCGAAGGCACGCCGCGCCGGCACCGCGATGCTCGCGCGCATGCGACGCAAGTACGCCGAGCGCGGCTGGGGCGACTTCACCGAGGCCAGCGTCGAGGCGATCGGCGCCGAGGACACCTACGGTCCGCAGGCCAAGGTGTCGGCGCGCGAGGTCATGCTCAAGGTCGGCGTTCGCCACCCGCTGAAGGACGCGCTCGAGCTGTTCTCGCGCGAGGTGGCGCCGATGGCGCTGATGTCGGCGCCGGCGATCACCGGCTTCACCGGCGGGCGGCCGAAGGTGCAGCCGGTGGTGCGGCTGTTCTCGTGCCTGGTGCCGAAGGCGCAGCTCGCGGTGAGCATCGACATGGGCGCGCAGAAGGTTGCGGCGCCCGCGCTGGCCGGCGTACGCTTCGACCCGGCGGCGGTGCCCGCGGTGGGTGGCCCGTTGCCCGCGGCCGATGCCTTCGCCCGCGGCAGCCGCAGCGTGCCGCTGGTTCAGCTGGCTTGGGGCCGCAGCGGCGACAAGGGCGACTCGGCCAACATCGGCATCATCGCGCGCAAGCCCGAGTTCCTGCCCTTCATCCGCGCCGCCATCACCGAGCAGGCGGTGGCGCGCTGGTTCGCGCACCTGGCCCGCGGCGAGGTGCGCCGCTACGACCTGCCCGGCACGCAGGCGCTGAACTTCACCCTGCAGGAGGCGCTCGGCGGCGGTGGCATCGCCTCGGTGCGCATGGACTCGCAGGGCAAGGCCTATGCGCAGATGCTCCTCGACCATCCGGTGGAGATTCCCGCCGAACTCGCTCTCTGACCCCACCCGCCCTGCCTCGAAACCCCAAGGAGTGATCCATGAACGCCCCGACCACGCCGACCGGCCGCACCACCGCCTCCTCGATCATCCAGTCGCGCATCCGCGACATCCAGGAGGCCGCGCGCGGCGTCACCAAGCAATACCCGCGCAGCTACATCCTGCAGTGCATCAAGGAAGACCGTTTCCCCGACGAACTGTGGAGCGAGCTGGGCAAGTTCGGCCTGCTCGGCCTGTCGATCCCGGAGGAGCACGGCGGCTCCGGCGGCGGCGTGCTCGAGATCACGGCGCTCAACGAGGCGCTGGCGCTGGCTGGCGTGCCGACGCTGTTCCTGGTGGTCACGGGCCTGGGCCGGGTGCCCATCGTGCGCCACGGCACCAAGGAGCAGATCACCAAGTACGTCACGCCCACCTGCACCGGCGAGAAGAAGCTGTGCTTCGCCATCACCGAGCCGAATGCGGGCACCAACAGCTTCGCGATGACAACGCTGGCCACCCCCAATGCCGACGGCGGCTGGACGCTCAACGGCCAGAAGGTGTTCATCTCCGGCGCGCGCGACGCTGACTTCATGCTCGTGGTCGCCCGCACCACCAAGGCCGGCGACGTGAAGTACCGCACCGACGGCATGTCGCTGTTTGTGCTGGACATGAAGACGCCGGGTATCAAGCTCCAACAGCTCAACATCCAGGTCGAGACCGCCGAGCGCCAGTACATGGTGTTCTTCGACAACGTGCAGTTGCCCGCCGATGCGGTGATCGGCGAGCCCGGCAAGGGCGCCAAGCTGATGTTCGAGGGCCTGAACTCCGAGCGGCTGCTCGCCGCCGGTGCGGCGATCGGCCTGGGCGACTACGCGCTGACCAAGGCCGTGGCCTACGCCAACGAGCGCAAGCCCTTCGGCAAGCCGATCGGCAGCTACCAGGCGCTGCAGCACCGCATGGCCCTGGCCAAGGCCGAACTGGAAGCGGCGCGGCTGATGACCTATGACGCCGCCGACCGCTTCGACAACGGCGAGGACGCCGGCGCGCACGCCAACATGGCCAAGCTGCTGGCCTCGCGCGCCGCGGTGGCGGCCGTCGACGCCACGCTGCAGGTACACGGCGGCTACGGCTTCGACCGTGACTACGACGTGGTCACGCTGTGGCCGATGACGCGCCTGCTCGAGATCGCACCGATCAACAACGAGATGCTGATGAACTACATCGGCGAGCACGTGCTCGGGCTGCCCAAGTCGTACTGAGCGGCCGTGCCTGCACGTCGGTCGACGCCGCCTGCCAACTCGGCAGGAAGAGCGGTTCGGGAACGGGAGGCGCAAGACTCGACGGTGATGCCGCTCGGCATCTTCGAGACCTGCCGGCGCGTCGGAATCACGGTGCGCGCCATCCGGCACTATGAGTCCTTGGGCTTGCTGCTGCCGCGGCGCATCAACGGCGCGCGCGTCTACGACGCAACCGAGTTTCGGACCCTGGAACTGCTGCAGCGTTTCAAGGCGATGGGGCTGTCGCTGGCGGAGTGTCGCAGGGGTCTGAAGCGGTTTGGCCAGCCGACATCAGGCCATTGGATCGATGAAAGAACCGATCTCAGCGCGTTCGTCCGATCGCTGCAGCAGCGCCTGGACACCATCGATTCAATGCTTGCCGAACTGCAAATCATCCGCGACGAAGCCGTGGCTGCACGCGCTGCCGGCCGGACGGCCTGACGAACTTGTCGGGGAGCCCGTGGAGCAACACCATCTTGCCGCGGGTGGCCACCGGCTGGCGGCGTATTCGTGGGGACCGATCAAAGGCGAAGCGCCGGTCATCGTCATGATGCATGGCGGCCTCGATTGCACGAGCACCTGGAAGGATCTGCCCGAAGCCATCGCGCGGGAGAGCGGGCTCGCGGTGCTGTCTTACGACCGCAGGGGCTATGGCGGATCGGAACCCTATGTCGGGAGGCGCGAACGCTCCTACCGGTTCGACGAATCGGGGCCGGTGTTCGCCGAGGTGCTGCAACATTTCGGCGTTCGGCAGGCCGTGATCTTCGGCCACAGCGATGGTGGCGCCATGGGCATCCTGGCCGCGGCCGCCCATCCACGCGTTGTGCGCGCGGTGTGCGCCTGCTCACCCACCGTGGCGCTGGACCTGCCGATGGTGCGGGCCATGGCATCGGCGCGGCAAGCTTTCGAGCACGGCGGCCTGCGCGAGAAACTGGCGCGACATCACGGCGACAAGACCGATGCCATGTTCTGGGCATGGTACGAGCCCTGGGCCGACGAGGCGGCGATCGAGTGGTCGATGGCGGCGCAGGTCGCCGAAGTGCGTTGCCCGGTCGCCGCACTGTTCGGCCAGGACGACTCGTACGGCTGGCGTGCGAGCGCACGGCTGTTGGTGGACCACGGCCACATGCCGCTCGAGGTAACGGCCCTTACAGGGGTTGGCCATGATCCGCAGCACCGGGCGCGCATGTCCGTGCTGGTGGCGATGGACCGCGTGCTACGCGCTGCCGGCATAGGGGCATGACCACGCCCGGGTCGGGTTCGCGCGCAGCCCAATCACCTGAACGCGAACCCGGAGGGCCTACGCAGCACGCCGTTGGTTCACGCCTTGAGAACGCCCTGGCGCAACTGCGCCTTAAGGATCTTGCCCACGGGATTGCGTGGGATCGCTTCGATGTACTCGATGCGCTCGGGCAGCTTGTAGACGGCCACGCCGATCTGCTTGAGGTGCGCGACGATGTCTTCCAGCGTCGGAGGGTGTGCCTTGTCCCTGGCCACGACGTAGATGCAGGTCTTCTCGCCCATGATCTCGTCGGGCACGGCCACTGCGGCGGCCTCCTGCACACCCGGGTGGGTGAGCACCAGGTTCTCTACCTCTGCCGCACTGATGTTGAATCCGCCGCGGATGATGATGTCCTTCTTGCGGTCGAAGAAGCCGATGTGCCTGTCGTCACGCACGATGAAGTAGTCGCCTGTACGAAAGAACCCGTCAGCGGTGAACGAGTTCGCCGCCAAGTCCGGCCGACGGTAATAGCCGGCAAACACATTGGGGCCCCGGTAGACCAGTTCGCCGACCTGGCCAGGTTCGGTGCACTCCTTGTCACTGTCGTCTAGGAGCTTCGCCTCCACGCCTTCCACGTTGGACGGCCATTCCACACCGCGCCGTCCCCACCACGGAAAGTTCTCGCTGCGCTTGCTGAACTCCGGCACGTCGAGCGGGCCGGCGATCAACCCGGTACCCTCGGTCTGCCCCCAGAGATTGCAGATTTCGATGTTCCAGCGGCGCTTGAACTCCTCCATGCTCCACCGCGAAGGTGGCGCAGAACCCGTGGCAATCGAGCGAATCGACGACAGGTCAAGGCTGTCGATGTTCGGCAGCTTGAGAACCATGTTCAGGATCGCCGGCACCAGGATCGTGAACTGCACGTTCTCGGTGAGCATTTGCCGGATCAGCAACTCGACGTTGATCGGGTGATGCAGGATCAGCGTGCCCCGCCCCGAAAGCCAGCTCATCCAGGCCACCGCTCCGGTCATGTTGACCATGGGTGCCGGCGCCAGCACGTGGTCTCCCTCCTGTATGCCGACAACGGCCGGGATCAGCCGCATCTGGAACTGCCAGTTGTTGTGCGACATCGGGCAGCCCTTGGCGTGCGACTCCGTGCCCGAAGACCAGCACAGGCTGAAGATGTCGTTGGCCGAGATCTTGATGCCTGCGAGCAGTTCCGGATCGGCCGGCTGCCCGGCCATCTCGGTGATGTCCTCCAGCACCAGTGTTTGATAGCCCACGCGTTGGGCCATGCCGATGAGGTCAAAGCCCTTGAAATTCTTGACCCCGATGTAGCGCCTGGCCTGGCTGGCTTCGGCCACGTTGCGCAGTTCGGAATCGCGCCATTGCATGGCGATGGGCGAGAGGACACCGCCCGCGCGGGCCACGGCGAAGTACAGCGCGATGAGTTCCCAAACGTTGGGCAACTGGGCCACCACGACTTCGTCCTTTTGCAGACCCTGGCGAAGCAGCCCCGTGGCAATGGCGTCCACCGCGGCGCCGAACTGCTGCCAGGTGACCGAGGTCGCCGGGGTACCGACCAACTCCGCCCGGTCGGGGGTGTCGACGACACAGACACGACTCGGTACATCGGCAACATGCCGCGCGAGCAGATCGAGCAGGGTCTGGTCGGCCCAGTGGCCCTTTGAGACAAAGCTGTCGATCGTCGAAGGAGTGTGCAAGATCATGAAACGAACCTTCTGTTGAAAGTGGTGCCCTCAGGGGCGACAAATGGAACCCGATAGCGATCGGCGGTCGGCGGCCGGGCCCGCGGCTGTGCCGCGGCCGAACTCATGCTGCCATTGGTGCATCGCCCGCCAAGGCAATGCGGTGCATCACGCGACGGAATCCGTGGTAGTCGTTGATCGGGTAGTGCTGCGTGCAGCGGTTGTCCCAGAGGGCCAGCGTGCCGGGCGCCCAGCGCACTCGGCAGGTGAACTCTTCCTTCCTCTGGTGCGCGTGCAGGTACTGAAGCAGCGGCGCGCTCTCCTCCTCGGTCAAGCCGGCGAAACGCAGCGTATGCGCCACGTTCATGAAGAGCGCGCGGCGCCCGGTTTCGGGATGCTGCCGCACAGCCGGATGCTCGGCGACATACACGTGACGGTCTTCGCGGCCGGCCTCGGCGATGCGGTCCTCTCGCGTGCGCGAGGTATCGGCCTTCGCCGAGCTGTTGACGCAGCGCAGGCCGGCCAGCAGCCGCTGCATGCCCTCGGAGAGCGCCTCACAGGCCGCGGTCTGGCTGGCGAACAGCGTGTCGCCGCCGTGCGGCGGCACCTCGCGCGCGAGCAGCAGCGTGGCCATCGGCGGCCGCTCGAGGTAGGCGGTGTCGCTGTGCCAGACGCCGCCGAAGTTGACCTTCTCGTGCTCTAGCTTCTTGACTTCGATGATGTGCGGGTAACCGTCGAGTCCCTTGACGAAGGGATATTCCATGGGCGTCCCGATGCTGGCGGCGAAGGCCAGAAATTCGTCGCTGCCGAGCGCCTGGCCGCGAAACACGGCGACGCCGTGCTCGAGCCAGACACGCCGCAGTTCGGCCGTCTGCGCCGCACCAAGCGGCCGGCGCAGATCGACACCGCTCACTTCGGCGCCGATTGCGCCGGCCAGGCGCCTGATCTCCATCGTGGGTCCGGCCATCGTCAGTGCGTCCCTTTCGCCACACGACAGGCTACAAGTCGGCCCGGCCGTTCAGCAACTGGCGCGCGATGGTGCGCCGCTGGATCTCGGCCGTGCCGTCCGGAATGCGCATCACGCGCGCGAAGCGCCAGCCCTCCTCGATGCGCAGCTCGTTGGTCAACCCCATCGCGCCGTGCACCTGGATGCTGCGGTCCATCACGCGTCCGAGCATCTCGGTGGCAAAGGCCTTGACCATGCTCACCTGCGCGGTGGCGGCGTCCCCGCGGTCGATGCGCCAGGCGCAGTTCTGGATCATCGATTTGGCGGCGTAGATGTCCATCGCGCAGTCCGCGAGCATGAACTGGATGGCCTGGTGTTCGGCAATCGGCACGCCCTGCGTCTTGCGCACCTTGGCGTACTCCAGCGCCTGGTCCAGCGCCCAGCGCGCGAGCCCCAGGCAACTGGCCGCCATGCCGATGCGGCCGGCGTTCACGCCGTCCATCGCCACCGCCAGGCCGCGTCCGACGGCCCCCAAGCGATGGTCGTCGGCCACACGCACGCCGTCGAGCACCACCACGCCGGTATCGCCGCCCAGGTGGCCCATGGTGTTGATCAGGCGCGGCACCGTGAAGCCGGGCGTCTTCGTATCGACGAAGAAGCCCGTCACCCCGCCTTGGTGGCGCGCCGCGGCCTCGGGGTCGGTGAGCGCGAAGACCATCGCGTGGTCGGCGTAGGGCGAGTTGGTGATCCACTGCTTGGTGCCGTGCAACACCCAGTGCCCGCCGTCGCGCACCGCGCGCGTCTTCATCGCGAACACGTCGGAGCCTGCATCGGGTTCGCTCAAGGCGAAGCACATCGTCTTGTCGCCGCTGGCAATGCCCTCGCGATGGCGCGCGAACACGGCGGGCACCAGGTGCCCCAGCACGGGCGACAGGCCATTGGTGAAGGGCGAAGGCAGCACCACCGTCTGGATCAGCGGCCGGCCGGGCCCGAAGCGGTGGTTCAGCACCTCCTGGATGTGCGCCATCGCCAACGCCCCCAGGCCCGCGCCGCCCAGCGCTTCGGCACCGAACAGGTTGTAGTACCCCAGTTCGGCCGAACGCATGCGAATGCGCCGGCGCAACGCCAGCACCTCCGGCACGAAGCGGCCGTCGGGCTGGAACAGGGTGCGTTCGCTACTCAGCACCGGGCGATGCTCGTCCTCCAGCGGCAGCACCTCGCGTTCGACGAAGCGCAGCACCGCCTCGCCGATGGCCCGGGTGTCGGCGTCGACCTCGAAATCCATGAAAGGGGGCCTCGGTTCAGGCCGCCTTGAACCGAGGCAGCGTGATCTCGTCGGTGACCGCATCGAAGGCGACTGCCACACGCTGGCCGATCCGAACCGACTCCACATTGTCGGTGACGATGCTGGTCATCATGCGCGCGCCCTCGTCCAACTCGACCACGGCAACCACGTACGGTGCGTCGGCCTTGAACGCCGGGCCGGCCGGCCGCCGCGCGACGGTGTAGCTGTAGATGCTGCCGGTGCCGCGGGCGTCGGACCACTCGAGCGCATCGCTGTGGCAGTGCGGGCACAGCGCCCTCGGGTAGAAGTGGTGGCGGCCGCAGTCACGGCAGCGCTTGAGGATCAGGCGGCGCTCGCGCAGCGCGGTCCAGTAAGGCGCGCTTTCGGGATCGACGACGGGAAGTGGTTTGTCGTACATGGTGAGCAGTCCGATGTCAGTGCGTCGAAAGAATGCAGGTGGCGCCGCTGGACAGCGTGCCGCCGGTGCCGTGGACCAGCGCGGTGACGGCGTCCTTGACCTGGCGTTGGCCGCACTCGCCGCGCAGCTGCCGCACCGCCTCGATGAGCAGGAAGATGCCGCACATGCCCGGGTGGGGGGAGGACAGCCCGCCGCCGTTGGTGTTCAGCGGAAACGCGCCGCCAGGTGCGGTGCGCTGATCCGACACGAAGGCACCGCCTTCGCCGCGCTTGCAGAAGCCCAGCGCCTCGAGCGTCATCAGCACAGTGATCGTGAACGAGTCGTAGACCTCGACGACGTCGATGTCCGAGTGCCCGATGCCGGCGCGCGCGAAGGCGTCGCGGCCGGCAATTTCGGCGGCGGTCAGCCGTGCCAGGTCGGGCATCGCGGCAATGGTCCAGTGGGTGTGCGACTCGCCGCAACCGCGGACGTGCACCGGCTTGCGGTGGCCGATCGCGCGCGCATGTTCGGCGGTGGTCATCACCACAGCACCGCCGCCGTCGGTGACCAGACAGGCGTCGAGCAAGTGCAACGGGTCCGAGATCATCGGGCTGGCGAGCACATCGTCGATCGACAGCGGGCCGCGCATCGTCGCCGCCGGGTTCAGCGCCGCCCATTTGCGCGTGGCCACGGCGATTTCGGCGAGCTGCCGCGAGGTGGTGCCGTACTCGTGCATGTGGCGCATCGCCGCGAGTGCGTAGCCGCCCACCGGCGTGGGCATGCCCCAGGGTGTTTCGTACTGCATGGTCAGCACCGACGGCCGGCCAGCCAGGTTGCGGCTCGCTTCGCTGCGCTGCAGGCTGCCGTAGGTGATCAGCGCCACCTCGCAGCGGCCAGCTTCGATGGCGGTGGCGGCGTGCGCGACATGTGCCTCGAAGGCCGAGCCGCCGATGTTCGTGCCGTCAACGAAGCGCGGCACGATGCCGAAGTATTCCGACAGCGTCACGGTCGCCAGTTGGCCCGGTCCCGGCACGCCCCACAGGCCGGCGGTCAGCAGACCATCGACCTCGCGCATGGGGATGCCGGCGTCGGCCAGGGCATCGCGCGCGCAGACAGCCTGCACCTGCAGAACCGATAACGGCTGGACGGCCTTGCCATCCTTCAGCGGCAGATCCGCCACCCCCACGATCACCGCCTCACGATTGCCCATCCGATTGTTTCTCCCGCAAAATGGCCTACCAAACGCATGTTAGGTTCAATCCTATGGGCAATTCGTCTACTTTGCAATCGTCGATCGCGCTCGTGACCGGGGCCACGGCCTACATCGGCCGCGCGATCGCGCTCGAACTGGCGCGCCGCGGCGCGCATGTGGTGGTCAACGGCCGCAACGCCGAGGCAGGGCTGGCGGTGGCGCAGGAGATCGCCGCGGCCGGCGGCAGCGCCGAATTCGAGGCTGCCGACCTCGGCGACCGCGCCGCGGTGCACGCGATGGTCGGGCGCATCGTTCAACGCCACGGCCGCCTGGACGTGCTCGCGGCAAGCGGCGCGGGGGCCAGCAGCGACTCGCTGGCCTTCAAGCTGTTCATGGACATGCAAGGCGAGGACTTCGACACCTACATCCGCTCGCACTGGCTGAGCCGCGCGCACGTGATCCAGGCTGCCGCTGCGGCGATGCGCACGCGCAAGCGCGGCAAGATCGTGGCCATCGGCACCGACGCGGGCCGGGTGGCCACGGTGGGCGAGTCGTTCATCGGCGGCGCCACCGGCGGCATGATGCAGATGTGCCGCGTGCTGGCGCGCGAACTCGGCCGCGACGGCATCCGCATCAATGCCGTCGCCATGAGCTACATCGCCGACGCCGAGCCGCGCTGGGGCGGCGCGTCGCCGGCTCTGGCCGGCCACCACGACGGCATGCTGCAGAACCTGAAAAAGCGCATGCTGTTTCCAGTGCATTGCGCCGACATCGCCCGCGCAGCGGCGTTCTTCGCAGGGCCCGAGTCGGACGCGATCACCGGCCAGACGCTGAGCGTCAACGGCGGCCTGAGCACGCCGGGCTGACCGGCGCGACCGGTTTCAGGCGGCGTTTGGCTTTCCGGCCGCGCCGAACTGCTCGCGCGCCATCTCGCGCAGCCGGAACTTCTGAATCTTGCCGCTGGGCGTTCGCGGCAGGTCCTCGGCCGTGTGCAGGAACTCGGGCCAGTACTGCTTGGCCATTCGTTGCTCTTCGCAGAACCGCTTGAGCCCGTCCAGCGTCAGGCTCTGGCCAGGACGCAGGATGACATAGGCCACCGCGCGTTCGCCCAGGCGAGCGTCTGGAACGCCGACCACGGCCACGACCTGGATGGCCGGATGGCGATGCAGCAGCTGCTCGATCTCGACCACCGGAACGTTTTCCCCGCCGCGGATGATGATGTCCTTGGCGCGCCCGGTGATGCGGATGTAGCCGTCGGCGTCCATGCGCGCGAGATCGCCCGTCTTGAACCAGCCCTCTGCATCGGTGTCGAATCGCGCGGGGCGCTTGAGGTAGCCGACGAATTGGCTCGGACCGCGCGACTGCAGGTCACCCTCCTGATCGGTGCCGAGCACTTGCCCGTCAGAGCCCACGACACGCAGCTCCATGCCATCGACGACGATGCCGTCGGTGCCGAAGACCTTGTCGGGCGCATCTTCCAGGCGGGTCGACGTGACCAGCAGGTTCTCCGTCATGCCGTAAGCCGAGATGATGTGCGCTTTCAGGCGCTCGGTCGCACGCTGCACCAGCGCGCGCGGGATCGGTGCCCCGGCGGATATGAAGAACTCGAGCGAGCCGATGTCGTACTTCGGCAGCGAAGGGGCGTCGGTCAAGTCGGCGAGGAACGGCGTCGCGCCCATCATGAAGTTGACGCCCTCGTCCTGGATGCACTGCAGGCCGACCTCGGCGTCCCACACGTCCTGCAGCACGGTCTTGGCGCCAAGCATCAACGGCATCGCCATGCCGATGCCGAAGCCGGTTTGGTGCGCCATCGGCGATGGCATGAAGAAGACGTGGTCGCCGCTCAGGTCCAGGCGACGCACGATCTGCATCCAGTTCGCGAAGTGGGTGTTCGAGGTGTGCAGTGCACCTTTCGGCTCGCCGGTGGTGCCGGAGGTGTAGAGCAGCTGCATGACGTCATCGGCCTGCATCCGGCGCGCGGCCAGCACCTGCTCGGCGTCTGGCGTCTGCTGCTCCCAGCGCCGTTCGATGAAGTGCTTCTCGAACGATGCCTCGCCGCTGCCGCCGAGCGCGAAGATGTGCTTGAGGTGCGGCAGCGAGGGCTGGATCTCGCGCATCATCGCCAGGTGGTCGAAACCGCGCCAGCGCTGCGGCACGATCATCACCTTGCTCTCGGCCAGCCCGAGCATGAAGCTCAGCTCGCGGTGCCTGAAGATCGGCATCACCGGGTTCGTGACCGCGCCGATGCGCAGACAGGCCACATGCAGCGCGATGAACTGCCACCAGTTCGGCAGCTGGTACGAGACGACGTCGCCGCGCTCGACACCGAGCGCGATCAGGCCGTGTCCGATGCGGCGAGACAGGCGCGCCAGCTGGCGGTACGAGATCGTGTTCGACTGCCCGGTCGCGCTGTTGAGGTCGGTCACCGCAACCTTGTCGAGCCGTGCCTCCGGCAGCGCGTCGAGGTAGTCGAGCAGGGTCTTGCCGTACCAGTGGCCGCCTGCGCGGTAGCGTGCCGCGAGGTCGGCAGGGGTCTGTGAGCTGAGCATCGTTGTCTCCGTAGACTCGGTGATCGCAACTATGGGCATTGCACCGCGCTGGCGCGCGTTCGGGTCTTTTCAGCCACCGTGCGTGGCCTTCGCGCCGGCGCGGTCGACGGCGCCGGTTGCTGTGCGCGGCAGCGCCTCGACGAACACCACGTGCTTGGGCTTCTTGTACCGTGCGATGCGCTGGCCGACGAACTCGATCAGCGACTCGGCGGCGAGCTGCGAGCCGGGCGTGCGCACGCAGACCGCTTTCACCGCCTCGCCCCACTGGGCATCCGGCACGCCGAAGACCACGGCTTCGCGCACCTCGGGGTGCTCGCGCAGCGCGCGCTCCACCTCCGCCGGGTAGACGTTCTCGCCGCCCGGCTTGATGAGTTCCTTGGCGGGCGAGCGGCCCGCGTACCAGAGGAAGCCTTCGTCGTCGAAGCGGCCCATGTCACCGGTGTGGTGCCAGCCGCCGCGGAAGGTGAAGGCATTGTCGTCCTCGAGCCCCCAGTAGCCGGCGAACACCATCGGCCCGCGCACGACGATTTCTCCCGTGGCGCCGGCCGCCACCGGGCGGTCCTCGTCGTCGACCAGCAGGACGACATGCTGCTCCACCGGCCGGCCGGCGCTGCCGGGGCGGTCGCGCCAGCGGCCCATGGTCACCGACCCCGAGGTCTCGGTCTGGCCATAGGCAGCCCAGAAATCGGCGTGCGGGCACGCCGAGGCGAAACGCTCCAGGGTCTGAGGCGCGTCGATGCCGCTGACGACGCGCAACGAGGGCAGCGCCGAGCCCGCGGCCGCCGCCGCATCGAGCACGCTGCTCAGCATCGGCGGGAACGACCCCATGACGCTGGCACCGTGCACGTCGGACGCCTCCACCACGGCCTTCGGGTCGAAGCGCGCCATCAGCAGCGAGGCCCCGCCCGCGGCCAGCAGCGCCAGCGTCATGCCAATGCCGGCAAGGTGGAACAGCGGAAGCACGCCGGCCTGAACGTCGTCGGCCGTCAAGCCCCAGGCATGGACCTGCTTGTGCGCGGCCGCGAGCAGACCGCGGTGCGTCAGCAGGGCGCCACGTGCCCGCCCGCCCACGGCGGCGGAGTGCACGATCGCGAGGCCGGCATCGTCGTCGACCGGCGCGGCGGGCACTGGGCCTTCGTCGCGATATAGCGATGCCAGCGGCTGCCACGGCGCGGTGGCGTCGGGGGCGGTCGTCGTGCGCTGCACCGCAGCCAGATCGGCCGCGGCCAGCAGCGCGTGGAACTCCGGCGCGGCGACGAGCAGCCGCGGCGTGGTGTCCGCCAGCACATGCGCCACCTCCTCGGCCGACAGTCGCCAGTTGATGGGGACGAGGATCGCCCCGAGGCGTGCGGCGGCGGCCAGGAGGTCGACGAAGGCCAGCCCGTTGTGGGCCAGCACCGCGACGCGGTCGCCGCGGCCGACGCCGGCGGCCGCCAGGCCGGCAGCGAGCTGCGCGCCGCGCGCCGCGAACTCCGCGTGGCTGACGCGTTCGCCGTTGGCGACGAAGGCGGTGCGTGCGCCGTGCTGCGCCGCGTTGCGCTCGATCAGGTCGTGCAAGGTGAAGGATCTCAGGCTCATCGCGTGGGCTCTCCCGGCCGGTTGTGGCCGCCGACGGCGCCCGAGGCGGGCATCACGGCAGCGAGAAATTCGATGACGGTGCGGCTGAACACGTCGTTGGCGTCGCCCGCGACCATGTGGCCAGCCCCCGCGAGGTTGGCGAAGCGTGCGCGCGGGAAGGTCTGGCGGAAGCGCTCAGCGCCGGCCTCGCTGATGACGTCGCTGCGCGCGCCGCGGATGAGCATCAGTTCTCCCGCATAGCCCGCCAGCGCACGCTCGAAGTAGGCCGGATCGTTGCGGTGGCTGTGGTTGTCGTCGTTCATCAGCCGCGGGTCCCAGTGCCAGTGCCAACGGCCGTTTGCGGCGCGGCGCAAGTTCTTGCCCAGCCCGCGCGGGTTTGCCGCGACGGGACGGCCGCGGTACTGGGCGATGTGGCGCGCGGCATCCTCCAGCGTCGCGAAGCCGTCCGGGTGCGCGCGCATGAAGTCGACGATGCGGTCCACACCCACCGCTTCGATGCGCGGCGCAATGTCCACCAACGCGATCGCGGCCACGGGCGGCGCATCGTCGCGCGCGACCATGGCCATGCTGATCATGCCGCCGAGCGAGGCGCCGACCAGCGCCAGCGGCTGCCCCAGCGCGCCCGCGAAGCGAGCCATTTCGCGCGCCAGTGTCTCGATGCGATAGTCACCATCGGGGGGCCAGGCCGAATCGCCGTGGCCCGGCAGGTCGAGTGCCACGGCCCGCCATCCGGCGCGGGCCAGCGCCAGCGCGGTGCCGCCCCAGGCATGACGGGTCTGGCCGCCTCCATGGAGCAGCAGTGCGGTCGGTGCAGACAGCGGCCCGCCGACGTCGGCCACCCAGGCCCCGCCGGCGAAGCCGGGAAACTCCTGTCGCTGCAGGGCAGCGCCGGCGCTCACCTGGCCGCGCCCGTGTCGACCTCGCGCTCGAAGTCGCCGGCGGCGGACTCCTGGATCCAGTCCCGATAGTTCGGGTACACCTCGTGAAACACCGCCAGCATCTCCTCGCGCGGCACGTCGGCGAAACTGCCGCGATCATTGACGTATTCCATGTGGCGGCGGCCCAGGGCGTCGAACTCGTGGAAGATGGAGTCGCCATCGCCGTCGAATTCGAGCGGCTTGACCTTGGCCTTCTCGCACAGGGCAAGGTTGAACGCCGGCGTCGCCTTGCGCCAGGCGCCGTCGATCAGAAGTTCGGCGTAGCCGTGGAAGACGAACAGGTCGGTCTTCATCATATCGCGCAGCCGCTGGCTCGTGAGGTGGTTGCGCACGTCGGCGAAGCCGAGCCGCGCCGGCACCCCGCTGGCACGCGCCGCCGCTGCGAGCAGTGCCGCCTTCGGCACGCAAAAACCATAGCCGTTCTCGATGACCCGGCTGGCCTTCAGGCCGGACTCGGACATGTCGAACTGGTACGGGTCGTAGCGGAAGCCGTCGCGCACCGCGTAGTAGAGCTTGACCGCGATGTCGCGCGGCGGCATTCCGGGGTCGGCATGCTGCCGCGCGAACGCGCGCACCGCCGGATGATCGCTGTCGATGAAGCGGCCCGGTCTCAGGCAGGCCTCGGCCAGCGTCGCGGGGTTTGATTCGTCGGTGGGCATCGGTCGATCTCGTGGATTCGTTGGGCGGGTGGCCCGCAGCGCCGGCCGCTGGGGAATTCCCTCGGGCTTCGGCGTGGCGAAACGGCTGCAGGTACTATATCATTCTTACCGAACATACGTTAGTTAGCCTCGGCTCCGGGGCGCCGCCATGACTGCACGTCCTTCCTTTCCCGCCCTGCTCGCTCCTCTGCGCGTGGGTACGCACACGCTGCGCAACCGCACGCTGATGGGCTCGATGCACACCGGCATCGAGCGCCTGGACCGCAGCACCGAACGGCTCGCCGCGTTCTATGCCGAGCGGGCGCGCGGCGGCGCCGGCCTGATCGTCACCGGCGGCTTCGCCATGAATGAGGCGGCCAAGCTCGACGAGCACGGCCCGATCCTCGTCTCCGAAGCCGAGGCCGATGCTTTGCGACCGATCCCGCAGGCCGTGCACGCCGCCGGCGGGAAGATCCTGCTGCAGGTGCTGCACACCGGCCGCTACGGCAAGACGCCCGCGCTGGTGGGCGCGTCGAACATCCCATCGCCGATCAACCGCCGCGTGCCGCGCCCGCTCGAGACGGCGGAGGTCTGGCAGACAATCGACGACTATGCCCGCTGCGCGGAACTGGCGATGCGTGCAGGCTTCGACGGCGTCGAGATCATGGGCTCGGAAGGCTACTTCCTGAACCAGTTCGCCGCCCTGCGCTGCAACAACCGCACTGACGAGTTCGGCGGCAGCGTCGAGAACCGCCACCGCGTCGCCGTGGAGGCCGTGCGCCGCACGCGCGAGCGCCTCGGCACGGCGGCGCTGATCATGTACCGCATCTCCGCGCTCGATCTCGTCGAGGGCGGCGCCCCCGCCGACGAGGTGATCGCGCTGGCGCGCGCCGTCGAGGCCGCCGGCGCGGACGTGATCAACACCGGCTTCGGCTGGCACGAGGCGCGCATCCCGACCATCGCCTACATGGTGCCGCGCGCGGCGTTCCGCTTCGCCGCGGCGCGCATCAAGCAGGCACTGAAGATTCCGCTGATCCTTTCCAACCGCATCAACACGCCCGAGGTCGCCGAAGAGATCATCGCCGCGGGCGACGCCGACATGATCTCGATGGCGCGCCCCTTCCTCGCCGACGCCGCGTTCGTCAACAAGGCGGCGGCCGGCCGGCCCGATGCGATCAACACCTGCATCGCCTGCAACCAGGCCTGCCTGGACTTCATCTTCACCGAGCAGCCAACGTCCTGCCTCGTGAACCCGCGCGCCGGGCGCGAACTCGAGTTCGACGAGATGTCGGCCAGCCCGGGGCGCCGCCGCGTCGCGGTGGTCGGTGCCGGCGCGGCCGGCCTGGCTTGCGCGGTGACGGCCGCGCAGCGCGGCCACGCGGTCGAGCTGTTCGAGGCGGGCGGCGAGATCGGCGGCCAGCTCAACCTGGCCCGCGCCGTGCCCGGCAAGGAGGAGTTCAATGAAATGCTGCGCTACTTCCGCACCGGCCTGGCCGACGGCGACGTGGCGCTGCGGTTCAACCGGCGGCCCGCGGCCGCCGAGCTGGCGCGCGGCGGCTACGACCATGTCGTCGTCGCCACCGGCGTGCGCGCGCGCGTGCCGGACATTCCGGGGCTCGACCACCCGAAGGTGATCGGCTACGCCGACCTGCTCGCGGGCCGCAAGAAGGCCGGTCGCCGCGTGGCGGTGATCGGCGCCGGCGGCATCGGCTTCGACGTCGCGGAGTACCTGCTGCACGAGGAGTTTGAACCGGCCCGCCACAACGGACATGCGGCCACCGGCGAAGTCAGCGGCTTCTTCCGCGAGTGGGGCGTGTCGACGGCCGCCGAGGCGCCCGGCGGCCTGGCCCAGCCGGTCGCGCCGCGCCCGCTGCGCACCGTCACCCTGCTGCAGCGCAAGCCCGAGAAACCGGGGCGCACGCTCGGGCTGTCGACCGGTTGGGCGCTGCGCGCCCGGCTCGAGCAGCGCGGGCTGCAGACCTTGTCGGGCTGCACGTACGAACGCATCGACGATGCAGGCCTGCACCTGCGCATCGAGGGCGAGCCACAGCTGCTCGAGGTGGACACGGTGGTCGTTTGCGCCGGGCAGGAATCGGAGAACGCGCTCGCCGCCCAGCTGCGCGACCTCGGCGTCGCACCGGCCGTGATCGGCGGCGCCGAGCTCGCGGCCGAACTCGACGCGCTGCGAGCCATCGACCAAGGCACCCGTCTCGCCATGAGCTTTTGATCAGATATGGACTTCACAGACAACCGCGAACACGAAGCCATCCGCGAGGCGATCGGCAAGGTCTGCTCGGCTTTCGGCGACGACTACTGGCTCGCTCGGGACCGCGAAGGCGGTTTTCCGTTCGACTTCTACGATGCGCTGGCCGCGGGTGGCTGGCTCGGCATCTGCATGCCGCAGGAGTATGGCGGCAGCGGCATGGGCATCACCGAGGCCACGGTGATGATGACCGCGATCTCGCGCTCGGGCGCGGGGCTTTCCGGCTGCTCGTCGGTGCACATGAACATCTTCGGCCTGCAGCCGGTGGTGGTGTTCGGCAATGAGGCGCAAAAGCGCCGCATGCTGCCGCCGCTGATCGGGGGCAAGGAAAAGGCCTGCTTCGCGGTCACCGAGCCCAACACGGGCCTGAACACCACCAAGCTGAAGACGCGCGCCGAGCGCAGCGGCGACCACTACGTGCTGTCGGGCCAGAAGGTCTGGATCTCCACCGCGCAGGTCGCCAACAAGATGCTGATCCTGGCGCGCACCACGCCGGTGGAGCAGTGCCCCAAGCCGACATTCGGCCTGAGCCTGTTCTACACCGACCTCGACCGCAAGTTCGTCGAGGTGCGCGAGATCGAGAAGATGGGCCGCAAGGCGGTCGACTCGAACCAGCTTTTCATCGACGGGCTGAAGGTGCCGGTCGAAGACCGCATCGGCGAGGAAGGCCGCGGCTTCGAGTACATCCTGCACGGCATGAACCCGGAGCGCATCCTGATCGCCGGCGAGGCGGTGGGGCTCGGCCAGGTGGCGCTCGAGCGCGCCGCCCAGTACGCGAAGGAGCGCATCGTCTTCGACCGCCCGATCGGCCAGAACCAGGCCATCCAGCATCCGCTGGCGCAGTCGTGGATGGAACTCGAGGCGGCCTGGCTGATGGCGATGCGCGCGGCCTGGAAGTACGACCAGAAGAAGGACTGCGGCGCCGACGCG
Organism: uncultured Bordetella sp.; assembly: GCA_964641795.1. Lineage (GTDB taxonomy): Bacteria > Pseudomonadota > Gammaproteobacteria > Burkholderiales > Burkholderiaceae_C > Pseudaquabacterium. The sequence continues at coordinate 1,980 of CAZXLI010000086.1, read as the reverse complement.
AACGCAGCCAAGTACATGGCCGCCGAGGCCGGCTTCGCCGCCTGCCAGCGCGCGATGGCCACGCTCGGCGGCTTCGGCTACGCGAAGGAGTACCAGGTCGAGCGCTACCTGCGCGAGATGCTGATCCCGCGCGTCGCGCCGATCAGCCCGCAGCTGATCCTGTGCTTCATCGCCGAGAAGGTGCTGGGTCTGCCCAAGTCGTATTGATGCCCACGAACCCGTCCCGCCCGATTCCCATGCTTGAAACAGCCGACGCCGCCGCTACGGACGAGCGCCGCCAGCAACTCGATCTGCTGCGTTCCAGCGCGGCCAGCTTCGCCGCCAAGGAGTCCCCACCCTCGCGCGCCCGCGCGCTGCGCGGCAAGGCCCCTGGCTTCGACCTGGCCTTCTGGACGGCGCTCGCCGGCCAGGGCTGGACCGGGTTGCTGGCGCCCGAGGCCGCTGGCGGCTACGGCCAGGGGCTCACCGAGATGGCCGAGGTGGCCGGGGCGCTGGCCGCGCAGGCAACGCCCGAACCGCTGCTGCCGGTGGTCGCCTTCGCGGGGCGGCTGCTCGAAGGCTGTAGCGGCAGCGAACTCGCGCGCCGTCTGCTGGCCGAGCTGGCCGCAGGGAGCAGCCTACCCGCCGTCGCGTGGCAGGAGGACGCCACCGGCGAAGGTGCCTTTGGCAAGAACGGCGAACTTTCCGATCCCGCGACGGTGTGCGCGCGCGGCCAGGGCACGCTGAGTCTGAGCGGCGGCAAGCAGCACGTGCGGCCGGGTTGCGCGGCAAGTGGCTACATCGTCACCGCTTCTTCGGCCGACGGGTTGGCCCTCGTCTGGCTGCCGGCCACGACGCCGGGCCTTCGGTGCGAGCCCGTCTTGCTGGCAGACGGCAGCTTCTCGGCCCGGCTGCATCTGGACCGGGCCGGCGTGCCGTCGGACCATCTTCTGGCCAGCGGCAACGCGGCCCTGCAGACGCTGGCACGGGCGCACGACGAGGCCGTGGTACTGGCGGCTGCCGAACTCTGCGCCCTCGCCTGCCGCATGGTGGAGATGACGCTGGACTACCTGCGCACGCGCAAGCAGTTCGGCAAGGCGATCGGCAGCTTCCAGAGCCTGCAGCACCGCGCGGTGGACATGCACATCCAGCAGCAGCTCGCCGCGGCCGTGGTGGCCGAGGCGCTGGCCGCCCTCGATGCAGGGGCCGACGGCGCGGCGCGCGCGCTGCTGGCTGCGCGTGCCAAGGCGCGCTGCTCCGACGCCGCCCTCACGATCGCCAAGGAGTCGGTGCAGCTGCACGGCGCGATCGGCTTCACCGACGAGCACGACCTGGGCCTGTACCTGCAGCGCGCGCTGGTGCTGTCGGCCTGGCTCGGCAACGGGGCGGCGCAGCGGCGCCGCTACGCCCTGCTCTCCCGCCGCGCGGGCGAAGGAGCCGCCGCATGACGGCCACCGACTGGAACGCGCTGCCCACCGACGACTTCCGGGCCCGCCTGCGTCGGTTCCTGGCGCAGAACTACCCCGAGGCGCTGCGCTACCCCAAGCGCCGCCAGCGCTGGGCCGAGATCCGCGACTGGACGCGCGTACTCGCGGCGCAGGGCTGGCTCGCGCCGGCATGGCCGGTGCAGCACGGCGGCATGGGCCTGGCGCCGGACAAGCTGATCGCCTATTTCGAGGAGTTCGAGCGCCACGGCGTGGCCCGCGCGCCCGACCAGGGGGTTGTGATGGTCGGCCCGCTGCTCATCCAGCACGGCAGCGATGCACAACGCGCGAGCTACCTGCCGCGCATCCTGTCGTGCGAACACATCTGGTGCCAGGGCTATTCGGAGCCGAACTCCGGCTCCGACCTCGCGAGCCTGCGCACCGAGGCCGTCGCCGACGGCGACGACTTCGTCGTCAACGGCCAGAAGATCTGGACCACGCTGGCGCAGGACGCGACCGACATCTTCCTGCTCGTGCGTACCGCCAAGGCGGCCAAGAAACAGGAAGGCATCAGCTT
>CAZXLI010000085.1:0-22420 GCA_964641795.1 uncultured Bordetella sp. | reverse complement strand
ACTCGGGGAAGGTGTTGGTGGAGAAGCGCTGGTGGACGAGGGCGATGGCCGAGACGACGCGCGGGTCGGCCAGGTCTTTGTAATAACGGCCAACCTGATCGGCCAGCAGCAGGCCTTTGTAGATGACGGTGCGGCAGCTCATGCTGGGCACGTAGTACTCGCGGCTGTGCGTGAGCTTGAGCGCCTGGATCGCTGCCGAGGCGGTCTTGCGGATGACGTAGAGCTTGCGTTCCAGCGCGTCGGGCACGATGACATCGGCCCCGCGGCCGATGAAGATCTGGCGGATCACCGGCTCCTTGGCGCGCACGGCCGGGCTCATCGGCATGTCGCGGTCGACCGGCACGTCGCGCCAGCCGATCAGCACCTGGCCTTCGGTCTTGACCGCGCGTTCGAGCTCCTGCTCGCAGGCCAGGCGCGAGGCGTGCTCCTTCGGCAGGAAGATCATGCCGACGCCGTACTCGCCGGGCGGCGGCAGCTCGATGCCTTGCTTGGCCATTTCCGCACGGTAGAACTCGTCGGGCAGCTGGATCAGGATGCCGGCGCCGTCGCCCATCAGCTTGTCGGCGCCCACGGCGCCGCGGTGATCCAGGTTCTCGAGGATCTTCAGGCCCTGCTCGACGATGCCATGCGCCCGCTGGCCCTTGATGTGGGCCACGAAGCCGACGCCGCAGGCATCGTGTTCTTGCGTGGGGTCGTACAGGCCCTGGCTGGCCAGCGCTTCGATTTCGGTGCGGGACGCGGGTCCCTGGACGGCATCGCTCACGAGCGCGCTCCTTCGCAAGATTTTCAAAGAGCCGCGAGATTACTGCGGCGCAGCAAACGACTCAAGCGCTTTTCGCATTGATATGTCCCCAATTAAGTTCAGAGCGAATTGTCTGGCTGTTTATTGGGGACATATCAAACAGAGAGGTGGATGCGCTTGCGGTTGGCTAGCATTTCCCGAGCCAGCACGCGCTCAGGCCGCGGACGGCTTCGCCGGCCGTCCACGCGGCCGGGGTCGCACGGGCCGTCCCGTCAGCTCCGCCATTGCCACCAGGAAGCCGGCGTCTCCCAGTGCCCAGCCCTTGCGGCTTGAATCGTCCAATTCGGCCACCCGCGCCGGCGCCAGCCCCTCGTCCAGCCAGCGACGGTAGGCCTGCTCGCGATCGAAGGGGGTATTGCCGAGTTGCCAATAGGCACTGTTGTCGCTGACGGCCGGATCGCGTGCCTGTCCCAGGTGGTGCCTGGCGCTCGACCAGGCGTAGTCGCCGGCCTGTGCCGCGATGCCAGCCCGCACCGGCAGCAGATCGACATAGAGCATGGCCTCGAGGACCCGGGGCCCAGGCTGCAAGATGGCGGCGCGAAAACGCCCGGCCCACAGCGGTCCGCCGCGTCCGTGCCGCCGATTGAATCCAGCCACGTAGCGACGACCGAGTTCCTGAAGGAGCCGGCTGAGGGCATCAGACCGCTCGGGCGTGACCAGCAGCAACGCCTCGGCGTCGAGTAGCGCATGCGCGTGAACCGCGCAGCGGCAGTGGACCGCTGCATCGCGCAAGGCCGCCACGAATTTGCGGCGGTCCTCGTCGTCCAGGCACAGGGGTCGTCCGTCTGCAGCCGGCAGCGTGACCAGGTGCACCTGCCCTGCGGCGGCGAGTCGCTTCTGCCTTGCCATGGCGGACCTCGAGGCCGGCGGCGCTTAACGCAGATCCGCCATCGCATCCGCAAATGCATCGCGCCCCGTCAGACGACGGTGCTCGCGCGTCGCGAAGCGGTCGGTCATTCCGGCCACGTAGTCAGCCACGGCTCGGTGCAGATCAGCCTGGGCCGCAAAGTCCTGCGGCATCTCGGACGGTGTGTCGACGTAGGCTTGGAAGAGTTCCCTCACCACGGTGCGCGCCACGGCGGTGCTGCGCATCACCTGGGGATGGCGATACAACTCGCGCATGAGCAAGTGCTTCAGGGCCGAGATCTCACCATGCAGGCCAGCACTGAAGCGGACCATCCGCGGCATGACCCGCGCTGCCCACGCGTCGCTCGGCCCGGCCACGCGAAGCGCTTCGGCACTGGCATCGATCACGTCGTGCACCTGCTCGGAGAGCATACGGCGGATCATCTCGAACAGCAGCCGTCGTCCGGTCAACGAGGGATGGTCACGCAGCGTGCTGGCCAGGTGCCGCTGCAGCAGCGGCACCGCCTCAAGCTGCGCCAGGTTCAGCAGCCCTGAGCGAACACCGTCGTCGATGTCGTGGGCGTTGTAGGCGATCTCGTCAGCCAGGTTGCACAGCTGGGCTTCCAGGCTGGGCTGCGTGCCGTCCAGAAACCGCCGCGCGACGCCATCCGGCTCCTCGCTTTCGATCCGCTCGGCATCCCGCCGCGAACAGTGCTTCAGGATGCCCTCGCGCGTTTCGAAGCAGAGGTTCAGTCCGTCGAATGCTGGATAACGGGCCTCGAGCCGGTCCACGACCCGCAGGCTTTGCAGGTTATGTTCGAACCCGCCATGCTCGTGCATGCAGTCGTGCAGCGCGTCCTGGCCTGCGTGGCCAAACGGCGTGTGGCCGAGATCGTGCGCCAGCGCGATGGCTTCGACCAGGTCCTCGTTCAGCGACAGGCCCCGTGCGATCGAACGGGCCAGCTGGGCCACCTCGAGCGAGTGCGTCAACCGCGTTCGGAACAGGTCGCCTTCGTGGTTGATGAAGACCTGGGTCTTGTACACCAGCCGCCTGAACGCCGTGCTGTGCACGATGCGATCGCGATCACGCTGGAAGTCGTCTCGCAGGCGTACCGGGGGTTCGGGGTAGCGCCGCCCCCGCGAGAGGGCGGCGTCGCTGGCATAAGCAGCCAGTGCCATCGCGCTTGACGCTCAGCCGGCGGGGCTGTGCGCGGCGATCACGTCGAGCACAAGCGCATCGGGCGCACCGCGCACCGTCGCATGGCCCACGCCGTCCAACAGCACAAAGCGGATCTCACCTGCTTCGGACTTCTTGTCCACGCGCATCAGCTCGAGCCATCGTTCGCCTGGCATCGCAGGCGCGACGGTCGGCAGCCCCGCCCGCTGGAGCAGCTGTGTGAGTCGCGGCACGAACGCAGCCTCCACCAGGCCGAGTCGGGCCGAGAGCTCCGCGGCCAGCACCATCCCGCACGCGACGGCCTCGCCGTGCAGCCAGGCGCCATAGCCCATGCCCGCTTCGATCGCATGGCCGAAGGTGTGGCCGAAATTCAGGATCGCCCGCAAACCACCTTCGCGCTCGTCCTGGCCAACAACCCAGGCCTTGATCTCGCACGAGCGCCGCACTGCGTGGGCCAGGGCCTGCGGCTCCAACGCTCGCAGCGCATCGACTTTGTCCTCCAGCCAGGCCAGGAAGCCGGCATCCGCAATGGGACCGTACTTGATGACCTCTGCCAGCCCGGCCGAGAGCTCGCGCGGCGGCAGCGTGGACAACACGTCCAGATCGCAGATCACCCGCGCAGGCTGATAGAAGGCCCCGACCATGTTCTTGCCCAGCGGGTGGTTCACGGCCGTCTTGCCGCCCACCGACGAGTCGACCTGCGCGAGCAAGGTGGTCGGAACCTGCACAAAGGGCACGCCACGCATGTAGCAGGCCGCGGCAAAACCGGTGATGTCGCCAACGACGCCGCCGCCCAACGCGTACAGCACGGTCTTGCGATCGCAGCCTCCCCCCAGCAGAGCGTCGAAGATCAGGTTCAGCGTCTGCCAGTCCTTGTGGGCTTCGCCGTCGGGCAATTGCACTTGCAGCACGCGCTGGTGGCGCCGAGCGAGTTGCGCCGCGAGCGCCGCGGCGTACAGCGGGGCCACGGTCGTATTGCTGACGATCATCGCGTCTGCCGAAACGGGAAGCCCGTCCCAACTGGTCGGGTTGCCGAGCAGTTGCTGGCCGATCAGGATGTCGTAGCTGCGATCGCCTAGCGCGATCGGCACCCGCACCGGGGAAGAGATGTCCAGACTCATGGCCCGCAAGTGTAGGGCGCGGGCGCACGAGGTCGGCGCCGAGCGGTGTGCGTCAGCGCGCAGGCGGCAGCACGCGGCCGACCGTGGCCGGCACTTGGGCGGGGTCGATCACACCGGCCAGCTCCAACTGCATCAGGATCATGTTGGTGAGCATCGGGATCGTCGGCCGGCCCGTCTCGATGACGAACTGCGCCGCTTCGCGGTACAGCGGATCACGCTCACGGAACAATTCGCGCAGGCGCCGTAGCGGATCGGCGACTTGCAGCAGCGGGCGCTGCGTGTCGTGCCGCAATCGCCGATGGAGTTCTTCAGGTGTCGAGCGCAAGTACACGACATGCGTGTGCTCAGACAGGGCGCGCCGGTTGGCAGGTCGCAACACCGCGCCCCCCCCGGTGGCAATCACCGTACGCTCAAGTCGTGACAGGCGTGCGATGGCCTCTTCCTCGATGTCACGAAAGGCTGACTCGCCCTGCTGCTCGAAGAAAAAGCGGATCGGCATGCCGATCCGCTGTTCTATGTCGGCGTCGCTGTCGATCAGCCGCCAGCCCAACTGTCGCGCCAGTTGCCGCCCGACAGTGGACTTGCCGCTGCCCGGCATGCCCACCAGCGAGATCGGCTTCACTGTCAGTTGGGGTTGGTGCAGAGCATGGCTGCCGGACGAGTCGAGCCAGGCTCCTTGGCCTCCACCGTGGGGCTACTCTGCTGGCCATAGGGGCTGTTGATGAACGGCGGCGCGGTATCGAACTTGTTGATGACCTCGGCCGGCACCGGCAGCAGTGCAACGTAATTCGAACGCCCTTCAGTGCCGGCCACGCCCGATGCCGTCGCGACCAGGTTGAACACGTCCCAGGACGCGACATTCTTGGGATACTCGATCTTGACCACCACCACGCCATTGGCATCTGTCTTGGTGCCGCTTTCAAACGACACCGCGACATCCGCTTTTCGCGGCTCGAGCGCCGGTCGCCCTGCCGTGAGGTTGAAGCTGCCGTTGGCGTCCTCCACAGCGCTGTTGCTGAACACCTCGGCGACACCATTGCGGTTCAAGTCTTCATTGTCGCAAGTGGCAGCCACCTGCTGCAGCCAAAGCTGCCGGCCTTGAGAGTTCAAGCCCAGGACGTAGTAGCCCTTGAGGTACTGCAGCAGATCGACACTGACGCTGACCTGCACGTCAGGCGCCGCCAAGCCCGACGAGTCCACCACTTGAACAACAAAGCGGTTGACGTACTTCAGCTTGGTTTCATCTTCACCGATCAAGTCGTTGGTACCGATCGAAACTGAAAGGGAGTCAGAAATGACGGTGAGCGTGGTCTTGGTAGCATTGGGGCACACGCCCTCGGCAAAGTCGTTGTAATCCCAACAGGCGCGAATCGTCACGCCGTCGGTCGGGCTGAATCGGGATCCTGGTACGTACGAGGTCGAGGCAATGCCATTGGCATCGCTGTAAACCATCGTGCTGCCCGAGGTAAAGGTGCCGCCGATCGATTGCTTGTCGCCGTCCAGGTCAAACCGCACCCGAATGTTCGCCACCGGCGCATTGAGGGCTCCCAGGAAGAGCGCCCGGATGGCTGCCTGATTCTTCGTCAGCGGCGTGTTGACGGGCACCACCGACGGACTCGCTGACACCGAAGCAGACTGCACCTTGGTGGTCACGCCAGGAAGGCCACCACCCTGCACCAGGACGTTGGAGACATTCTCGATGCCGATCGCGCTGGCCTTGATCGACAGTACGCCACCGATCGTGGGCGCCGTGTACGCATACTCGAAGTCACCGTTGAGATCGGATGTTCCGGCCGACTGCACACCGCCGGGATTCGATACGATGGTCACGGCCTTGAGCGGGACCGGATTACCGCTAGAGTCCAGCAACTTGTATTGGATCTTGCCAGCTTGTCCGGCGCTGAGCACGGCCGGCAGCAACGTGGCCTTGATCTGGGAACCTGTGATCTGCAGCGCCGTACGACGCGTCAGCGTCCCACTGGTCGCCACGACGGCGACAACGCGATTGGTCTTGTCATCGCCAATGCTGATCTCGCCGGTCACCTTGCCATCCGCGTTGGTCACCGTCGAACCGACCTTGATGGTCGCACCATTGTCCACCGCCAGCGTCACCGGAATGTTGGCAACGGTATTCCGGTTGGCGTCTACAGCCGTCGCCGTCACGGTGACCGTCTGCGTGCCGGAATTCTGCAGGGTGGGGGAAGAAAGCGCCAAGGTCAGGTCCGCTGCCTTCGGCGCACCACTGGTGCTGTCATCAATCACCTGAAGACTTGCCGTCTTCGTCAAGGTGCCACTCTGCGCGGTGACGGTGATGGTCCGCAAGCTTCGGTCCGAGCCAATGCTGATCGTGCCTTTCAGCTTGCCGTCGGACCCGGTCTTGGTGGCGTTGTCGGTGATGCTGATCGTCGCGGTCCCGCTGACGCTGACCGTCACCGGGACATTGGCAATGGCGTTGTTGTTCTTGTCGACGGCGGTGACCGTCGCATCGACCGTCTTGTTGCCCGCATTCGAGATTGTCGACTCGGACAGCACCAGCACCAGATCATTTGCGGTCGGCGTCGGCGTCGTCGGCCCGAGAATCGGCGTGCCACCGTCTCCACCTCCGCCACAGCCCGCCAGCACGACGGTCGCCAACCCGGCAACCCAGGCTCGCCAGGATTTCATGCGTTGGGCTCCTTGAATACGCGTCATTGTCTTCAGCATCGGTCTCAGCGCGCCGCGGCGCGTTCAGTCACGATCTTCGGTGTAATGAAGATCAGGAGTTCGGTCTTCTCGGCGATCCGGGTGTTGTTGCGGAACAGGTAGCCCAACACCGGCACATCGCCGAGCAGGGGCACCTTCGCGATGTCGGTGCGCTCGTTCTGGGTGAAGATGCCGCCAATCACGACAGTCCCGCCGTTCTCGACCAGCACCTGCGTTTGAGCATGCTTGGTGTTGATCGCCGGCCCCGCTGATGTCAGTTCGCCACGACTGTCCTTGGAGACGTCCAGGTTCATGATGACGCTGCCTTCGGGGGTGATCTGCGGCGTGACCTCCAAGCGCAGACTGGCCTTCTTGAACTGGATCGACGTCGCGCCGCTCGAGGTTGCAACCTGGTAGGGAATCTCCTCGCCCTGCTCGATGACAGCCTTCGTTTGGTCGGCGGTGATCACCCGGGGGCTCGAGATGATCTTGCCCTTGCCATCGGCTTCAAGCGCTGAAAGCTCGAGGTTGAGGAATCGATTTGCCAATGGACTGAACAGCGAAAGCGCGAACGACGCGGCAGACTGGGTACTGAACGACCCGGAATTTGCGGGCAGGTTGACGAGCTGCGTATCGTTGTACTTGAAGTCGTCCTTCTTCAATTGGAGGGTCTGTCCACCGACCGCGTTGTAGTTGCCGCCGATCGTGACGTAGTTGTTGCCGCCGACGTTGTAGCCGGGGATGCCGCCTGCAAGCCCCCGGAAGTCCGAGGCGCCGAGCTTGACCCCCAGCGCCCGCCCGAACTTGTCGTCGGCCTCCACGATGCGCGCTTCGATCAACACCTGGCGCACAGGGATATCGATCTTGGCAATCAGCGCCTGAATCTCCTCGAGCTTCGAGGGAATATCGCTGACAAAGAGTTGATTCGTGCGCGACTCGAACATGACGCTGCCGCGTGCCGTCAGGACGCGTGTCGTGTTGGAGCTTGCACCGCTACCACCGCCTCCGCCGGCACCGCCTCCAACGTTCTGCCCGGTAAGACCCTTGGCGACATCTTCGGCACGCGTGTAGTTGAGCTGGAAGGCCTGGGTGCGCAGCGGCTCCAGGTCGGCAATCTTCTTCTTGGCCTCGAGTTCCACCTGTTCCTTGGTCGCCAGTTCATCCTTCGGCGCGATCCAGAGAACGTTGCCGGTCTTGCGGACGCCCAGGCCCTTGCTCTGCATGATGATGTCCAGCGCCTGATCCCAGGGCACATCCTTCAGCCGCAGTGTCACGTTGCCGTTCACGGTGTCGCTGGTCACCACATTGAAGTTCGTGAAGTCTGCAATCACCTGCAGCAGTGCACGGACCTCGATGTTCTGGAAGTTCAGTGACAGCTTCTCACCTGAATAGCCGGGGCCTTGTGTCAGCTTGTTAGGGTCGATCTTCATCGGCCGCACTTCCAGGACGAACTGGTTGTCGCTCTGGTATGCGCTGTGCTCCCAGTTGCCGCGGGGCTCGACGACCATCCGTACGCGCTCGCCGCTCTGGAATGTGGCAATGCTTTGGACCGGCGTCCCGAAGTCGGTCACGTCGAGGCGGCGACGCAGGTTGTCCGGCAGACTCGAGCGGAGGAATTCGACAACCAGGCTCTGCCCCTGCTGCCGGATGTCCACACCGACCTGCGTGCTGGCGAGCGACACGACCACACGACCCGCACCGTCAGGACCCCGCCGGAAATCGATATCGCGCAGTGGCAGTTGCTCGCGATTCTGGCTGGCTGCGAAGTGGGTCGGCTCCCCAGTGCTCGCCGCGAGGCTCGGGGCAGCGCCTGCCTCCACCACCAGCACCAGCGCCTTGCCTTGCAGTTCGGCCCGGTAGTTGGACGACTGACGCAGGTTCAACACCAGCCGAGTACGTTCACCGGCCTGCGCAATGTTCACCGAGCGAAGATTGCCCTGGTTCACCTCCACGATGTTCTTGCCCAGCCCATTGGTGACGCCATTCAGATCGACTGCAATGCGCGGCGGCGTCTGCACCGCGAACCCGGTCGGTACGGCGGTCAGCGGTTCGGCAAACTCGATGCGCACCACCTCCGCACCGGCCTGCTGCGTGCTGGTGATCGCCTGGATCGCGTTCTGTGCCAGCGCGGCCAACGGCGACAGCAACGCCATCCCCAAAGCGGCAAGCCGGACGCACCACTTCAGCATGTTGCGGTTCTCCTGCATGTTGTTCATCGCCCCTTCTCCTGCAGTTGGAGCGTGCTGGTGCGCTCGATCCATTCGCCAGCAGCGTCCTGCACGATCTCGCGCAGAGCCACTTCCGTCTCGGTGATGCGGGTGACCTTGCCGAAATTGAGGCCCAAGTGGTCACCGATCTTGACCTGATAAAGGAGGTTGTCGACCTTGAGCAAGGCGTACTGCCGCCCGCTCTTGGGTTCGGTCATGCTGCCGACCATGGCCATGCTGTCGGTCGGGTACTGTTCCAGGGCCTCTTTGCGGCGACTCATTTCCGCTGCAAGCAAGGAATTCGGCTGTCGCGCTTCCTGCTTCAGCGCAACGCTCAACTTCTGGGTGCTGAACGGGTCCACAGCCTGGCCCACTTCGTACGGGGCAGCTTCGAACTTCTTCGGCGCGACCAACGGTTGCACGCTTGGCCGCACAGTGCGCCTTTGCTGCTCCATCCAGGTTGTGAGCTCTTCCTGATCGGCTGAGCAGGCGGCCAGGGAGCCGAGCACCGCGACAGCAGGCAACAACCAACGCAGTCCGCAGCCAGGTCCGGGCCTCATTTCTTCCCTCCCTTGGCTTTGGCTGCTTCGGCCTTGGACTTGCGAATCTCCGCCATCTCGTTCACGTCCAGATAGCGGTAGGTGCGCGCCGTCGCCTCCATCTGCAGGTTTCCTCCGGCATCCTTGGTCGGCAAGGTGATCGCCAGGTTATGCAACGTGACGATGCGCGAAAGGTTTGCGACATCGGCCGCGAAGGCACCAATGTCGTGATAACGGCCGCTCACTTTGATCGAAATGGGCAGTTCGGCGTAGAAGTCCTTCAGCTCCACCTGACCAGGCCTGAACAACTCGAACTGCAGGCCGCGACCGATGCCCGCCTGGTTGATGTCCGAAAGCAGCGCGTCCATCTCGGCCTTGCCGGGCAGCTGCTTTTCGAGCTGAGTGACGTACTCCTGCACCTGCTGCTTCTGCTTGCGAAGTTCGGACAAGTTGACAGCCTGGGCCAGTTTGCCGAGGTACTCCTGTTTCAGCTTGGGCTCGTTGTTGCGCTCGGCCTCGAGCGCTTCAGCGGCGTCCGAGATCACGAAGAACCAAAGCGCGGCGAGCACTGCCGCGCCGGCACCGATCCATGCGCAGACCTTGGGCAGCAGCGGCCATTGCCCGGGCTCGCGCGCATTGAGCCCTTTGAACTGCGAACTGGCCTTGCCAAAGGCGCTGGCGACATCCAGATTGGCGGGACGTGTGGTGGTGGCCATCGCGTGTCCTCAAGCGGCCTTGGACGGGGCTGAAGCTGCCGAAGCCGGCACGGCCGGGGCTTGGGCAGCCGGCTGCGTGAGCAGCACGCGCACAGAGAAATCGAAGAGCCGCCGCTGCTCGCGACTGCCGGCCGAGGGCGGCAGGCTGACGGCCTTGATCTCAACAAGTTCAGGTTTGCGCAGCCACTTCGACTGATTCTGCGTGTTGCGCAGGAACTCGGACACGCGTTCGTTGGTCTGGGCAATGCCAGTCACCGTGACCTGATCGCCGACCTGCTTGATGGCCGTGAAATAGATCCCCTCTGGCGTGAAACGCACCAGTTCGTCCAACAGGTACACCGGCATGTTGCGGTTGGTCTGCAGGTCCTCCACCGCCTTCTGCCTCGCCTTCAAGCCTTCGATTTCCGTCTTCAGGTCCGCGATGTCCTTGATCTGCGCCTCGAGCCTCTTGATCTCCGCACCGAGAAAGGCGTTACGCGCCTGCTGCGCAGCCGTCATCTGTTCCAGCACCAGGTACCAGACGCCAGCGGCCAGCACCCCGACGACCGCCGCCACGCCCAGGCCGGCAAAGAATGCGCGCTTGCGTTGACGCCGCTTCTCCTCGCGGTGGGGCAGCAGGTTGATCAGGATCACTGCACGAACCTCCGCATCGCCAGGCCGCAGGCGGTGAGGTAGGACGGCGCCTCGCGCCGCACCTTGGCCTCCCGGACTGCTGAACCGAGCTTCATGTTGTCGAAGGGATTGACCACCATCGAAGCAAAGCCGGTCAATTCGGTCACCCGCTCCTTCAGGCCCGGCAACGTGGCCGTACCGCCGGCCAGCATCACGTAGTGCACTTTGTGGTGGGGCGTGCTGGTGAAGAAGTACTGCAGCGCTCGCCCAATCTCTTGGGAAAGACTGTCGACGAAGGGGGCCAGGATGGCGCTGTCGTAGTCTTCTGGCAGATCGCTCGCCAGCTTCTTCTGCTCGGCCTCCTCGAAGGAGAAGCCGTACTGCCGCGAGATCAGCTGGGTCAGCTGAGAGCCGCCAAAGGCCTGATCGCGGTCGTACAGCATCTCCTCGTCACGCAGCACTTTGAGGCTGGTGGTGTCCGCCCCGATCTCGAACAGCGCGACCAGTGCATCCTTGCCTTCATTGGGCAACGCCGACACGACACGGGTCATCGCCAGGCGCGAGGCGTGCGACTCGATGTCCAGGACCAGCGGCTTGAGCCCGGCGGCTTCAGCCAGGCCTTGGCGATCCTGCACGCGGTCTTTGCGCGAAGCCGCGATCAGCACTTCGACGTCACCCCCCGACGTGGGGCTGGGACCGATGACGCAGAAGTCCAGGCTGACCTCGTCGAGCGAGAACGGGATGTACTGGTTGGCCTCGGACTCGACCTGCAACTCGAGCTCTTCCTCGCGCAGCCCGGCCGGCAGCATGATCTTCTTGGTGATCACCGCGGACTGCGGCATGGCCATCGCGACTTGCTTGGTGCGCGTGCCGCTCTTCTGCACCAGCTTGCGCACGGCTTCGGCGACCTCGTCGAACTTCTCGATCTGGCCATCGGTGATCCAACCCTTTTCGAAGGGCTCGGAGGCGAAACGTTCCAGCACGAATTCGCCGTTCGCAGCCTGCCCCAGTTCGACGAGCTTGGCACTCGACGAACTGATGTCCAACCCGATCATCGGCGGATGCTTGCGGCCCAGCAGCAAGTCCAGAAAGCTCACGACGGTCTCCCCCAACGGGCGGAAAATGCGACAGCAATTCTTAAGAAACTACTTCAATGCTAGCAGTAAAGCCTTTGTGCACCAAAGGAAATTTCCTTTTACCACCTTGCGGCTCGTTGCGATTCGCCGACGTTCTTGCATGCAGTTGAAACAAGCCGCTAGCGCCGTGCAGTGCTTGGCAGTTGGCGGTTGAAGCACCGGCGGCCAAGGCGCTTTCTATACACTGACACGCTCTATGAGCGACCCTGACAGCGCCGACGCCGCGCCTCGCCGTGCCCCATCTTCGCCACGCTGGACAGCGAGCCCGGTGGTGCGCGCGCTGTCGTGGCTGCTGGGCGGCGGCCTCGCGGCCCTGGTGGGCGGCATGATGCTGCTGGCCGTGGCGCTGGCCGTGGCCTACCCGAACCTGCCCGAAATCAGCGGCCTGACCGACTACCGGCCGAAGCTGCCTCTTCGTGTGATCTCGGCAGACGGCGTATTGCTCGGCGAATTCGGCGAGGAGCGCCGCTTCTTCACGCCGATCGAGCAAATCCCGAAGGTGATGCAGGAAGCGGTGCTGGCCATCGAGGATGCGCGCTTCTATCGCCATGGGGGGGTGGACTACCTCGGCATCATCCGCGCAGGCCTGGCGCAGTTCAACAAGGCCAAGAGCCAGGGCGCATCGACGATCACGATGCAGGTGGCCCGCAACTTCTACCTGTCCACCGAGAAGACCTTCACTCGCAAGATCTACGAGATCCTGCTGGCGCTGAAGATCGAGAGCCAGCTCAGCAAGGAGCACATCCTCGAGATCTACATGAACCAGATCTTCCTCGGCCAGCGCGCCTACGGCTTTGCGGCGGCGAGCGAGATCTACTTCGGCAAGCCGCTGAAGGACCTCACGATCGCCGAGGCCGCGATGCTGGCCGGGCTGCCCCAAGCCCCTTCGGCCTACAACCCGATCAGCAATCCGCAGCGGGCGACGCGTCGGCAGCAGTACATCATCCAGCGCATGTACGAGAACGGCTTCATCACCGAGGAACAAGCCGACGCCGCCCGCAAGCAGCAGCTGCGCTATCGCGTTCCGGCCGACAGCAGCGTGCATGCCGAATATGTCGCCGAGACCGTCCGCCAGCTGATCTACAGCCAGTACGGCGAGGAGACCACGACACGGGGCCTGAACGTGTATGTGACGGTCGATGCCGGCGATCAGGCGGTGGCCTACCGCGCGCTGCGGCGCGGGCTGCTGAACTACGAGCGCCGGCAGGTGTACCGGGGCCCGGAAGACTACGTCGACCTGCCGGCCGATCCGAAGGACATCGACGCCCGCATCGCCGAAGCGCTCGCCGACCATCCGGACAACGACGAACTGAAGGCTGCCGTGGTGCTGGAGGCTTCGCCGCGCAAGGTGGTCGCGGTGCTGGAGTCCGGAGAGAACATCACCGTCACGGGTGATGGCCTGAAGCCGGTGACCTCGGGCCTGTCCGACAAGGCCGGACCGAAGACGCAGATCCGCCGCGGCGCGATCGTACGGGCGGTCAAGGGCCCCAAGGGCGATTGGTCGCTGACGCAGCAACCCGAAGTCGAAGGCGCGTTCGTGTCGATGGAGCCTGCCACCGGCGCGATCCGCGCCCTGGTCGGCGGCTTCGACTTCGGCAAGAACAAGTTCAACCATGTCGTGCAGGCCTGGCGCCAGCCGGGCTCGAGCTTCAAGCCGTTCATCTACTCCAGTGCGCTGGAAAAAGGCTTCACGCCGCAGACCATCGTCAACGACGCGCCCTTGTTCTTCGATGCCGGCGCCACGGGCAGCCAGCCTTGGGAGCCGAAGAACTACGATGGCAAGTTCGAAGGGCCCATGCCTTTGAAGCAGGCGCTGGCCAAGTCGAAGAACATGGTGTCGATCCGCGTGCTGCAGTCGGTCGGCGTGCACTACGCGCAGGACTGGATCACCCGCTTCGGCTTCGAAGCCGAGAAGCATCCGGCCTACCTGACGATGGCGCTGGGCGCAGGCTCGGTCACGCCGATGCAGATGGTCAGCGCCTACTCGGTGTTTGCCAATGGGGGCTACCGGGTCAATCCGATGCTGATCACCCGCGTCACCGACAGCAAGGGCAAGGTGTTGCTGGACGCGCAGCCCCCCGCCATCGACGAGTCGATGCGGGTGATCGACGCGCGCAACGCCTTCGTGATGGACCAGTTGATGGGCGAGGTGACGCGTGCCGGAACGGCCGCCGCGGTGTACCAGACCTTCAAGCGAATGGACCTGTACGGCAAGACAGGCACCACCAACGATTCGATGGATGCCTGGTTCGCCGGCTTCCAGCCCAAACTCGCCGCGGTGGTGTGGATCGGCTACGACAACCCGCGCAAGCTGGGCGACCGCGAGACCGGGGGCGGCTTGTCGTTGCCGGTCTGGATCGAGTACATGACGCACGCCCTGCGCCGACTGCCGGTGCAGGAACCCACCGTTCCAGAAGGGGTGTCCCAGCGCGGCGGAGACTGGATCTACGACGAATATGTCGGCGGCGCCGGCGTCAGCAGCCTGGGCACCGAGGACAAGCTGCCGCACGCCCCGAGCGACGAGGAACGACGCGGCATCCTCGACCTGTTCCGGCGCTGAATGCGCGTGGGTTCAAGCGCCGAACTGCAACGGCCTGCGGCCTTGTTGGGTCGCGAAACTGGACAGCGCGGCGTAGAACTCGCTGCCATCGCGTGTATCGATCCAGCGGCCCGCCTCGTAACGATAGTGATGGCCGCCGGCCCGCGCCGCGACCCACAGTTCATGCAGCGGTGGCTGCGTGTTGACGATGATCTTGCTGCCATCGGGAAAGCTCAGCTCGAGCAGGCCGCCGGTGCGGTGCACATCGATGTCGATCACATCGTCCTGCAGCCAGGCGTCGATCCTGGCTTCGATGCCGGCCAGCACGGCATCGGACAGGCGGTGGAATTCGCTGTCGGTCAGCGTCGAGGCAGCTGTGTTCATGGTGACTAGAATCCGGCGGATGAAACGCCTGGGCAGTGTAGCGAGCGCGCTGATCGGCGGTGCCACGCTCGTGGCCGCCCTCACCGTCACCATGGCGGGCTGCGGGCAGAAAGGGCCGCTGACCTTGCCGGGCGCAGCATCGGCGCCGGCCGGCGGCGCCTCTGCACCGATCAGCCGTTAGGCCCCCGCTGCCACCGGCGCCGAGGTGATGCGCCCCTCGGCCACGGCGTGGCAGGCCACCTGAATGCCCTTGAAGCTGCTCAGCGCCGGCCGCTCGGTCGCGCAGCGTGTGTTGGCGTGCGGGCAGCGCGGATGGAACGCGCAACCGCCGGGCGGATTCAAGGGGTTCGGCACCTCGCCCTGGACCGGCGTACGCGCCCGGCCGGTCATCGCGATATCGGGAATCGCATCCAGCAGCATGCGGGTGTACGGATGGCGTGGGGTCGAAAACAGCGTGTCGCGGTCGGCCAGTTCGACCAGCCGGCCGAGGTACATCACGCCAACCTGGTCGCTGACATGCCGCACCACCGCCAGGTTGTGCGAGATGAACAGATAGGTCAGACCGCGCGCTCGCTGCAGGTCCTTCATGATGTTCAGCACCTGGGCCTGCACCGAGACATCCAGCGCAGAGGTCGGCTCGTCGCACACCAGGAACTCCGGCTGCGTCGCCAGGGCCCGCGCGATCGAGATGCGCTGGCGCTGCCCGCCGGAGAACTGGTGGGGAAACTTCGCCATGTCGGCCGCCGACAGCCCCACCGACGCGAGCAAGTCGCCCACCTGCTGCTTCAGCGCTGCCTCGTCACGCACCAGGCCGTGCTCACGTAGCGGCTCGCCGACGATGTCGCGCACCGTCCAGCGAGGGTTCAGGCTCGCGTACGGGTCCTGGAAGATCATCTGCATGCGCCGGTGCAGCGTCCGTGCCGCCGGCGTCGACAGCATGGCCTGGGTGTCCTGGCCGTCGAAGCGAACGGTGCCCTGGGTCGGGCTGTACAGGCCGACGAGCAAGCGCGCAACCGTGCTCTTGCCGCAACCCGATTCGCCCACCAGTGCCAGCGTCTTGCCGCGTTGGATGGAGAAGCTCACCCCATCGACGGCATGCACGAACTGGCGTGGCTTGCGCTCGATCACGCGGTTGAGCCAAGGCGCCGAAACGTCGAACACCTTGGCCAGGTTCTCCACTTGCACCAGCGACGTCATGCGGCCACCTTGTGCTCGCCCGTGCCCAGCCAGCAGGCCGCGCGGGTGGCGCCTGCGTCGAGCAGTTCGGGCCGTTCGCGCCGGCAACGATCAAAGGCCTGCGGGCAGCGCGGGTTGAAGGCACACCCGGTGGGGATGGCGTTCAGACGCGGCATCGCACCATCGATCTGCATCAACCGCTCCCGGCTGATGTCCATCGAGGGGATCGACCCCATCAAGCCCACGGTGTAGGGATGCGCCGGCCGGTGGATCACATCCGCCACCGGCCCGATCTCGACAATGCGGCCCGCATACATCACCGCGACGCGATCGCACGACTCGGCGATCACACCCATGTCGTGCGTCACCAGCATCACCGACGCACCGTGCTGCTTGGTCAGGCGCTTCAGCAGGCCGATGATCTGTGCCTGGATCGAGACATCCAATGCAGTGGTCGGCTCATCCGCGACGATGAGCTTGGGCTCCGCCGCCAGCGCCAGTGCGATCACCACGCGCTGCCGCATGCCGCCGGAGAACTGGTGCGGGTACTGATCGATGCGCTGCTCGGCGGCCGGGATGCCGGTTTCCTGCAGCAGGTGGATCGCGCGCTGGCGTGCCTCTTCATGACCGACCTTGAGGTGCACCTGGATGGTCTCGATCAACTGCCGGCCGATCGTCACCAGGGGGTTCAGCGAGGTCAGCGGGTCCTGAAAGATCGCACCGATCTGGCGGCCGCGAATCTCTCGCATGCGCTCGTGCGGCAGGTTGTCGATGCGCTGGCCGTTCAGGCGGATCTCGCCGCCGGCCACGCGACCGGGCGGCTCCAGCAGGCCGATGATCGCGGCGCCTGTCAGCGACTTGCCAGCGCCGGACTCGCCAACCACGCCCAGGATCTCGCCCGGAGCAATGTCGAAGGACACGTCGTCCAGCGCGCGCAGCGTGCCACGCCGGGTCGGGAACTCCACCCTCAGGTGGCTGACTTCAAGCAAGGGGGCAGCCATCGAAGCTCTTTCAGCGCAGCCGCGGGTTCAGCGCGTCGCGCAGCCAATCGCCGAGCAGGTTGACCGACAACGCAATCATGATCAGCACCACGCCAGGGAAGATCGTGATCCACCATTCGCCAGAGAACAGGAAGTCCTGCCCGACGCGGATCAGCGTGCCGAGTGACGGCGAGGTCGGCGGAACGCCAACGCCCAGGAAGGACAGCGTCGCCTCGGTGATGATCGCGGTGGCGATATGGATCGTCGCCAGCACCAGCACCGGCCCCAGCACGTTGGGCAGCACATGGCGGCGCATGATGCGCGCCGGGGACACGCCGATCACCCGCGCCGCCTGCACATACTCCTTCTGTCGCTCGACCAGGGTTGAGCCGCGCACGGTGCGCGCGTACTGCACCCAGCCGGTCAGCGAGATCGCGACGATCAGCACCGTGAAAGCCAGCGTATCGTGAGCGTTAGGAAAGAGCGCCTTGCCGATGCCGTCGATCAGCAGCGCGATCAGGATCGCCGGGAACGACAGCATGACGTCGCACACGCGCATGATGAAGGCATCGACCCGACCGCCCACGAAGCCCGAAAGCAGCCCGAGGCCGACGCCCACCACCATGGACACCAGCACTGAAGCCAGGCCGACGAACAGCGAGATGCGCGAGCCGTACATCAGCGCCGAAAGGATGTCGCGCCCTTGATCGTCGGTGCCCAGCAGGTACTTGCGGCTGCCCTCGGCCATCCAGGCTGGCGGCAGCCGGGCGTCCATCAATTCAAGCGTGGCCAGATCCAGCGGGTTGTGCGGCGCCAGCCAGTTCGCGAACAGTGCGCTGACCACACAGATCAGCGCGATCAGCGCGGCGATGATGGCCACCGGCGAGTTCTTGAAACTGTGCCAGACGTCGCCGTCGAAGAAGCGCGCCAGCGCGCCGGGCGCAGCAGCCTGCGCGTCGAGGGAAGTGCTCATGGGGTCAGTGGCCGCCAGCGCCGCGCTCCAGGCGCAGGCGCGGGTCCACGGCAAAGTACAGCAGGTCGACCACCAGGTTGATGGTGACGAAGACCAGCGCAATCAGGCACAGGTAGGCCGCCATCACCGGGATGTCGACAAACTGCACCGCCTGGATGAACAGCAGGCCCATGCCGGGCCACTGGAAGACCGTCTCGGTGACGATCGCGAACGCGATGATGTTGCCCAGTTGGAGGCCGGCGATCGTGATCACCGGCACCAGCGTGTTCTTCAACGCATGGCCGAAGTACACCCGTCGGTCCGGCAATCCGCGCGCCCGTGCGAACTTGATGTAGTCGGTACGCAGCACCTCGAGCATTTCGGCTCGCACCAGGCGCAGCACCAGCGTCATCGGAAACAGCGAGAGCGTGAAGGCCGGCAGCAGCAGGTGCTTCAGGCCATCGGCCGTCAACAGTCCGATCGTCAACGAACCCAGCGTCACGACCTCACCGCGGCCGAAACTCGGCAACCACTTCAGCGTCACCGCGAACAGCAGGATCAGCAGGATGCCGATGAAGAAGTTGGGCAGCGAGACGCCGAGCAACGAGCCGGTCATCACCACCTGAGAACCGACGCGGCCCCGGCGCAAGGCAGCATACACGCCCAGCGGTATGCCCAGCGCCATGCCGAGCACCGCCGCGACCAGTGCGAGCTCCAGCGTGGCCGGAAAGCGCTCAACGATCAGCGCGGAAACCTTGCGGCCCTGCCGCAGGCTCAGGCCGAATTCGCCCTGCGCCGCGTTGACCACGAAGCGCGCGAATTGCACCGGGAAGGGTTGGTCCAGGCCCAGGTCGGCGCGCAATTGCTGCCGCTGTTGCGGCGTGGCGTCCTGGCCCAGCAGGTTGGTCACAGGGTCGCCGACATATTGGAACAGCATGAAGGCGATGAACGCGACCGCGAGCATCACGACCAGCGCCTGGATCAGCCGGCGAAGAATGAAAGCGAGCATGTAGTCAGGGAAACACCGGCTGCGGCCGGCAAACAGGGCTTGTGGCCCCGCCTGCTGACGCGAAGCACTCTCGTGCGATGGCAGACAAGGGCGCCATGATCCGCAATAGGCGTGCCGGGTGCAAAAGGGGAAACACCGGTTCCGCAGGCAATAAAAAACCGCCCCGTAGGGCGGTTCGGTCGGCGACGGACCTCGCGAGGAGGTCCGGTTCGAACACCAATCAGAAGATGTGACGGAGGCCGAATTCGACGCCGGAGGCATTCTTGCCGCCGAGGATCGTGGCGCCGGTAAAGCCCAGACCGTTGTTGGTGACGGTCTTGTTCTGCGTGCCCTTGTTGCTGACGCGCGCATAGGTGCTGTACAGCTGGGTGCGCTTCGACAGGTTGTAGCCGTAGCCGATCGCGAACTTGTTCCAGTCGTTGCTGCTGTTCTTGATGTCGTACTTGCTGTACGCGGCACGCAGTTCGCCTTGACCCAGCGGAGCCACAGCGCCGATTTCCAGCGCGGTGATCTTGCCGCTGCCGCCGTTCTTTTCCTGCGCCCACATCAGCATCGGCTTGACCACGCCGAAGTCGTACGACGCGCCGATGTTCATGTACTTGTTGTCGGCCGCATCGGTTGCGCCTTCGGTCTTGCCGTAGGCCACGTGCGCCGAGATCGGGCCGGCCGCATAGCCGAAGCGCGCGCCGAAGTAATTGTTCGTCTTCACGCCGCTCAGGTTCTCGCCGAAGCCGATTTGCACCTGGCCACTGAAGCCGCCCAAATCACCCGGCAGGAAGTAGCCGATGGTGTTGTTCGAACGAACGGCGTTGGTCGAGTTCGCGCCGATGTTGCCGCCCATGGCGAGCGCATTCGAGGTACCGATGCCGACGGTGCCGAACGGGTCATAGACGGTCGTGTTCCAGAACGACGGCGTGTAGTCGCGGCCGAGGCGGACTTCACCGAAGTTGCCCATCACGCTGACGGTCGAACGGCGCTGGAAGTTGAAGCCAGCGGCGTTGCCATCGTCATTCGACAGCGCGCCTTCGAGCCAGAAGCCAGCCTTCAGACCACCACCCAGGTCTTCGACGCCGCGGAAGCCCAGGCGGCTGCTATTCAGACCGGAATTCGTGATGCCTTGCACCGTCTTGCTGCCGGCGGTCGTCTTGGCCGACAGGCGCGCATACCCCGCGTCGACGATACCGAACAACGTCACCGTCGACTGGGCCGACGCAGCACCCGCAAACAGGCCAAAAGCGGCGAGGGCGAGCAGAGACTTTTTCATTGCAGCTATCTCCTAGGTTGAACAAGAGGTCCCGATCCCGTAGAGAACCCGCCCACCGGGAAGGGCGCGGGCCGGTCAGGCCAACCTCCTCATCGGAAGTTGCGGCTATTCCACCAGAGCGGTGCACCGCTTGCAAAGAATTGGGCCCAAAAAGCCGGCTACATGTTGCCTCCCAACAACGGGAAGGCAGGCTCGCCCAACCGCCCCTCGACGAGGGAGCGCCGAGGTCGAAAAGCGATGCGCTATGCTGCCGTCATGCCCGCTTCGGTAACCGTGACCGACGCTCTGATCGAGAGCGCCGAGTTGGCTTTGCGAACGCTCAGCGGCAGCGCCCGCTCGTCGCGACCGATGCCGCGACCCGCTTCGACTTCTGGCGCCGATGCCGTGCTGTCGCCGTCAGACCGGCAGTTATCCGGCGCGCTGATGCGCGTCAACCATGTTGGCGAAGTCTGCGCACAGGCCCTGTATGCCGCCCAGGCGCTGACCGCGCGCGACCCCGCCTTGCGCAAGCAGATGCGAAACGCCGCGCGCGAAGAGACCGACCACCTGGCCTGGACCGAAAAACGCCTGGCCGACCTTGGCGATCGGCCCAGCCTGTTGAATCCGCTGTGGTTTGCGGGTGCTTTCGCAATCGGCCTGGCCGCCGGGCGTATCGGTGACCGCCAAAGCCTGGGCTTCGTGGTCGAGACGGAGCGCCAGGTCGAGCAGCACCTGGCCAGTCACCTCGACCGTCTGCCGCCGGCGGACGAGGCCTCGCGTGCGGTGGTCGCGCAGATGAAGGAAGACGAGTCGCGGCACGCCGACCTGGCCCAGCAGGCGGGCGCCGCGCCCATGCCAGCGCCGTTGCGTTGGATGATGCGGGCGGCGGCGCGCGTGATGACCGGTACCGCGCACTACATCTGAGATGCCGGACGTCAGGTAGCCACGATCTCGTGGCTGGTGCTGATCTCGGCTGTCTTGCCCAGCATGATGGTGGCCGAGCAGTATTTCTCGTGCGACAGCGCGATCGCGCGCGCCACCGCCGCCTCGGGCAGGTTGCGGCCGCTCACGATGAAGTGCATGCGGATGCGCGTGAAGACCTTGGGGTCGGTGTCGGCACGATCGGCTTCGATCTTCACGCGGCAGTCGGTCACCTCATGCCTACCGCGCTTGAGGATCAGCACCACGTCATAGGCGGTGCAACCGCCTGCGCCCACCAGCAGCGTTTCCATCGGACGCGGCGCCAGATTGCGCCCCCCGCCATCCGGCGCGCCATCCATCGTCAGCAGATGACCGCTGCCCGTTTCCGCAACCATGCCCATCCCGCTTGCGGGCACCCAGTGGATCGTGCATTCCATGTCAGTCAGACTCCAAGGCCGGGCGCCTGCGCACCCGAAGCGGGCGGCCCGCACCAACCCCTGGAGCGAGCACCCTAGAACAGATGTCCAAGATCTTATTGCAGCGCAGCATCAGCCACGCTAGACTGCTTTCCATCGAAACGTTGCCGGCGCGGTTTGCCAAAGACTGACAACGTTTCCACCGATTGTCTCCTCCACCTCCTCCAATGGTGGATTCAGCCCGGGGCCTTACCGCCTCGGGCTTTTTTCTTGGGCGCGGACTTATGATGCCGCGCCGCTGAAACCCCTGGCGCTGCCGCTGGCAGCCTGCCGCACTTCCTACTGCCCGATGGCCCGCGCCGCGCACCCCGACTACCTGAAGAAGATCCTCACCGCCCGCGTCTACGACGTGGCGGTCGAGTCGCCGCTCGAACCCGCACGCAGCCTGTCGCGTCGCATCGGTAATCACGTGCTGCTCAAGCGCGAGGACCAGCAGCCGGTGTTCAGCTTCAAGCTGCGTGGCGCGTACAACAAAATGGCGCACCTGTCGAAGGAGCAGCTCGCCCGCGGCGTGATCTGCGCCTCGGCCGGCAACCATGCGCAGGGCGTCGCGCTCAGCGCGAGGCGCCTGGGCTGCCGCGCGGTGATCGTGATGCCGGTGACGACCCCGAAGCTGAAGATCGACGCCGTCGCGGCGCTCGGTGGGGAAGTGGTGCTGCAGGGCGACAGCTACTCGGACGCCTACCAGCACGCGCTGGCCTTGCAGCAGGCCGAGGACCTGACCTTCGTGCACCCCTTCGACGATCCGGACGTGATTGCCGGCCAGGGCACCATCGCGATGGAGATCCTGCGCCAGCACGAAGGCCCGATCGATGCCATCTTCGTGGCGATCGGCGGCGGCGGCCTGATCTCCGGCGTGGCCTCGTACATCAAGGCGGTTCGGCCCGAGATCAAGGTGATCG
>CAZXLI010000084.1:0-22447 GCA_964641795.1 uncultured Bordetella sp. | reverse complement strand
CTGGGCGACATCGCCAGCTACCCGGGCCGCGCGGCGTTCTACAACCTGCGCTGACCGATTCAGCCGCCGCCGCGCCGACCGCCACGCCATGCGCTTCATCACCCTCGCACTGCTGGTGCTGCTGGGGCTGGTGCATGCCGAACTGTGGCTCGGTGACGGCGGCATGCCGTATGTGCGGCGGCTGCAGGGCCAGCTGGATGCGCAGCTGAAGCAGAACGAAGCCCAGCGCCAGCGCAACACGCGCCTGGTGGCCGAGGTGGAAGACCTGCGCCAGGGCCTCGAGATGGTGGAAGACCGGGCGCGCAACGAGCTCGGCATGGTCAAGCCCGACGAGATCTTCGTCCAGGTTACCAAACGCTGATCACGCGGGCCGCAGGCCCCAGCCCGCATGTTCGACGCCCTCCAACCGCTGTTCGCCGAGGCCTTCACGCTGTGGGGCAGCGGCATCACCTGGCTCGAGATCGTGGCCAGCGCCTTGGGCGTGTGGATGGTGGTCTGCAACATGCGCGTCAACCCGCTGGGCTGGCCGCTGGCGATGGCCAGTTCGCTGCTGTATGCGCTGTTCTTTGCCAGCGGCAAGCTGTATGGCGAGGCCTCGCTGCAGCTGTTTTTCATCGCCGTAGCGGGCTGGGGCTGGTGGCAGTGGCTGCGCGGCACGGGGGATGCCGGCCAGCCGCTGCGCGTGCACCGGCTCGATTGGCGCCGCAAGGGCCTGGTGTTCTCGCTGACGCTGGCCGGCTGGCCGCTGCTGGGCCTGCTGCTGGCGCACTTCACCAAGTCCGACGTGCCCTACCTCGACGCACTGGCCACCGCCGGCAGCGTCACCGGCACCTTTCTGCTCGGCCGCAAGCTGATCGAGAACTGGCCGGTGTGGGTGGCGGTCAATGTGTTCAGCGTCGGGCTGTTTGCCACCCGCGGCTGGTGGCTCACGGTGGCGCTGTACGCCTTGTTCACCGCCATGGCCATCGCCGGCTGGCGCGCCTGGCATCGGCTCGCGCCCGCCGCGGCCCCCGCCTCATGAGCCCGGCGCGCGAGCTGGTCGCCGCGGCCGACTGGTTCCAGGGCCTGACGCCGGAGGAACGCGAGCGGGTGCAGGCCACCGTGCTCGACAAGCAGGTGCCGGCCGGTGGCTACGTGGCCCGCATGGGCGAACCGTCAACCCACTGGATCGGGCTGGCAGAGGGGCTGCTGAAGATGTCGGTGGCCTCGGCCGACGGCCGCGTGTCCACGCTCAGCGGCGTCAGCACCGCGGCCTGGTTCGGCGAGGGCTCGCTGATCAAGCGCGAAGCCCGCCGCTACGACGTGATCGCGATGCGGCCGAGCCGGCTGGCCCTGGTGCCCTACGCCACCTTCGAGTGGCTGCGCCAGCACAGCCTGCCGTTCAACCACTACCTGCAGACGCTGATGAACGCGCGGCTGAGCCTGTTCATCGGCCTGCTCGAGTACGGCCGCCTGCTCGATGCCGATGGCCAGGTGGCCAGCTGCCTGGCCGCGCTGTTCAATCCCGACCTCTACCCACGCGCGGCCGGCAACCACTTCGTCGACCTGCGCCAGGGCGAGATCGGCCTGCTGTGCGGGCTGTCGCGACAACGCGTGAACAAGGCGTTGAAGCGGCTGCAGGAGGCCGGGCTCGTCGAGCTGCAGACCCGCGGGTTGACGGTGCTCGATGTCGAGGGCCTGCGCCGCTTCGCCGGCGTGTCGCAGCGGCCGGCATGAGCGCGCCGGGCCGCTCCCAAGCGCGAATCCCGGAGCACGCCGTGCGAAGGGTGGTCCCATGAGCCTGGTCATTGCCATCCTCGGCGCCGAGAGCACCGGCAAGTCCGACCTGGCCGAGGCCCTGGCCACCAGGCTGGCCCAGGCCACCGGGCTGCGCAGCACCTGGGTGCCCGAGCACCTGCGCGCCTGGTGCGATGCCCACGGCCGCACGCCACGACGCGAAGAGCAACCGGCCATCGCCCAGACCCAGGCCCGGCTGATCGAGCAGGCCGCCGCGACACACGAGCTCGTGCTGTGCGACACCACGCCGCTGATGACGGCCATCTACAGCGAGCACGTGTTCGGCGACCTTTCGTTGTACCCGGGGGCCCTGGCCTGGCAGCGCCGGTGCCCGCTGAGCCTGGTGACGGCGCTGGACCTGCCCTGGGTGCCCGACGGCGTGCAGCGCGACGGCCCGCAGGCGCAGGAAGCCGTCGATGCGCTGCTGCGATCGGTGCTGATGCGCGAAGGCCTGGCCTGGTCGCTGGTGGCCGGCCAGGGGACGGCGCGGGTCGACGCGGCGGTCGACGCGATCGCGCCGATGCTGCGCCGTCGGCCGACGCCCCAGGCCGGCCTCTTCACCCGGCTGGCCGAGCGCGAAGCGGCCCAGCCGGCCTGGCGCTGGGCCTGCGACCAGTGCGACTCGCCCGAATGCGAGCATGCGTTGCGCCGCCTGGGGCCCGGCTGATCGGCGCTCAGTCCTGCACCACTTCCAGGGCCTGCAGCAGCGGCAGCTGGGTTTCAGCAAAGACCTGCGCCAGCCGCAGCAACTCGGCCAGGTTGTCGGCCTCGGTCGCCAGCAGCTCGCCCGCCGGATCGCGCAGCGCGTGGCCCTGCGCCGCCAGCAGCTGCCAGGCGAACCGGGCCCACGCCTGCGGCTCGACATGCCCCTGCGCGCGCGCCAGCAGGCAGAGGTGGCCGACGCGGTTCACCGTGAGCCCGCCGCCGGTGACCGGGCTGGCCAAGGTCCCGACCTCGTTGCTGCTGCGCGACTTCTCCAGCAGGTGCCGATTCAGCGCCTGCGCAGGCGCTCGCGCGGCCTGCACCTCGCGCTCGCCCTGTGCCGGCGCGACATGCCCCATGCCCACCAGCATCATCACCGCGCGCGCCACCTGCAGCAGGCTGGCCGGCGCCTCGGGCAGCAGCGGCTCCAGCTCGGCCAGGCTGCGCGGCCGATGGTCGGCCAGCGCATCGAGCAACGGCCGGTAGATGGCCTCCGACAGGCGGGCCGTGCCGTTGGCGCTCGGCACCGAGAGCTTCACCTCCGACCGCGGCGAGACCAGCACCACCCGCTGCGCGCGCAGCGCGGCCACACGCTCCAATGGCGTGATAGGACGCGGCCCCTTGACCCAGTAGTCCTTGCGGAACTGCTGGTTGGTCATCACGTCCTGCGTGGTGGTGCGCAGGGTCCGGTCACCGATGGTCTGCAGCATCGCCTGTTGCGCGTGCGTGAGGTTCAGGCCATCGAAGTGGTCCAGGAAGCGGGCCGAACAGGCGTGCTCGAGCTTGGCACGCGCCATCCACTGCGCCACCTCGCTGAAGTACATCGGCTGCCAGTCGCGGTTGAAGTACTCGTGGGCCAGGTAGCCGCGGCTGCGCGTCTTCAAGGTCTCGAAGCGCTGAGGCAGATCGGCGGCGCTGCGCGCGAAGGCCGGGTTCGTTGCGATCACGCGCTCGGCGAAGGCCACCGCCGCGTCGACGCGGCCCTGCACCCCACCATTCCCCGGCCCGGCCAGCGCGGCATGATCGGCCATCAAGCGCCGAAAGGGCGCCAGCGTGGACCAGCCGGGCCAGGTGTTGTAGCTCAGGTAGACGATGCCGCCGGGCCGCAGCTTGCGCCGGATGAAATCGACCAGGATTTCCCGGTTGGCCTCGGAGACCCAGGTCCAGATGCCATGCAGGCCGATGAACTCGAAATCCGGCAGGTCGCCGCGGTGGCAGAAATCGGCGAAGGCTTCGTCGCGCAGCCGCGTGGCCGGCACGCCGGCCGCCATGGCCAGCGCCTGGGCCTGTCCCGCGTGCGCCGGATTGAAGTCGGTGCCGTACCACTGCACGCCGGTGGCGGCCGCATGCACGGCCACGCTCAGGCCCTGGCCGAAGCCCAGTTCGCAGGCAGCTTCCACCCGCGGCGGCGCCAGCTCGCGGTACAGCAACCCCAGCGTCGCCCGGATCGGATTGAGCTCCGGGTAGTAGCCGTGGATATAGGCGATGTCGGCGACGTAGCCTTCCGACCAACTGTCCAACGCATTCCCTCCCTGGCAGCGGGTGGCTGCCGCCGCGTCGAAGTGTGCGTGAAGATCCCGCGCCGCAGGCCGGCCGCCTCACCCGCTGCAGGTGTCCACCGGTAACGCGCTGCCTACTGCATGGTGCCGCTCGCCGGCGGCTGGTCGCGACCCGGGGTAAACAGCTCGCCCACGTCCACCGGGTCGAAGCGGTACTGCGCGCCGCAGAAGTCGCAGGTGATCTCGACCTCGCCCCGCTCGGCCACCACCGAGTCGATCTCCTCACGGCCCAGGCCGCGCAGCATCGCGCCCACCCGCTCGCGCGAGCAGCTGCAGGCAAAGCGCGGCGTCAGCGGCTCGAAGCGCGTCAGCCGCTCCTGCCAGAACAGCCGGCGCAGCACGACATCCGGGTCGAGCGACAGCAGCTCGTCCGCCGTCAGCGTGGCGGCCAGCATCGAGATGCGGTTGAAGTCCTCGTTGAGGCCGATCTGGTCTTCGTCGCGCGGCACCGCACCGCCGCCGCCGATGTTGGCCTCGCCGGCCGCCGGCAGGCGCTGGATCAGCAGGCCCGCGGCCACCTCGTCGCTGGCGGCCAGCACCAGCTTGGTGTCCAGCTGTTCGGACTGCAGCATGTAATGCTCGAGCACCTCGCTCAGGCGCTGCAGCGGTTCGCGCTGGTCGCCATGCAGCGGCACGATGCCCTGGTAGGGCTGCTGGCCCGGCAGGCGGTCGCGCGGGTCGAGCGTGATCGCGCAGCGGCCCTTGCCGTGCACGTTCAGCATCGCCTCCAGCCGCGCATCGGCCGGGACGGCGCCCACCACCTTGGCGGTGGCACGGAAGCTCAGGTCCGACAAGGTCTCGGCCACCGCCAGCTTCACCGGCCCGTCGCCATGCACCTGCAGGATCAGCGCGCCATT
This sequence comes from uncultured Bordetella sp., assembly GCA_964641795.1. Classification (GTDB taxonomy): domain Bacteria; phylum Pseudomonadota; class Gammaproteobacteria; order Burkholderiales; family Burkholderiaceae_C; genus Pseudaquabacterium. The sequence goes on along the minus strand of CAZXLI010000084.1, from coordinate 17,553 downwards.
GAACTTCAGGTTGGCCTGCATCAGGCAGCCAGCGGCCGCCATCTCGCCCAGCAAGGCGCGCACCGGCGCCGGAAAGGCATGGCCGCCGTCGTCGTGCGCGGTGCGGCGCGACAGCAGCTCACGCCAGCTGCCTTCCAGCCGCACCAGCATGCCGCGCACCGCGAGGCCTTCGAACAGGAATTTGTGCAACTGATCCATCAGACCGCCATCAGGCAATGCGCTGCAGTTGCGTCCGGTGGCGGCGCTGCTGCTCGATGTAGTGGCCGGCAATGGCCTGCACATGGGCCTGCTGCTCGGGCGTGAGCTCGCGCACCACGCGCGCCGGCGCGCCGACGATCAGCACGCCATCGGGAAACTCCTTGCCCTCGGTCACCACCGAGCCGGCGCCGACGATGCAGTTGCGGCCGATGCGCGCGTGGTTCAGCACCACGCTCTGGATGCCGATCAGCGTGCCGTCGCCGATGGTGCAGCCGTGCAGCATCACCTGGTGGCCGATCGTCACGTCCTGGCCCAGCCGCATCGGCACCCCGGCGTCGACATGCAGCACGCTGCCATCCTGCACATTGCTGCACGCGCCGATGTGGATGTGGTCGTTGTCGCCACGCAGCACCGCGCCGTACCAGATGCTGGCGTCGTCTTCCAGCGTGACCTGGCCGATGACCTGGGCGTTTTCGGCCACCCAGGCGCTGGGTGAAACCTGGGGCACCAAATCGCCCAGTCGGTAGATCGCCATCGCACTCTCGCTCGTAAACCTATGATTCTAGGGATGCAGCTGCGACCCCACGCCCTGGAGGTGCTCCAGATCACCGACCCGGCCACCAAGGCCGAGGCCGCCCGTGCCTTGCTGGCCGCGGCGCGCGCAGGCGAGCTGGGCATCGACCCCGACGCGCCGCTCGCCGAACCGCCGGGCCTGCCGGGTCGCCCGCCGTTGCCGCGGCTGGTGGCGGCCGACCAGGTGCCGCGCCGCTCGCCGTTCACGCCGGCCGGCCGCGCCGCGCTGCTGCACGCCATTGCCCACATCGAGTTCAACGCGATCAACCTGGCGCTCGATGCGGTGTGGCGCTTTGCCGGCATGCCGGAGAAGTTCTACCGCGACTGGCTGCAGGTGGCCGGCGAAGAAGCGCTGCACTTCACGCTGCTGCGCGAGCACCTGCGCACGCTGGACCACGACTACGGCGACTTCGACGCGCACAACGGCCTGTGGGCGATGACCGAAAGCACGAAGCACGACATCGTCGCCCGCATGGCGCTGGTGCCGCGTACTTTGGAAGCCAGGGGATTGGACGCGACGCCGCCGATCCAGGCCAAGCTGGCCAAGGCCGGCGACCACGAGGCGGTGGCCATCCTCGACATCATCCTGCGCGACGAGATCGGCCACGTGGCCATCGGCAACCACTGGTACCGCTGGCTCTGCGCGCGCGACGGGCTCGACCCCGAGGCGCTGTACCCGCAGTTGCTGAAGCAGCATGCCGCGCCGCGCCTGAAGCCGCCGTACAACCTGGCGGCGCGGCGCAGCGCGGGATTCAGCGAGGCCGAGCTGTCCTGGCTGGACAGCCTGACCTGAGCCAACGAGCTCAGAACTCGTAGTTCGCCGTCACGCCGATGGTGCGCGGCCGCAGGTGGTACACGGTGTCCACGCCCTGGACGTTCGGCTGCTGGATCACCTTGTGGTTGTTGCCGAGGTTCTTCGCGAAGGCGATGAGTTCGAGCTTGTCGAACGTGATGCCGAAGCTGCCGCCATAGGTCATGTAGCCCGGACGGTTGTAGTCGGTCGAATCCTTCACGAAGGTGCCGCGGCTGGAGCCGGTCCAATCCGCACTGCCGCGCACGAAGGCACTGTTGTTCATCAGCTGGAAACGGTACTCGAAGCCGAGCTTGGCGCTGTACTTCGGCACGCCCTGGATGCGGTCGCCCTTCTTCACGTTGAGGCCCGCATCGGTGCTGCCGAGGGCCGGCGTGTCCTCAGAGAACGTGGCGTGCACGCTGCTGGCAGCGGCACTCAGCGTCAGGTCGCTGTTGACGCGCCAGCGCGCATCGACCTCGACGCCGTAGGCTGCCGCCTTGCCGACATTGGTCTCGAAATCGAAGCCGGCATTGGGCAGCACGACATCCTGCTGGATATTGTTCCACTTGATGTAGTACAGCGCGGTGTTCACGGTCAGGCCGCCGGCCAGGCGCATCTTGCTGCCGATCTCGTAGTTCCACAGCGAGTCGCTCTTGTACGCGGCCGGAATGGTCTGCGGCAGGCCCATCGCGGCCAGGTCCTCCTTGACGATCGCCGTCAGCGGCACCGGCCGGTTGGCCGAGCCGGATCGGAAGCCCTTGGCGATGTTCAGGTAGGTCGTGACCTCCTTGCTGAGGTCCCAGTCGATCGCGAAGCGCGGCGTGGTGGCGCTCTCGGATGAATCGACCGTCGTGCTGGTCGGCCCGCCCGCGTAGTAGTAGTTGCCTTCGCGCGCGAAATGCTGCGAAGCGTGGTGCAGGCGCAGTGCCACGAGCGCACGCAAAGAAGGGCTGAAGTTGTACTGCAGCTGCCCGAACAGGGCGCTCTGGCGGTCGTTGTAGTGCCGCGCGCTGTAGTACGAGCTGTCGCCGGTGAACGCGCCGGGGAAGGTATCCGCCAGGTCGTCCGGGTTTTCGACGTTGTAGCCGGCGTCCTTGAAGGCCTTGGTGATGCCGAAGATCGGCTCGTTGTCGAACACCTCGGTCTTGTTCCGCGAGGCATAGGCACCGGCCAGCCAGGTGAACGGATTGCCGCCGGCCACATAGTCCTTCGACGCCAGGCGCAGCTCGATCGAGGTCTGGTTGACACGGTTGTTCAGGTCCACCGCCGACGGCAGGTACTGGATCGTGCCCATGCCCAGCACCGGATCGGTGGTCACCGAGCCGATGTAGGTCGAGTTGATGTAGGTGCCGTCCTGCCGGCGATCGAAACGGCGCTTGTAGCCGCTGAGGATGCCGGTGAAGTCGGCAAAGCCCAGGTCACCGGCCACCGTCACGCTGGGCACCGTGAGGGTATCGGTCCCCGGCTCGCGCACGATCTTGCTGGTCTGGAAGCGCTGCAGCGGCACGCCCTGGTTGGCGCTCTGGTAGTCGCCAACGGCGAGGTACGCCGCATCGATGTCATCGCTGCGATAGCGCTGGTAGAACAGGGCCGGCGTCACCGACCAATCCTTGTTCAGCTGGGCCTTCAGCGCCAGCTTGGCGACGTCCCAGCGGCCTTCGTTGATGTCCTTGGCGATGACCTTGCTCGGGTTCTTGACATCGACCTGGTCGATGTAGCCGCTGTCCTTGCCCGACTGCACGCCGACGCGCAGCGCCACCGTGTCCTTCGACAGCGGGATGTTCAGCACGCCCTGCAGCAGGTAGTTCATGCCACCGTCCTTGGTGGTCGACACCTCGGCCGTGGCGCCGCCGCCCAGCAGCTTCATGTCCGGTTGCTTGCTGATGAACTTCAGCGTGCCGCCCAGCGCGCTGGCGCCATACAGCGTGCCTTGCGGGCCATACAGCACCTCGAGCCGGTCAATGTCGAAGAAGCGCGGCTCCACCGTGCCCTGGCTGTAGAGGTTGCGCGTGGTCAGCGACACATCGTCGAGGTAGATCGCCACCGTCGCCGAACCGGCCTGCGTGCTGATGCCGCGCAACTGCAGCGTCGCCAGGCCCGGGCCGGCCTGCGTCGAGTACGACAGGTTCGGGACGGACCGCGCCAGATCGCTGAAGTTGACGATCTGGTTGTCCTTCATCGCATCGCCGCCCAGCACCGAGATCGCCAGCGGCACCTGCTTGACGTCTTCCTTGCGCTTCTGGGAGGTGACGATCACCGTCTGCACGCCCCCGTCGGCCGATTGCGCCCATGCCGGCGCGGCCGCAAAGCCCCCACCCAGACTCACGGCCACTGCGGCGGCCACGGCTGTCCTCTTCATCCCATACTCCTGGCAGTTTTCGATGGCGTGGCAGTATCCGGCAACGCCCGCCCGCAGTCGTGGGGGCTGTTGCGTGGTGTCTACGCTGCAGGGGGCCAGGCTGGATGCGTTTGTTTCACCGCGGCTTCAGCGCCACTTCGGCGCGCTGCCCGGCGCGCCGTTCAGGCCCCGAGCTGCCCCAGGAAGGCCCGGATGCGCGGGTTGTCCTGCGCGCCGAAGAACTGCGCCGGCGGCGCGTCCTGGGCGATGCGCCCCTGGTCGAAGAACAGGATGCGGTGGCCCACCTCGCGCGCGAAGCCCATCTCGTGGGTGACGACGATCATCGTCATGCCGCCGGCGGCCAGCTGCTTCATCACGTCGAGCACCTCCTTGACCATCTCGGGGTCGAGCGCGGAGGTCGGCTCGTCGAACAGCATCACGCGCGGCTGCATCGCCAGCGCGCGGGCGATCGCCACCCGCTGCTGCTGGCCGCCCGAAAGCTGGAACGGGTGCTTGTGCGCATGCGCGCGCAGGCCCACGCGGTCGAGCAGCTCCAGCGCCCGCGCATCGGCCTCGGCGCGCGAGAGCTTGCGCACGCGGCGCGGCGCCAGGGTCAGGTTGTCCTGCACCGTGAGGTGCGGGAACAGGTTGAACTGCTGGAACACCATGCCGACCTCGGCGCGCAAGGCCTCGAGGTGGCTGGCCACGTCGTCGACCTCGATGCCGTCGACGACGATGCGGCCGCTGTCGTGCTTCTCCAGCCGGTTCAGCGTGCGCAGCAAGGTGCTCTTGCCCGAGCCCGAGGCGCCGATGATCACCGCCACCTCGCCGGCATTGAACTGTGTCGACACCTCGCGCAGCACCTGGTGCGGGCCATAGGCCTTGCAGACCTTGTCGACCACGATAAGGGGCTGGCCGGCGCTGCTCATCCCAGCCTCTGCTCGATGTCGAAGCGCCGCTCGATCGCGTCCGACATCAGGGTCAGCAGCGTCGTGAGCAGCAGGTAGATCAACGCGGTGGTCATCAGCGTCGGCGTGGCCTGGAAGGTGGCCGCCTGGATGCGGTTGCCGATCATCGTCAGCTCGACCACGCCGATCGCATAGGCCAGCGACGAATCCTTCAGCAGCGCGACGACGTTGTTGACCAGCGGCGGCAACGCGATCTTGATGGCCTGCGGGAAGGTGACGTCGATGAAGGTGTGCCAGCGGTTCAGGCCCAGCGCACGCGCCGCCTCCATCTGGCCGCGCGGCACCGCCTGCAGCCCGGCACGGATGGCCTCGGCGTTGTAGGCCCCGACGTTGAACGACAGCGCCACGCAGGCGGCGGCGAATTCGGTGAGGTTGATCGCCGGCAGCAGCTGCGGCAGCGCGAAGTACGCGAACAGCACCTGCACCAGCAGCGGCGTGCCGCGCATCACCCAGATGTACAGGCCGGCCAGCCAGCGCAGCGGCGGCAGCCGCGAGGTCTTGCCCAGCGCCGCCAGCACGCCCAGCACCACGCCGGCAGCGCCGGACACCAGCGTCAGCAGCATCGTCATGCGGCTGGCCTCGGCGAACTGCGCCGCATTGCTGCCGATCGGCTCGGGCGCCCAGGACAGCGGAATGCCCAGGCCCCACAGCGCCACCACCAGCAGCACGGCGCCCAGGGCCAGCGCCGCGCTGCTGCGCTGCTGCCGGCTCCAGCGGGCCGGCCAGGGTTTCATCAAATCCATCGCGTGCGCCCGGCTCGGGTCGTCACTTGCAGCGGATGTCTTCCTTGAACCACTGCTGCGAGATCTTCAGGTAGGTGCCGTCGGCCATGATGGCCGCCATCGCCTTGTTGATCTCGCCGGCGAGACCCGTATTGCCCTTGCTCACCGCCGGCGCGATGCGCTCGACGAACAGGAAGTCGCCAATCTTGAAGCCGAACTTGGCGTCTTCCTTCACCGCCGTCAGCGCCAGGAACTTGTCGGTGACCCAGGCGTCGACCTTGCCCGTCTGCAGCGCCGCGCGCGACTGCGTGTCCTGCGGGAAGGTCTTGACCTCCTTGACGCCGGCCACCTTCTTGACGTTCTCGAGGTAGGTGGTGCCCACCTGCACCGCCACCACCTTGCCGGCCAGGTCCTTGGCGCTCTTGATCGCCGGATCCTTCGCGACGATGACGCCACCCGAGCAGTAGTGCGGCTCGGCGAAGGTCACGGCCTTGGCCCGCTCTTCGGTGATGCCGTGCGAGGCGATCACCATGTCCCAGCGGTCCTGCTGCAGACCGGTGAGCAGCGCGTCGAAGCCGATCGTCTTCCACTCGATCTTGACGCCCATCTTGGCCGCCAGCGCCTCGGCCACGTCGACCTCGAAGCCGGTGAGCTTGGAGCCCTGGAAGAAGTTGAACGGCGAGAACTGGCCCTCGGTGGCGACGATGATCTTGCCGTCCTTCTTGATGGCCTCGAAGGGTCGGGCATCGGCCTGCACGGCCAGGGCCAGCAAGGCGGCAGCGAACACGGCACGTCGGGTCAAGGTCTGCAGCAGCTTCATGGAATCAACACCTTTTGGGCATTCAGGTGGGCCGGGATTCTAGGGCTCGAAAAAATAGCGCTTCAGGCCCGCAAGGATCATTTCCACCGCCACTGCGGTAAGTACCAATCCCATCAGCTTCTCGATCGCCGCCACCATCGAGGCGCCCAGCCAGCGCCGGATGCGGTCGGCCGCCAGCAGCACGGCGCCCGACAGCGCCATCGCCACCGTCAGCGCGCCCACCCACTGCCACATGCGCTCGGGCTGGCGCGAGGCCAGCAGCAGCACGGTGGCCATGGCCGAGGGCCCGGCAAGCAGCGGCACGGCCAGCGGAAAGATCAGCGGCTCGCGCCCGCCCTCGCTGGCATAGACCTCGGCGCCGCCGGCAAAGATCATGCGGATGGCGATGATCAGGAGGATCACGCCGCCGGCCACCTCGAGCGAGCGCTCGGACAGCCGCATCAGGCTCAGGAAGCCCTGGCCGGCAAACATGAAGCCCAGCAGCACCGCGAAGGCGATGACCGCCTCGCGCAGCGCGATGGCGCGGCGGCGCTCGGGCGCCACGCCGCCCAGCACCGACACGTAGATCGGCAGGCTGCCGAAGGGGTCCAGCACCAGCAGCAGCAGCACGCAGGCGGAAAGGAAGCTGTGTTCCATCGGCGCCGATCGTACCCGGCGCCTGCCAGCGGCCCCCCCCGCGCGCCTCACCCCGCCATCGCGGCCGGCCGCAGCCGGCGCCCGGCCCGCACGTTCAGGTACTCGCCGCGCTGCAGCGCGAGTTCGCCGCCGACCCACACCGCCTCGATGCCGCTGGGCGGCGCGGTGGGCTCGGCGTAGCTGGCGTTGTCGCGCACCGCCGCCGGATCGAACAGCACCAGGTCGGCAACGCGACCCGCCGCCAGCAGCCCGCGGTCGTGCAGGCCAAAGCGTTGCGCCGGCAGCCCGGTCATCTTGTGCACCGCGGCCTCCAGCGGCAGCAGCCCACGGTCGCGGCTGTAGTGCCCCAGCACGCGCGGAAAGCTGCCCCATAGCCGCGGGTGCGGATGGCGGTCGTGCGGCAGGCCATCGGAGCCGATCATCGTCAGCGGATGCTGCAGCACGCGCTCGACATCCTCGGCCGCCATCGTGAAGTAGATCGCCCCGCCGGGCAGCAGCCGGCGCGCGGCCTCGTGCAGGCTGCAGCCCCAGTCGGCGGCGATGCTGCGCAGGCTGCGGCCGCTGCACGCCGGGTGCGGCGCCGACCAGGTGACCAGCACGTCCTGCACCCGCGCCGCGCGCTCGGCATCGAGCATCGTCGACGAGGCTTCGTAGGGATAGCAGTCCAGGCACACGGATTGGCCGGCGGCCGCGGCGTCCACCGCCCGCAGCGTGTGCCGCGTCTTGCCGTGGTTCTGCGGCAGCACCACCTTGTGATGCGACAGCACCAGCCGCGCCTGGCTGGCGGCGCCGATCTGCAGCGCTTCCTGCACCGCGGCCTCGATGTGGTCGCCCTCGTCGCGCAGGTGCATCGCCAGCATCGCATCGCGGCCGCGCAGCGCGCTGCACACGCCCAGCAGCTCGGCCGTGTCGGCCGCCCGTGCCGGCGGGTAGTACACGCCGGTCGAGAGCCCGAAGGCCCCCGCGTCGAGCGCCTCGGCCACCGCCGCCTGCATCGCCGCCACCTCGTGCGCGGTGGCGCTGCGCGCCAGGTCGGCCACATGCGCCACGCGCAGCGAGGTGTGGCCGATCAGCGGCACCACGTTGACGCCGGGCCGCGCGTCGTCCAGCGCCGCCAGGTAGTCGGCGAAGCGGGCGAAGCGCGGCGCGCCCTGCGCCACCAGACCCAGCGGCTCCGGCGGCAGGTCCAGCTGCAGCGGCGCCAGGCTGATGCCGCAGTTGCCGATCACCACGCTGCACACGCCCTGCGCGAGCTTCGGGTGCGGCTGTGTCGGCCGCAGCGCCAGCAGGTCATCGTGGGCATGGGTGTCGATGAAGCCGGGGCACAGCACCAGCCCCTCGGCCGGCACCACGCGATGGCCTTGACCCTCCCCGGGCTCCAGGATGGCGGCGATGCGGTCTTGCACGATGCCGACGTCGGCCGCAAAGCGCGGGCGGCCGCTGCCGTCGATCAGCTCGGCGCCGCGGATGATCCAGTCGAAGGCGCCGGCCATCAGTCCACCCGCGCGCCGGAGCGCTTGATCACCTCGGCCCAGCGCGGCGTCTCGACCTTGGCCATCGCCATGATCAGGCTCGGCGGCGAGGCCATGGTCTCCACCGCCAGTTGCTGGTAGCGCTCGCGGATCGCCGGCAGCTGGATCGCGCGGTTCACCTCGCGGTTCAGGCGCTGCACGATCTCGTCGGGCAGGCCGCGCGGGCCGACCAGGCCGCCCCAGGCGGTGGTCTCGTAGCGCGGCACGCCGGCCTCCTGCATCGTCGGCAGGTCGGGAAAGATCGGCGAGCGGCGCGACCCGCTGACGGCCAGCGCCCGCACCCGGCCGTTGCGGATGTGCGGCCCGATCGACGACAGGTTGTCGAACATCAGGTCGATCTGCCCGCCGATCAGGTCCTGCACCGCAGCCGGGCTGCCGCGGTAGGGCACGTGGACGATGTAGGTGTTGGTCAGCGCCTTGAACAGCTCGCCGCCCAGGTGGCCGGTGGTGCCGTTGCCGGCCGAACCCATCGTCAGGCTGCCGGGGCGCGAGCGCGCCAGCGCGATCAGCCCGGCCACCGTCTTCACCGGCAGCTCGTTGCGCACCACCAGCGCGTTCTGCACCGTGCCGCTGATCGCGATGCCGGTCAGCGCGTCGGGGTCGTAGGGCAGCTTGGCGTAGAGCGAACGGTTGATCGCCAGCGTCACCACATTGGCATAGCCCAGCGTGTAGCCATCGGGCTCGGCCCGCGCCAGCTCGGCCATGCCGATGCCGCCGCCGGCGCCGGGCTTGTTGTCGATGATCAGCGGCTGGCCCAGCAGGCCGAGCAGGCCATCGGCCAGCACGCGGCAGATGGCGTCGGGCGAGCCACCGGCGGCCGAGGGCACGATGAGCCGGATCGGCCGGTTCGGGTAGCCGGCCGCGCGGGCCGGCGCCAAGACGCCGGCCAGACTGGCGGCGGCCGCGGCGCGCAGCAGGCGGCGGCGCCCGGGCTGGTTCAGTTCATCGACCGCATTCATGGTTCACGCTCCAACGGTGTGCTCGATGCCGGCCATTCTTGCGGTGATCACCTCGCGGCGACAATCGAATCGTTCTCGCTCTTGCATGAGGAATATTGATGCCAGCCCTGCCCTCGCTGACCGCGCTGCGCTGCCTGGACCTGAGCGCGCGCCATGCCAGCTTCACCAAGGCCGCCGAGGCCCTGCACCTGACGCAAGGCGCTGTCAGCCACCAGATCCTCGGGCTCGAGCAGCTGCTGGGCGCCCCGCTGTTCGAGCGCCGGCGCGCCGGCCTCGCGCTCACCAGTGCCGGCCAGGCCTACTGGGCCGAGATCGCGCCGGCGCTGCAGCGCATCGAACGCGCGACACAGGACTTGATAACCACCAAAGGAAGCGGCGGCGTGCTGAACCTCTCGGTGGCCTCCAGCTTCGGGGCCTACTGGCTGATTCCGCGGCTCAGCGCCTTCGTCGCCGCGCACCCGGAAATCCGGCTGAACCTGGCCACGCATGTCGGCCCGGTCGATTGGAGCCGGGCGCAGCACGACGCGGCCATCGAGTTCAGCGCCGGCGCCGAGCCCGGGCTGGCAGCCCAGCTGGTGCTGCCGCTGGTGGTCAAGCCCTATGCGGCGCCGCGCCCGGGCCGGCAGCCCGCGCTGCGGCAGCTGCTCCGTTCAAGCCCGCTGATCCGCCTGGCCAGCGTGCCCGAGGGCTGGGCCACGTGGCTGGCCTCAGCCGGACTGGCGCGCCAACTGCCACCCGAGCAGCTGACGAGCGGCCCGCAGTACGACCTGCTCTCGATGGCCCTCAATGGCGCCATCGCCGGCCTGGGCATCGCCCTGCTGCCGGACTATGCGGCAGCGGGCGCGGTGGCAGCCGGGCAACTGCGCCAGCTGTCCGCGCACGCGCTGCGCGCCGACAAGGGCTACTACCTGCGCTACCCCGAGTGGAAGTCCGAGCTGGTGGCCGTCAAGCGTTTTCGCGAATGGCTGGCCAGCCTGGACACGGCGGCATCGGCGGCGTGATCAGCCGCGCGGATGGTGCTGGGCGTGCAGCTGCCGCAGGCGCTCGCGTGCCACGTGCGTGTAGATCGTCGTCGTCGAGATGTCGGCATGGCCCAGCAGCATCTGCACCGCGCGCAGGTCGGCGCCATGGTTCAGCAGGTGCGTCGCGAAGGCATGGCGCAGCGTGTGCGGCGACAGCGGTGCGCTGATGCCGGCAGTCCGCGCATGGCGCTTGACCAGCGTCCAGAACATCTGCCGCGTCATCGCGCCGCCGCGGCTGGTGACGAACAACGCATCGCTCTGCTGGCCGCGCAGGATGGCCGGCCGCGCCTCGACCAGGTAGCGCTCGATCCAGGCCTGGGCCTCGGCGCCGAAGGGCAGCAGGCGCTCCTTGCTGCCCTTGCCGACGACGCTGAGCACGCCCTCGCGCAGCCCGACGCGCACCGAATTCAGCGCGACCAGTTCGCTCACGCGCAGGCCGGCCGCGTACATCAGCTCGAGCATCGCGCGGTCGCGCAAGCCCAGCGGCTCGCGCACGTCGGGCGCCGCCAGCAGGGCCTCGACCTGCGCCTCGCTCAGGGTCTTGGGCACGCGCATCGGCTGGCGCGCGCCGTCGAGCCGCAGCGTCGGGTCGGCCCGCACCACGTGCTCGCGCACCGCCCACCGGAAGAAGCGCTTGAACACGGTGAGCCGCCGGTTCGCCGTGGTGGCGCGCGTTTGCGCATGGCGCGCGGCCATGTAGCCCAGCAGGTCGGGTTCGGTGCTGGCCGCCAGGTCGCGGCCAGTCGAGGCGGCCAGCCAGGCGGCGTAAAGCCGCAGGTCCCGGCGGTAGGCTTCCAACGTCAGCCGCGCCAGGCCGTCCTCGATCCACAGCGCATCGACGAAGCGCTCGATCAAGGCCTCGCTGCCATCGAAGGCAGCGGGCGTCGCGAGGCTGTCGGCATTCATGCGTTTCCGCCCGGCCGCCCGAAGGAAACGAGCTCCCCCACGGGGGGCGCGAACGAAGTGAGCTGGGGGCAGGCCATTCGAGCGAGTCTACCGACACGCAACTGCACAACAATCTTTACGAAACGCCCGCGAGCGATTGACGCTCGTCTGGCAGCCTATGACCCGAACCGCAGATCCGACAGGGAGAGACCCGATGCAGCGCATGCCCAACACCGTGCCGCTATGGCCGCTGGCCGCCGCGGCCGCACTCGCGCAGCTGCCGCTGGCCGCGCAGGCGCAGGCCCGCTTCGACACCACGACCCAGGTGCTGACGGTGCCGACGATCGACGTCAACGGCCAGATCTATCGCAACCTCCAGGCCCGGCTCGACGCCGACGGCCGCCTGACCATCCTGAGCCTGCAGCCGCCGACGCTGGACCTGCCCACACGCGCCGCCGCGGCCGCCGCCACGGCGGCCAGCGGCAGCAATGCCTGTGCGGCGATCCAGCCCTTCTACTGGGAGATCGGCGACCGGCTGCAGCGGCAGGCCAGCGGATCGATCCTCGCGCCGGGCAGCAGCACGCGCTACGACGCCGGCAGCGTGATCGACATCGCCTCGGCCTCGAAATGGCTGTACGGCGCCTATGTCGCCGAGCAGCGCGGCGGCGCACTGACGCCCGAGGACATCCAGTTCCTCAACTTCCGCAGCGGCTACACCAACTTCGGCCCGCTGGGCTGCGACAACAGCGACACCGTGGCCTCCTGCGTCGCGCGCGGCAACAACGGCGTGCAGTCGCCCGAGAACATCGGCCGCTTCTTCTACAGCGGCGGCCACATGGAGAAGCACGCCAGCCTGCCCTCGCCCGGCATGAACCTGGGGGCGCTGAACAACGCCACGCTGGCCGCCGAGATGCGGCGTGTGCTGGGGCCCGAGATCGGCATCACCTACGTGCAGCCGCAGCTGGCCGGCGGCGTGCGCACCAGCGCCACCGACTACGCGATCTTCCTGCGCAAGCTGCTGACCAACCAGCTGAAGCTCGGCGCGCTGCTCGGCAGCTACCCGGTGTGCACGAATCCGGCCACCTGCCCGAGTGCGGTATCCACCCCCACGCCGCCGAACCTGAGCTGGCACTACTCGATCGGCCATTGGGTCGAGGACGACCCCGCCACCGGCGACGGCACGTTCAGCAGCGCGGGCGCCTTCGGCTTCTACCCGTGGATCGACGCGGGCAAGAGCTGGTACGGCATCATTGCCCGCGTGTCGTTCTTCGGCGGCGGTGCAGACTCGGCGCTGTGCGGCGCCGCCATCCGCAAGGCCTGGCTCACCGGCATCACGCAGTGACGGTCGAGGGCGGGCTCAGGCAGCGCCGGGCCGCCCCAAGCGGACGGAGCACCCGCCCGGCAGGTGGCCCCGCGTACGCGCGGGGCCGGGTGCCCCACTCACTCGAGCTTGAGCTTCTGCAGGAAGACCACCTTCTTGTAGACCACCAGCTCGTCCTTGATCTGCTGCGCGAACTCGGTCGGCGTGTTGCCGACGATGATCGAGCCGGTCTCCTCGATGCGCTTCTTCACGTCGGGGTTCTCCAGCGTCTTCTTGACCGCGCCGTGCACCTTGTCGACCACCTCCTTCGGCAGGCCCTTGGGGCCGTAGATGCCGTAGAAGGCCATGCGATTCACCGGCGCCAGGCCGACCTCGGCAAAGGTCGGCACGTTCGGCAGCACCGCCAGGCGTGCAGGCGCGGCCACGACGATCGGCACCAGTCGGCCGTCCTTGATGAAGGGCAGCGCCGAGGGCAGGTTGTCGAAGATGATCGGCACCTGGCCGGCCACGGTGTCGTTGAGCGCCGGGCCGGCGCCGCGGTACGGGATGTGCGTGACGAAGGTGTTCGACAGGCTCTTGAACAGCTCCATCTGCAGGTGGCCGATGCCACCGGTGCCCGAGCTGGCATAGCTGTACTTGCCCGGATGCTTCTTCAGCTCGGCGATGAAGCCGGCATAGTCCTTGGCCGGGAACGACGGATGCACCGCGATCACGTTCGGCGTGGCCGCCACGTTGATGATCGGCGTGAAGTCGGTCAGCGGGTCGTACGGGACCTTCGGGTTGATTGCCGGATTGGCCGCCACGGTGGACACCGTGGCCATGCCCAGCGAGTAGCCGTCCGGGTTGGCCTTGGCGGTGTCGTTCGCGCCCACCACGCCGCCGCCGCCGGCCTTGTTCTCGACCACCATCACCTGGCCGAGCGAGGCCTGCATCTTCTCGGCCACCACGCGCGCGACGATGTCGGTGGTACCGCCCGCCGCGAACGGCACCACCAGCTTCACCGGCTTGGTGGGGTAGCCCTGGGCCATGACGGCCAGCGGCGCAACGGCCAGCAGCAGGCCGGCGAACTTGCTCAACATCAACAAAGGTTTCATGCCGGAAAGACTCCTGGAAGAGATTGCAGACGCCATTGAAGCCGCATTCTGGTCCTGCCGCGCTACGTAGGAACACGAACCGGGTTCTGCCGTAGGGACGACGGGCCCGCTGGCACACTCGGACCCCATGCCCGACCTGCTGCTGCTGCTGCCGGACTTCGCGCTCATCGCCTGCGGCTACCTGATCTGCCGCCACACGCCGCTGGATCGACCGGTGTGGGACGCGACCGAGCGGCTCGTCTACTACCTGCTGTTCCCCGCGCTGCTGTTCAACGCCATCGTGCGAAATCCGCTGAACCCGGGCACGGCGCTTCAGTTCGGCGGTGCCGGCGTGGCGGTGGTCGGCGCCGGCGTGCTGCTGGCCTACGCCCTGCGGCCGCTGCCGGGGGTCGACGACCGGCTGCACGCCTCGGGCGCGCAGATCGCGTTCCGCTTCAACTCCTACGTCGGCCTGGCGCTCTCGGAACGGCTGGCCGGCGCACAGGGCCTGGCGTGGCAGGCGCTGCTGGTGTCGCTGTGCGTGCCGCTGTGCAACGTGGCCGCGGTGTGGCCGCTGGCGCGCCACGGCGGCCACGGCTACCTGCGCGAGCTGGTTCGCAACCCGCTGATCGTGGCCACCGTGGCCGGCCTCGCCGCCAACCTGGCCGGGCTGAGGCTGCCGGAACTGGCCTCGATCACGCTGTCGCGCATGGGCGCGGCCGCGCTGCCGCTGGGCCTGATGGCGGTGGGCGCCGGGCTGCGCTTCGGCGCGCTGCGCGAAGGGCCGGGGCTGGCCGCCGCGCTGCTGACGATCCGCCACCTGGTGCTGCCGGCGCTGGCACTCGCGCTGGCGCTGTGGCTGCCGCTGGCGCCGGGCCAGCAGGCCGTGCTGGTGGCCTTCGCCGCATTGCCCACTGCCAGCAGCGCCTATGTGCTGGCCACCCGCATGGGCGGCCACGGCGGCTATGTGGCCGGGCTGGTCACCGTGTCGACGCTGATCGGCATGCTCGGCCTGCCCGCTGCGCTGGCGCTGCTGGCCTGGCTGCGCGGATGAGCGCTCACCGCAGGAGGAGGGTTGAATGAATGATCTTCAGGAACTGCTGTCGCGGCGCGGCACCTTGTCCGATGCCGAGTTGCTCCATGCGCTGCGCGAGGGCCTGGCTGCCGATCCTGCAGCCTCTGGTGCCGCAGCGCCGCTGCACGCGCTGTTGCAAGGTTATTTCGCGCTCGACGCGGCCGTGTCGGACAACAGCTTTGCCGAGGGCCTGCAGCGGCATGACGCGACAGCGCAGGCCTTGATCGCGATGATGGCGGCGGAGGGCGAGACCGCCGTCGTCGCCTTGATGCGCTCGTTGATGGGCGGCCGGCCTCAGCCCACCGGCGCACTGGCGCAGAGCCTCGGCAGCGTCGGTGCGGACGAAGCCCGCCGGCACGGCCCCGCCGTGCAGGCCGCCTTCGCGGCGTTCGCGCAAACGGCCCTGGCCAGCCCCGGCTCGGCTGCGGAAATGGAACTGAGCCTGGCCTGGGGCGCCGTGGAAGGCGCCCTGCTCGACCGTGTTGCAAGCGCCGCCGACCGGCTGGCGTTCTCGCACGGCGCGGCGCACCGCCAGGCGCAATCGCAGGCGCAGCACCGCGACGAGCTGGCCCGGCGTCTGGGCCTGGGCGCGCTCCTGGCCGAGCTGGCGGCCGCCCGGCGGCCACGGGTGCTGGCACGCCCCTCCGAATGGGACATCAACCACGAGAAGGCGCCGTCCGACTGGGTGGAGGTGCCGGTGCAGCACCGCTGGCAGCGCACGCGGCCCGGACCTGCGGCACGCCTGGGCAGCAGCCCGGCCGCACAGGCGCTGGCCGAGCTGTACCGCTTTGCCAACGGCGCGGAACTCTTCGTGCCGCTGGTTCATGCGCCGGGCGAGGCCGGCCTGCTGCTGATCCCGGATGCGCTGTGGGACGCCGAGCGCGAGCAGATGATGGTGTGGCTGACGATGGGCCGCGACGACGACGAACTGCCGGACTGGGCGCACTCGCTGGTGCCCTTTGCGATGCTCAATGGCGATGCCAGCCGCTGGGTGACACCGCTGGAGGGGCCCCTGGCCGGCAGCGTGATGCTGTCGAACGACGACGTGCCCGAGGAGCAGGCGCGCTACCCGAGCCTGGCCCACTTCTTCGCGGCGCTGCGACTGCACCCGCACGAGGTGCTGGGCAACGGCGGCTACGTGAGCTACGCCGTGCCCGAGCACGACTTCAGCCTCTACCCCGGCGGCTACGCCGAGGATCCGCCGGCGCGTTGAGGCGTGCTCAGGCCGTCTCGATGTCGGCCGACTGGATGCGCTTGACGCCCTTCTCGCCCATCGCCTTCCAGGCCGCGGCCAGCGAGCCGTTCAAGTCGATGCCGCGGCAGGCATCCTCGACCACGTAGACCTCGAAGCCGAGCTTGCGTGCATCCATTGCGGTCCAGGCGACGCAGAAGTCGGTGGCCAGGCCGGTGACGTACACCGTCTTGATGCCACGCGCCTTCAGGTAGCCGGCTAGGCCGGTGCTGGTCTTGCGGTCGGCTTCCTCGAAGGCCGAGTAGCTGTCGACGTTCTTGTGGAAGCCCTTGCGGATGATCACCTGCGCGGTCGGCAGCTTCAGGTCCTTGTGCAAGGCTGCGTCGTCGCTGCCCTGCACGCAGTGGTCGGGCCACAGCACCTGGTTGCCGTAGCTGAGCTTGGTGCTCTCGAACGGCTTCTTGCCCGGGTAGGTGCTGGCGAACGAGGCATGGCCCGCGGTGTGCCAGTCCTGCGTGACGACGATGTTCTCGAACGCCGCCGACAGCTTGTTGATCACCGGCACCACCTCCTCGCCCTTGGCCACCGGCAGCGTGCCGCCGGTGACGAAGCAGTTCTGCACGTCGACGACGATCAGCGCGGCATTCGCACCGGGCTTGAGCTTGCCGGCCGCAAAGACGGGGACGGCAGCCGCGGACAAGGCCGCGAGCAGTGCACGACGTTGAATCAAGACGGGCGGTTGCGACACGATGAACCTCCTGGTGTATGGGCAAAGTCAGGTCCCCGGGGGGACAGGCCGCGCAGCGGCCAGGGGAGCGGGATCTCAACCGGAGCCGTTCAACCCGATCCGGGTTCCCCGGTCGGGTTGAATCAGCCCCTCGGGGGCGGCCGCCAGGCGGCCGGGGCTGTCAATTCGCGGGACGCAGCTTCTTCACTTCCTCGTCGGTCGGCTGGAACTTGGTGCCGTCGAGGTAGCGGTAGTCAACCATCGTGCCCTTGCCGCCTTCGTTCTTGGTCTTGCCGACGAAGGCGCCCATGGTCGACTGGTGATCCTGCGCGCGGAAGGTGGCCTTGCCGAACGGCGTGTCGACCACCAGGCCGCTGAACGCGGCGACCAGCTTCTCCGTCTCGCTGCTCTTGGCCTTGGCGACGCCGGCAGCGATGGACTTGATGGTGGTGTAGCCCACCACCGAGCCCAGGCGCGGGTAGTCGTTGTACTTGCGGTGGTAGGCCAGGAAGAAGGCCTTGTGCTCGGGCGTCTGGATGCCGTACCACGGGTAGCCGGTGACGACCCAGCCGTTGGGCGTCTCGTCCTTCAGCGGATCGAGGTACTCGGGCTCGCCGGTCAGCATGCTCACCACCTCGCGGCCCTGGAACAGGCCGCGGGTGTTGCCCTCGCGCACGAACTTCGACAGGTCGGCGCCGAACAGCACGTTGAAGATCGCG
>CAZXLI010000083.1:0-22506 GCA_964641795.1 uncultured Bordetella sp. | reverse complement strand
CGCCGATCTCGACCAACCTGATCCTGTCGTTCGTCGCCGAGCACGTGCTCGGCCTGCCGCGTTCGTTCTAGGTACATCCAGAAAGCGCCCGCCATGCGTCCGCTCCAAGGCATGCTCGTCGTCACGCTCGAGCACGCTATCGCCGCCCCGTTCTGCACCCGCCAGCTCGCCGACCTGGGCGCGCGCGTGATCAAGGTAGAGCGCCCCGGCGAGGGCGACTTCGCGCGCGCCTACGACACGCGCACGCGCGGCTCGGCCTCGCACTTCGTATGGTGCAACCGCGGCAAGGAGAGCCTCACGCTCGACCTCAAGCATGCCGGTGCGCGGGCGGTGCTGCAGGAGCTGGTGGAGCGCGCCGACGTGCTGGTGCAGAACCTGGCGCCGGGTGCGGCGGCGCGCATGGGCCTGGACCACGCGAGCCTTTCGCCGCGCAACCCGAAGCTGGTGGTCTGCGACATCTCGGGCTACGGCGATGGCGGGCCGTTCACCGACAAAAAGGCCTATGACCTGCTGATCCAGAGCGAGTCGGGCTTCGTGTCGGTGACAGGCACGCCAGAACAGCCCTCGAAGTCGGGCCTGTCGATCGCGGACATCGCCGCCGGCATGTACGCCTACAGCAGCGTGCTGGCCGCGCTGCTCGAGCGCGGGCGCACCGGGCACGGCAAGCGGCTCGAGATCTCGATGCTCGAGGCGATGTCGGAGTGGATGGGGTTTCCGCTGTACTACACGCTGGACGGCCAGCCGCCGCCCGCGCGTGCCGGCGCTTCCCACGCGGCGATTTATCCGTACGGCCCGGTCACGTGCGGCGACGGCCGCAAGGTCGTCCTGGGGGTGCAGCACGATCGTGAATGGGCTGTGTTCTGCGACAGGGTGCTGCGCCGGCCGGAGCTCGCCGCGCAGTACAAGGGCAACGCGAAGCGCCTCGCCGAGCGCGAGGTGCTGCGCGGGATCATCGAATCGGTCTGCGCCGGGCTGACTGGCGAGCAGCTGGTCGAGCGCCTGGACGAAGCCCAGATCGCCTACGGCCGCTTGAACGAGATGGCCGATCTGTGGCAGCACGCACAGCTGCAGGCCCGCGCACGCTGGACCGAAATCGGCACGCCCGGCGGCCCGGTGCCCGCCCTGTATCCGCCGCACCACCTGGCCGGTGAGGATCCGCCGCCGATGGGCCCGGTGCCGGCCTTGGGCGAGCACACCGATGCCATCCTCACCGAACTCGGGCACACGGCCGACGCGATCGCGCGGCTGCGCGCCGAGCACGCGGTCTGAAGGCGCATGCACACCAGCGGAGAACGAGCGTGAACGACCATCCCTCGGCCGTGCTGGCCGCGTTTGCCGCGCAGCTGCGCTTGCAGGACATCCCGGCGCCCGTGCTGCGCCGCACCGAGGACCTGTTCCTCGACTGGCTGGGCTCGACGCTGGCGGGCAAGAGCGCCCGCGCCGTGCAGGCGATCGAGCGCTATGCGCAGGCGATGGGGCCGTCGGTCCGCGTGGAAGATGGCGGCGCCGAGGTGCTGATCTCGCGCCGCACGACCTCGCCGCACTTCGCCGCGATGGTCAACGCCGCGGCCTCGCATGTCGTCGAGCAGGACGACGTGCACAACGGCTCGGTCTTCCATCCGGCCGCGGTCGTCTTCCCGGCCGCACTGGCCACGGCCCAGGCCACGGGGGCCAGCGGGCGCGAGTTCCTCGC
The DNA here is from genome assembly GCA_964641795.1 of uncultured Bordetella sp. Lineage (GTDB taxonomy): Bacteria > Pseudomonadota > Gammaproteobacteria > Burkholderiales > Burkholderiaceae_C > Pseudaquabacterium. Next base: position 20,813 of record CAZXLI010000083.1, on the reverse strand, counting down.
TGCCGTGGTCGCGGGCTACGAGGTCGGTATCCGCGTGGGCGAGTTCCTGGGCCGCTCGCACTACCGCATCTTCCACACCACCGCGACGGCCGGCACGCTGGCCGCTGCCGCGGCGACCGGGCGGCTGCTCGGGCTCGACGCCGCAGCGATGCTGCACGCCTTCGGCAGCGCGGGAACTCAGGCGGCGGGCCTGTGGGAGTTCCTGCGCGACGCGGCCGACTCCAAGCAACTGCATTGCGCGCACGCGGCTTCGGCTGGCCTGGCCTCGGCCTGGCTCGCCCGCGAGGGCTTCACCGGCGCGCGGCGCATCCTGGAAGGCGAGCAAGGCCTGGCCGCGGGCATGTCCAGCGATGCAGATCCCGGCCGATTGACCGACGGCCTGGGCTGGCGCTGGGCCACCGCCGAGACCTCGTTCAAGTACCACGCCTCGTGCCGCCACACGCACCCGAGCGCCGACGCGCTGCTGGCGCTGATGCGCGAGCAGCGACTCGCCGCCGACGACATCGCGGAGGTGAAGGCCCTCGTCCACCAGGGCGCGATCGACGTCCTCGGCCGCGTGGTGGTGCCCGCGACCGTGCACCAGGCGAAGTTCTCGATGGGCACCGTGCTCGGCCTGGTGGCCGAGTTCGGCTACGCGGGCCTCGATGAGTTCGACCGCCACTTCCTCGCGCCGCGCGTCGCGGCCTTGCGCAGCCGTGTCGCGATGCAGCTCGACGCCGAGGTCGACTCCGCCTACCCGCAACGCTGGATCGGCAAGGTGCAGGTGCGCACCCGCGACGGGCGCGCGCTGGATGCGCGTGTCGACGAGCCCAAGGGTGACCCCGGCAACACGCTGACCCGGCCGGAGCTGGAGGACAAGGCGCGCCGGCTCGCCGCCTATGGCGCTGCGGCCAGCCCGGCCGAGATGGCCGCGCTGATCGAAGGCGTGTGGGCGCTCGAACGCGCGCCGAGGATCGGCCGTCTGCTGGGCGTGTAGATCGCCGGAACGCCAACAAGATGAGCGATTCCACGACGCCTGCGCGGCAACCGCGCACCTATCTGTTCGTTCCGGCCGACCGGCCCGAGCGTTATGCCAAGGCTCGCGCCGCGGGCGCCGATGCGGTGATCGTGGACCTCGAGGACGCCGTCGCGCCCGCCGCCAAGGGCCGCGCCCGCGACGCACTGTCCGATGCGCTGGACGAAGCCGCGCCGCTGATCGTGCGCGTCAATGCGGCGGGCACCCCGTGGTTCGACGACGACCTGGAGCTGTGCCGGCATCCGGGCGTCGCCGCCGTGATGCTGCCCAAGGCAGACGGCATCGATGCCGTCTGCCACGCCTTCGAGACTGCGTTCAAGGATGTGCTGCCGATCATCGAGTCGGCCCGCGGCGTTGAGGAGGTCCGCGCCATCGCGCGCGTGCCCGGCGTGGTTCGGCTGGCGTTCGGCAGCATCGACCTGGCGGTGGACCTCGGCATCGACTGCGCGCCCGACGGCGGGGAGGGCGAGTTGCAGCCCTACCGCGCGCAGCTGGTGCTGGCGTCGCGGCTGGGTGGCCTCGCTGCACCTGTCGATGGCGTGAGCCTCGCCATCGACGACGCCGTGCGGTTGCGCGCCGACGCGCAGCGCTCGCGCCGGCTCGGCTTCGGTGCGAAGCTGTGCATCCATCCCAAGCAGATCGCTGCTGTGCAAGCAGCGTTTGCGGCTGACCCCGAACGCGTTGCCTGGGCGCAGCGCGTGTGCGCCGGGTTCGTGGCGTCCGGCGGCGCCGCCGTGACGGTGGACGGCGAAATGATCGACCTGCCGGTCGTCGAACGAGCCCGGGCGTTGCTGCGCAGCGCCGGGCTCTCAACCTGAACCCCAATCCACTTCTCGAAGCGAAGGACTGCCCGATGCCCCGCAAGACCAAGCCGATCCGCTCCGACATCGCCTGGAGCACCCCCGACCGTATCGAGGTCCGCGGGCGCAGCCTGCCCGACGACCTGCTCGGCAAGATCAGCCTCGGCGACATGGCCTGGCTGCTGATCGTCGGCCGCATGCCGACGCCGCAGGAGTCGGCGGTGTTCAACGCCGTCGCGGTGACGCTGGTGGAGCACGGCATCACGCCCAGCGCGCTGGCCGCCCGCATCACCTACGCCGGTGCTCCCGAGTCGCTGCAAGCGGCCGTGGCCGCGGGGTTGTGCGGCCTGGGCTCGGTGTTCGTCGGTTCGACCGAGGGTACGGCGAAGATGCTCTACGAAGCCTTGCCACCCGGAACGAAGGGCGCCGATCTGGAGAAGATCGCACGCGAGTTGGTGGCGGGCTACCGCCAACGCGGGCAGATCGTGCCCGGCCTCGGCCACCCGCTGCACAAGCCCATCGATCCGCGCGCGCCGCGCCTGTTCAAGATCGCGGAGGAGAACGGCTTCTCGGGCGACTACATCCGCCTCGAGCGCCTGATCTGCGCAGAGGCCGAACGCGCGAGCGGCAAGATGCTGCCGGTCAACGCCACGGGTGCGATCGGCGCGATCTGCTGCGAGCTGGGCCTGCCGTGGAAGATTGTGCGCGGCGTGGGCGTGTTCGCGCGCGCCATCGGCCTGGTGGGCCACATCCTCGAGGAGAGCAACAACCCGATGGCGGTGGAGATCTGGCAGCGCGTCGAGGACGAGGCCAGCGCGCATGTGCGGCCCAACGCGGGGTAAAGTGAACATGAACGAATCGCAGCAGTCCATCGAGCAGCGCGTGCAGGGGCCGACAACGCGCCGGGCCGCACCCGAGCCCGCGGCACAGGGGCGGGGCAGCGCGGTCGCGCGCTGGAGCTTGGACAGTGTCGAGGCCCTCTTCGCACTTCCCTTCGCTGACCTGATCCACCGCGCCCAGCAGGTGCATCGTGAGCATTTCGACGCCAACGAGGTGCAGCTGTCCACGCTGCTGTCGATCAAGACCGGCGGCTGCCCGGAGGACTGCGGCTACTGCCCGCAGTCGGTCCATTTCGACACGGGCGTGGCGGCCGGCAAGCTGCTCGACGTCGGCGAGGTCGCCGCAGCAGCGCGGGCGGCGCGCGAACAAGGTGCGTCGCGCTTCTGCATGGGCGCGGCCTGGCGCGAGCCGAAGGATCGCGACATCGAGAAGGTGGCCGAGCTGGTGCGCGCCGTCAAGGCCGAGGGCCTGGAAGCCTGCTGCACCTTGGGCATGCTCAGTGACGGTCAGGCCCAGGCACTCAAACGTGCCGGGCTGGACTACTACAACCACAACCTCGACACCGCGCCCGAGGCCTACGGCCGCATCATCTCCACCCGCACCTACGACGACCGCCTGCGCACGCTCGAGCGCGTGCGTGACGCCGGCATCGGCGTGTGCTGCGGCGGTATCGTGGGCATGGGCGAGTCTCGGCGCGAACGCGCCGGGCTGGTGGCGCAGGTGGCCAACCTCGACCCCTACCCCGAGTCGGTGCCGATCAACCAGCTGGTGCGGGTGGAGGGCACGCCGCTGGCCGATGCCGAAGCGCTCGACCCGCTCGAGTTCGTGCGCACGATTGCAGTGGCCCGCATCACCATGCCGCGCGCCCGGGTGCGGCTGTCGGCCGGGCGCCGCGAGATGAGCGATGCCGTGCAAGTGCTGTGCTTCCTGGCGGGCGCCAACTCGATCTTCTACGGCGACAAGCTGCTGACCACCGGCAACCCCGACTGGGAGGCCGACCAGCGCCTGCTCGGCACGCTGGGCATGCGCACCTGCTGAGGAACCATATGTTTCGCCACATGCTCAAGTCCAAGATCCACCGCGCTACCGTCACCGCGTGCGAGCTGCACTACGAGGGATCGTGCGCGATCGACGAGGACCTGCTCGACGCCGCCGATCTGCGCGAGAACGAGCAGGTGCACATCTGGAACATCGCCAACGGCGAGCGCTTCGTCACCTACGCCATCCGCGGCGAGCGCGGCAGCGGCATCGTCTCGCTGAACGGCTCGGCGGCGCGCCGCGCCGCGCTGGGCGACCTCGTCATCATCGCGGCCTTCGGCTTGGTCGACGACCGCGAGCCGCCCGTCGCGCCGCGCCTGGTGTTCGTCGATGCGCGCAACCGGCAGACGGAGTTGCGCAGCAGCGTGGCCGTGCAAGGCAACAAGCGATGAGCGAGCGCAAGCCCGTGACGCTGCACCGCTTGCGGGCCATGCACGCTGCCGGCGAGAAGCTCGCGATGCTCACTTGCTACGACGCCTGCTTCGCGCGGGTGCTGGACGGCGCCGGCGTGGACATGCTGCTCATCGGCGATTCGCTCGGCATGGTGCTGCAGGGCCACGACAGCACTCTGCCGGTCAGCGTCGAGGAAATGGCCTACCACACGGCCTGCGTGGCGCGCGGCAACCGCAGCGCCTGGATCGTCGCCGACCTGCCGTTCGCCAGCTATCACGCAAGCCACGACCAGGCCATGCACAGCGCGGCCGCCCTGATGCGTGCCGGCGCGCACATGGTCAAGGTCGAAGGCGGCGGCTGGGTGGCCAAGGTGGTGCGATTCCTGGTCGAACGCGGCGTTCCGGTGTGCGGGCACCTCGGCCTGACACCGCAATCGGTGCACGCCCTGGGCGGCTGGCGCGTGCAGGGGCGCGACGAGGAAGGGGCGGCCACACTGCGCCGGCATGCCCGCGAACTGGCCGAGGCGGGCGCGGCGACGATCGTGCTTGAGCTCGTGCCCGCCGCGCTGGCGCGCGCCCTGCAAAGCGAGCTGCCGGTGCCGCTGATCGGCATCGGCGCGGGCGCCGGCTGCGCTGGGCAGGTGCTGGTGCTGCACGACATGCTGGGCCTGACACCGCAGCCGCGACCGCGCTTCGTGCATGACTTCATGGCCGACGGCGGGCGCATCGAGGACGCCGTGCGCCGCTACGTCGCGTGCGTCAAGGACGGCAGCTTTCCGGACGACACGGTCCACAGCCACTGACGAGGTTCACTTGGACGTCATCCACACCATCGCCGAGTTGCGTCAGGCCCTGTCAGGCGCGCGGCGCACGGCCTTCGTGCCGACGATGGGCAACCTGCACGAGGGGCACCTGTCGCTGGTTGCCCTGGCGCGCGAGCAGGGCGGCCCCGTGGTGGCGAGCATCTTCGTCAACCGCCTGCAGTTCGCGCCGCACGAGGACTTCGAGACCTATCCACGCACGCTGGAGCGAGACTGCGAACTGCTGCGGGGAGCGGGCTGCGACTTGGTCTTCGCGCCGAGCGAAGCCGAGCTCTACCCGCAGCCTCAGGGCTACAAGGTGCAGCCACCACCCGAGCTGGCCGACTGCCTCGAAGGCCAGTTCCGGCCCGGGTTCTTCACCGGCGTGTGCACCGTGGTGCTCAAGCTGTTCAGTATCGTGCAGCCGCGCGTGGCGGTGTTCGGCAAGAAGGACTACCAGCAGTTGATGGTGATTCGCAACATGGTGCGTCAGCTCGCGCTGCCCATCGACATCGTCGGTGGCGAGACGACGCGCGCCGACGACGGCCTGGCGCTGTCGTCGCGCAACGGGTACCTCAACGCCGAAGAACGTCGAGAGGCGGTCCGGCTGTCGCAAGAGCTGCTTGGCATCGCCTCGGCGCTGCGCTCGGGCCAGTCCGGGTTCGCGCAGCTCGAACAAGCGGCGATGGATCGCCTTCGCTCGAACGGCTGCCCAACGAGATCGCAGGGGCCCTGATCCACAGCAGTGCGTCGAACTCGCTGCGCTTACAGGTGCACGCCGCGATCGATTCCGGCCCGGCCGGCGTGCGCTACCGCATGCCTGAGCTGGAGCGCGGCGAGTCGCTGGCCGTCGACCTGCACACGCATGGGAAGCTGCCTGCGTTCTGGTCGAGCACCGACGACGCCGACGATCAGGGGGTCAAGGTTTGCGGGGTTTTCGGGAGCCTGCATCGGCGCCGGCCGACCGCCGCGTTTCGCCTCGCCGTGAACGGGTGCTTCAGGCCACTTGCCCATCCGTGGCAGGTCGATGAGCCAGAGCCGGATGGCCTTGATCTCGAGAGACGGTGTCCGACACTGGCTTCGATCGGTTTCGAGGAGATCGGCAGTCGATGGAACACCTGATCCAACCAGACCTGCTCACGCGGCGAGTGCGCGTGCACCTGGTCGGCGTCGGCGGAAACGGCGCGCAGATGGCCGCGTGTCTGGCACGGCTGGACATCGCGATGCGCGCTCTGGGCCATCCGGGCGGCCTGCACGTGACCGCGTTCGACGCTGACGACGTGAGCCCCGCCAACGTCGGACGGCAGATGTACAGCCCATCCGATGTCGGACAGAACAAGGCGCTGCTGACGATCAACCGCTTGAACCTCTTCTACGGCCTGGACTGGGCCGCGCGTCCGTGGCGCTACGAGCAGCGCCCGCAGAACGACGCCGGACCGGACATCCTCGTGTCCTGCGTGGACAGCAGGGCAGCGCGCCGCGCCCTCCACCACGTTCTCGCCGAGCCACGCTGCGCCACGAGCTACTGGCTCGACCTGGGCAACACGGACTCGACCGCTCAGGTCGTGCTCGGCGAGCCCGAGGGGTGTGCGCGTCGCGATGGCGAGCCGAGGCTACCGTGCGTCACCGAGCTCTTCCCGGAGCTGCTGGACGAGCGGGTGAAAGAGGACACCGCTCCGTCCTGCTCGGTGCGCATGTCGCTGTCCTCAGCTCGCTTCAGTCGGCGCTGGCACGGGGCGGTCTCATCGGAACCGATGAGCGCCTGCATTGAGGTGGGCTTGCGCGCGGCGGGCGGGTTGATGTGGCCGAGGCGACTTCGAGAATGCCTCATCGTCATCGAAATGACCGAAAGGAGAGACATGACGCTTGCTGATGGTCTGCAGATCGCCGGCTGGCTGCTTACGGTCACGGGGCAGGTCCCGGTGGCGCTCAAGCAGCGTCGAGGATTCATCACCTGGATCGCCGCGAACGCGGTTCTGGTCGTGCTGTGTGCGGTCGCCGGGCTCTGGTGGAGCATCGGCATGTACGTCACCAACGTGGCCGTGTGCGTCTGGTCCTTCATCCGCTGGAGCGCGGCTGCGGCCGGTCCGCGGCGACTGTTCGCCAAACGCTCGCCGCGTTGGAGCGCGTTGCCATGGAGCTGACCGAGGAGCAGACGTGCATCGTGCGGTCCCGCGCCCGCCGCCTGGCCGTGCAGGCGGGCGCCGGGGCGGCGAAGACGAGCACGCTGTGCGCCTACGCCGACGCGCGCCGCGGCGCGAGGGTGCTCTACCTGGCGTTCAACAAGGCCATCCAGCTCGAGGCGGCGGCGAGGATGCCGCCCAACGTCACGTGTCGCACGACGCATTCGATCGCGTGGCGCAAGGCGAAGGAACTGTTCGGCGAGCGCGCGGCCGAGCGGGTGGGCAACACCTACCCTTCGACGGTGGCGAAGGCCTTCGGATGCGGCCCATTGGTCGCGGCCGGCGCGCTGCAAGCGATCCAGCGCTGGTGCGGATCGCTGGAGCCGCAGATCGCGGTCGACCACGTGCCTGCCGACATCGCGGCGCGTTTGGCGGACCCGTCGGCGCTCGTGCGCGTGGCGCGCGAGGTCTGGCAGCGTATGACCGACGCGCGCGAACGGGACATCAAGCTCCCGCACGACGGCTACCTCAAGCTGTTCCAGATGGAGCGCCCGTCGCTGCGCGGTTGGGACGTGATCGCCGTCGATGAGGCGCAGGATCTGAACCCCTGCACCTTCGACATCGTGCGAGGGCAAGCCGCGCCGATCGTGATGGTGGGCGACTCGGCCCAGGCGATCTACTCGTTTCGCGGTGCGACGAATGCGCTCGTGCTCTTCGACGCGCAGGAGCGGCTGCCGCTCACGAGAAGTTTCCGGTTCGGCCGCGGCATCGCGAGCCTGGCCAACGCGCTGCTCTCGGCCTTCAAGAAGGAGTTCGATCGCCCGCTCGTCGGCGCCGGCGAGCCACAGGAGACGCGCATGTCGGTCGATACGCGAAACGCCTTCGCGGTGATCGCGCGCACCAACGCGGCCGTCTTCGAGGAAGCCGTGGCGTTCCTCTCGCTGAACCGCCGCTATCACTTCGTGGGGGGCGCCGAGGGCTACAAGCTGGAGAAGATCCTCGACGCCTACTGTCTGTCGGTCGGCGACCGGGGTCTGGTGCGCGACGCGTACCTGCGCTCCTTCGCGTCCTTCGACGACCTGTGCGAGCTTGCCGAGGAATCGGAGGATCCTGAGCTGAAGCACCTGGTGCGAGTCGTGCAGGACTACGGTCACCGCGTGCCGGGTCTGATCGACGAAATCAAGACGCGCCACGTCAACGTCCGCAAGGAGGACTGGAGACAGTTCGACGGCATCTTCTTCAGCACCGCGCACAAGTCCAAGGGGCTCGAGTTCGAGCAGGTATGGCTCGCCGACGACTTCATGCGGTTCTTCGAGGACGGGCGGGAGCTTCACGTCGACGAGGTCGAGCAGGAGGAGGTCAACATCCTCTACGTCGCGCTGACGCGCGCACGAGCAGCGATCCGCCTGTGTGCGAGCTTCGAAGAGTGGCTGCAGCACCGGCGACTCATGCCCGCATCGCGCACTTGACCGGGCGATGCGGCGCGAGACGATGCAGCAACCAGAGACTCGGAGGAGGTGCATGGAATCGGCAAAGACAGCGTGCGGCGACCAGGTCGCGGCGACGGCCGGCGGTGCTGTCATCGAGGCCTCGAGCGCCGGCAAGAGTCCGCCAGAAGCGGCCGTTGTGCTGCTCTCCGAACTACCCCGAGGCCACGACCTGCGCGCACGTCCGCTGGGGGAGGTCGGCGCCGAGTGCCGAAACAAGTTGGGCAAGGAATGGCGGAACGTCGCGCGCTGGCGCATCGCGGCGAACAGCTATGACGACCTGGGCCCATCGTGGACAGATACCAGCGAGTTCCGCGTGCGGGCGATGCCGCGGACGCAGGATCCTGGCGACCGTGCGCGATCCGATGAAGGAGGGCGCGGCTCTTGAAGCCCGTCGTTCGCTTCTTGCGGCTGCACAGCCGCTCCCCGGACGCGAAGCCCGAGCAGGGCCGCGACGGCGTACTGGCGGTCGCGGCCATCAAGGAGGCAGCAGGCCTCGCGCGGTTGTTGCTCGTCGACATGGGGGCCTGGGGTCGCAACGACGGGGCCAGCGTGACCAACGCCTTGGGGACGATCCTGCCCGCCGCTCATCGATGGTTGATCGCCGGGTTCGGCGTGCCGCTCGCGGACACCCTGATCGTGGAACTCGACAGTAGCGGCCACTTCGACCTGATCTGCGACCTGGGCGACGGTGCGGGCCCAAGGCACACGCCACTCATCACCGGCCGGCGCGCGTGTCCGCCTCGGTCGCGTGAAGCGTTCATCTGGTGGGCTGGCGATGTCGGACGGGCGATGCTGCGCACGGTCGATGCGGTGCGGGAGGGGGCCTGGGCCGGCGTGGAGGGTTGATCGGCCGCGGTGCGGCGCGATCCTGAACTCCACAGCAAGGAGGTCACCATGGACATGAGACATCCCGTCCGAAGCCTGACCTGGGCCGTCATGCGGGCGATCGAGCAGGATCTCGCGGGCGTCGACTCGCCGACGGTCAACGATCTGCTGACCACCGAAGGGGGCCACATCACGATCCGGCCGCGCATCGAGGAGTGCTCGGTGGTGATGTTCACGCAGGTCTGGCGCAGAGGCGAATTGGGTTTCGGCCGCGACGGCGATCACGACTGCATCGAAGCGGAGACCGTGGTGATCACCGGACCCGCGGGCGACGCGTGCGTGTACGTGTCGACGCAACTCCTGTATCGCATCTGCTCACCGAACCGTCGGTTCTTTCTCGACGTGGCGGCCCAATGCATGCGCGGCAAGATGGCGAGTGGCATCTACGAGGGACGGGATTCCGAGGACCAAGAGGCCCTCGACTACGAGGTGGCGGGTGCCCTGGCGCGGGTGTGCGGCGCCCTGCAGATGATGGAAGGGCAGGACGCCGGCCGGGTGGCGAGAATGCTCAGGGACTGCATCGAGCACGTCGAAGCAACCGCTCATGCTGCCGTAGCGGGCGAAGGCTCGGAAAGCGCCACCAGGGTTCCACGGCAGCGCGTCAATCCGCAGCGGCACGGGTAGTCTGCAGGGTCGTCGTCGGCGTGGATGTCCAGGGCGTAGTCCAGGAACAGCTCCTCGCCCGCGCTGACGGCCTTGATCGTCTCGATCTTTACCGTGAGCTGGCCGTCGGCAGCGTAGTCCTCGATGGCCTCGCAATTCGGTTCGCACGCGTGATTCAAGTGCCGCGTCGCGTTGCCGCCCTGGGCACCATCGATCAGCGTGCCGTCCGACAGTCCGAAGAGATAAGTCAGCCCGTCGTCCCACGTCACGGCGCATGCTTCGCGCGCAGAGTAGCGTCGACCGGCGTACTCGCCGACGAGGGTTCCGGGCGGCAGTTCACGCGCCGCGAAGACGCCGTGGCCATGCACGCTGCTGTGGCGAACCTCGAGGTGCGCGAGGGAAGAGGTGATGTTCTTGGAGCTCTGCATGGCGCGGCATTGTGGACGACGTGCGGCGCCTCGAGCGCGCGCAGGCCTCGGGTTGCAACCGGGCAGAGCGAAAATGGGCCATCCACCCGCCTGCGGTTCCGGCCACCGCGACGCGCACGTTCGCTTCACCCGATCGACGATGTACATCACCGACGCCAGACACTTGCTCGACGAGAAGGGTGCCATCGCGCCCCAGCGAGGCCCGGCCAAGGCCATGGCGGAGTTCCACGCGGGCGCCATTGCCTACGCCACCGACTTCGACGACACCGGGTTGGTCGCTCCCACGTGCTTCAAGTGCAAGAAGGTCCCGGTGGAGCCCACCATCGCCCAGGACGACGCCATTTACTGGTCATGCCCGCGCTGCAAGGCCGAGGGACGAATCTCCAACTGGCAAGGCACGCTGTGGGACCTCAGCGAACGTGACGGGCCTCGGGCCTGATGGCAAGGACGGCGCGGCCATTTGGCCCGAACGAAAGAAAACCCCGGCGAGCCGGGGTTCAAGACTTGGAGCGAAGCTCCTTTCGACCTCTGAAGTTCGGGAAGAGCGGGTGCCGCGGCGGGTGCTCCATCGCGGCTCTCTCGCGCAACCTGCTGCAGTAGGCCAGGATCACGACGGCAGTCCCCCAGACGGCGAGCGCCAGCCAGGCGAGGGCGAGGCCTGCCAGGTCGGGGTCAGTGCTGAGGGTGCTTGCCACGGATTCCAGAAGTGCTTGCATCTTGCTGCTCCTCAGGCCCTTGCGAGCCTCCTTTCTCCTCGATGCTGAGGAGAACGACGGCCAGGGTCTGAGCGACCAGCCAGCCGACCACCACGATGACCATGTAGACCGGCGATCCCTTGGTGAGGCCAAGGTAGGCGTTCGCGGCCGCCAGCATCCACGATGCCTTCTTCAGCGCATCGGCCGCGCTGGTGCGGGCCTCTTTGTTGAAGAAGATCGTGAGGCGGCGGCGCTGCTCGACCTTGAGCCGAGCGCGTTCAGAGCGAGGTGCCATACGAGACGTCCTTTCTTGTTGTCGAGAAGGACGCCTCCACCCGACCGGGGAATGGCGTGCCCCGCTCGGGTTCTTGGAATGCAGGTGTCGAGCACCTGCGTGCTTCGCGGCTTCTGCTTCAGGCCGCCGCCCGCACCGGTTCTGGGAGCGTGAGCCACGGCGCCAGGTAGTCCTGGCCAGCCGCGGCGTGGATGTGCTCGGCCTGCTGCTGGCGCAGCAAGTGCTCGAGCTTGAGCAGCAGATGACGACCGTGCTCCGCGACATCGGCGGGCGCGTCCTGCACGCCGTTGCGAACCACCTCGATGTAGTGGCTCAGCATGGGTGCCGGCGCGATCGCAGCGTCGAGCTCGATCATCGTCAGTGCTTCGTTCGTCATCATCATGACTTGGATCCTCGTGGGAGATTCGTTGAACCTCGACGTGGGACACTCTTGACGCTCGGACAGCAACTGCTGCCGAGCATGGAGATCCGCAGGACATCGAGATGATTCGGCTCGGAAACAGCATCCGGCTCACCCGACGCGAGGTCGAGCGCTTCACGAAGATCACCGGCATGCCGCCGGTGCACGTGAAGACGCTCGACGACCTCGACGAGTACATCGGGAAGTGCAAGGTCCATTTCTGGGGCGTGTCGGAGGACACGCGCTTCCTGCACTTCCTTCTGGACGAGGAACGTTCACGCTGCCTTGGCGCCGCGTGATTCCTCGGCCCCGCTCGCCGCGGCGGTGCCGTCGGCGCCCGCGGTGAACCGGTCCTTCGCATGCGCGAAGTCCGGGTCGCTGCGCAGCGCCGAGGCGCGGGCCTTGGCGGGCTCCCTGCGAACAGGGGGCAGGGCTTCGACGGCGACGCCGGCACCGAAGGTCAGTGCGGCGCGCAGCAGGCGAAGCGGGCCCAGAACCATGAGGTCCAGGGCATGGCGCACGAAGGCACCGATGCGTTGATTCCGAGCGTCGGCGGCCTTCTGCTCGCGCAGGGTCGTCTTGGCCCGGATGTACAGCGCCAAGTGGGTGCGCTTGGATTGCGGATCGGCGTCGAGCTGCTTGACCACTTCCTCGGCGGCGGAGGTCCGGCCAATGGCTGCGTACAGCTGTGACCAGGCGCGGTCCTCCTCGGCATAGCGTCGGTTCGGAGCCGGCGTGTACTGCCGCGGCTGAGGCGGGTGCTGCTCGTTGCTGAGGGCTTCGGACATGGCGTCTCTCCTGTGTGGAGCAGGGAGACGAACCGTCCTCTCGCGGGGACAGCCGGTCCCCGCTGGGGTAGCATGGACTACCGCTTGCGCGGCACCCCACATGAAAGCCTTCACGATGACTCGTTCCGGCACTTCTCTTCAGACGATCGAAGGCGGGCGGGCCGCGCTCGAGAGGGAACTGCTGTGGGCGGCGGCGTTGAACCGGCCCACGTTCGAATCCCTCCTGAGGCGGCTTACCCCTGCGGCTAACGACGCCCTTGCGAGCGTGTCGCCAGGTTCTGACGAATCAGCACCTCTTCGTCGATCAGGCGCAGCATCCGACGCAGATCGGAGCGAACGCCCGGCTCGGTGACGGCGGCCTGCGCAGAGCGCAACCGTTGCTTCATCTGAGCCATCTCCTCCTCATTGGCCTCGTCGAGCCAGCGAAGGAATTGCTTCCACTCGTCCTTGTCCATCGCGATCACGCAGCCAGGCGCTGCGCGGCACACTGGACGACCGCGTCGACCGATTGACGGCAGATCGGCGCGAGCAGGGCGGGGAGCTTCACGGTCGGCACCGCGACGAGCGGGGCACGGCCGGAACCGCCAAGCAGGCGGCACACGGGTTGAGACGTGTTGGTCGACATGGTCGTTCTCCTTTGCGTGAGCAAAAGGGGAACACCACGCCCCCTGGATTGGAGAAACGATGTTCCCCATTCCGGGTTGCAGGCGCCGCGGATGCGGGCCCAGAAGTGGCGAGAAGACCCAGGCCGAAGCTTGGGTCTTTCGCACGATCAGGAAGGTGTTGCCTTCCCAAGGATGAGCAGTCCGCCGAAAGCGGACTGCGACTCCGGCCGCTCCGTCGTCCGCGCGGGATGACGAGGCGTGGGCACGAAGTCCTGCGGCGACATCAGGGCGCCCCTTCGAGCTCGTTGGCTGATCGCCGTCGCTCAGCGCGTGGTCGTTCCGATGACTCGGAACGCAACGCGTGGAGCGAAACTTCGAACGTGGTCGTGACGGCCTGGGGCAGCTGACGCTGCGGGCGACACGACATCCGAACCGCAGAGCGATCTACGGCTCGAGGATGCGAGCGGCGCTCATCGCACCGCCCAGTCTCTTGCGAGGTTCATCGCTTGCGCGACATGGCCAACGAGTGGCCGATCCTTGTGCGGGTCACGACCGCTAACGCCAAAGTGCCTGCGCACCGTGGATCTTCACGTCAGAACCGATGACGGTTCGAGATGAAGGCTGTGTCGGCACGAACGCCAACAGGAAGCGCCCCTAGTCTGCCACCGAAGCGGCGGGTCTGGTAGTCCCGCGGCATTGGTGTCGCATGCTCATCGGTGTCGATTCGGCACCTTCGTGGTCGACGCTCTGAAGCAGCCGGCGCGGATGAATCGATGAATCGCGCGGTGGCATCGGATCGAGTGCGCGCTGCGCGTCGCCTTCGAAGAACCGGGGGAGCCTCGTCGGCGTCTCTCGCTTGAACAGCCGTGCGAGCCCCGTAGCCTCGGGCAGCAAGGAGGTTCGATCATGCTGCGGCAGGCGCCTGGTCTTCCGCGCTGGCTGGTGAACGCACCGTTCGAGCGGGCCGGCGAGTTCGTGATGCGCGTCGGGATACCGCACAGGAGCGGGCGACTCGCCTTCCACGCGTTCAACCATGGCTATGCGGCCATGGTGAGCGCGAGCGCCTTCTGGAACCCCAGGGCGGGCGCCTTCTGCTTTCCGCGGGCCACCGACCTGCAGGAGGTCGACTTCGCGCTCGACAGCGCCGGGTTCACGGCAATGCGCCTGTGGAAGGCGAGGGGGACGCAGCCGGGCATGGCCGGAGTCTTCCCGTGGACCTATGCGCAGTACGTCGAGCTCGCTTCGATGAGCGGCGCGAGTTGGTGGTCCCAGCCGGACCTCTGCTGTGAACCGGAGATCGCCGCCAACCATGAGGAGGTGGACTACCGCATCCGTGCGACGGCGACCTTGCTCGAAGGCGTTCTTCGTGTTGTCTACGCCTGGCAGAACGAGCTCGCGAAGACGTGCTCGCCGCGGACGGTGCCGCACCGGCTCTAAGCAGCACGAATGTCGGCGTAGCCGACACCGCGAACCTGTCAAAGGCCGGTGGGTCGATCTGGAAGCCCACCTTGCGCTGGCCGATCAGCCGCTGCGTGCGCAGCACGGTCCGCTGCAGTGAACCGTCGACAAGGCCTCGAAGGATCAAGGTGGCGCCGGCGCGGGCGGCTTGGTCGACGAGCCGGGAGAGCGCGGCCTCGGGCATCGAGAAGCTCACGAATACGAGCAGGACCGGACCTGCGCCCAGCGACGTGGCGGCTCCCGGTTTGCCCATGGCTTCGTAGCCGCGTGCGACCGCGCCTAGATCGATCGGCTTGCGCGTCAGGGGCTGCGGGAGGGCATCGATCCTTGGGGCGGTCTGCACCGGTACGCGCGAGAGCTCTGCATCGCTGGGCATGCGATGCCTTTTCGCGGCCTGCTCGATGTCCGCGTCGGTGATGACGGGTTGACTCTTGGCCGCGCGAGCGATGTCGGCGTCGGTGACCACCGCAGGGGCGGGCTGTGCCCAGGCCGCTGTCTGCGCCATTGCGGTGATGGAGATCGCGCGAAGGCAGTGGGCCGCAAGGCTGCGGGCGAGGAGGCGGTCAGTAGCCGACACAGCAGTTCCTCTTCCTGAAGAGCATGAAGGCGAAGTCCTCGCCTCGGACGGGGTACTCCTTGCCGGCGCCCCAGAGCACGGTGGTGCGCCCGAAGGGCTGGCAGCACTTGCCGTCGATCTTGTCGGTCGTGGGGATGGGATAGCTGCCGCCGACGAGGATGGCTTTCACGCGGCCCTGATACGTCTCGATCAGATCCTTCGCGCGAGCGACCTGGCGGGGATCGCGCGCATCGAAGAACAGCAGGTGCTTCGACAACGAGACGACGTCGAGCGGGTTCACCTTCATGCCCGCCGGGAAGAGCATCTGCCCGTTCTCGTCGGTGATGTTGCGATCGAGGGTGAATGTCGGGTCGTAGTAGTAAGTCCTGCCGGTGTCGGCGCGGCGCAGACCCGGGACCGGCTTGGGGTTCGTGACCGACTGCGTCGCACGCGCCTTGGCCAGCTCCTCCATGCGCCGCAACTCGCCGCTGCGTTCCTTCTCGCGGAGCCGGGCCATGATCAGGTCGAGGAGGTTCTGCTCCACGATCGGATAGGTCGGTCCGATCGTGCCCAGACTCTCCGCCCGTGCGCCCGCTGCGGCGCCGAGCGCAGCGCAGAGGGCGGCAATGCAGGCGGCCGCGCGCACATCAGCTCCGTGGGCAGGACATGGCGGCGCCCAGGCGCTGCAGCGCGGCCGCGTCCTTCTGATGCGATGCGCGGATCATCGCCATCAGCGTGGGGTCGCCGTTGCCCTCCGCGAACGCCCGCCGGAGCTCGACGGTACGCAGCGGCCGGCCGCAGCGCGCGCGGAAGGCGGTGATGTAAGCCTCGGCCCCCTCGCGCGCCGGCGGCGCCACTTGCGACAGAAGGGCGAGATAGGTGTCGATGGGCACGTCGTCCCGGATCTGCAGGTCATCGCCCTGGGCCGCGGTGAGCGATGAGGCGAGGGCGGCTGCGCCGAGCAAAGCGATGTTGCGCATCTGGAACCTCAGAACAGGGGGTGCACCTTCGCGGCGACGTCGCGCACAGCGACCAGGCCGCTGTTGCGGTACCGCGAGTCGAAGCTGTCGGGGCTGGTCCCCTGGACATAGAGGTAACCCTGCGGAATCACCGTGGCCTCGATCGGCTCGAGAGCGCGACGGTCGAAGGTGTGCGACTTGGCGCGGCCGACGGGCACGCCGTTGACGAACACGTCCCGTCCGGCCACCGTGACCATGTCGCCTGCCACGCCGGCGATGCGCTTGAAGAGCGGCTGGTCCTTGAGCCCCGGGTAGTCCCTGCGGGCGGCCTCGCCCTCGAACGCGTACACGATCCCGGCCGTACTGCTTGTAGAGCTTGAGCGACATCGCGCCGAGGGCCTTGAGCTGCACTTCCTCGAGCGCGCTGCCCATCGAACACATCTTGGCCAGCGCCGGCTTCAGCATGTCGATGTCCTCGTTGATGCCACCCTCGACCGTGCCGTCGGGGGCAACGCGCTCCTCGGAGACGACGCTGAACGGGTTGAGATTGATCTTCGAGTCGGTGCGGAACTCGATGTAGGTCCCGCCGGCCTTCTTGCACAGCTTTTCGAACGAGCGGCCCAGGTCCATCATCCAGACGCGCGCCCCGATCGACAGATACGACCAGGCCATCTCGTTCATCAGGACCGACTTGCCCGAGCCGGGCGCGCCGATGATCGCGAAGTTGTAGTTGCCGAGGTCGTTGTCGTAGACGTCCAGCGTCATCAGCTGGCCGCGGCGGCCACCGAAGAGCAAGGTCGGCGTGCGGGTGCCCCGCCACTCGGCGACCAGCGGGGCAAGGTGGATCGCATTGCCCATGGTCTTGCGGGTCACGCGGCGCATCTTCCGCAGGTCGCCGTGGAACCTCGGCGACAACGTCATCGGCAGGCTCGCGATCAGCGCCTGGCGGTGCATGTACACGTCCGCGTTGAGCTCGAAGCATCTCGTTGAGTCGGAGTTCCCTCAGGCCGATCGTCTGACGCTCCACCTGCGTCGTCCCGCCGCCAGCAAGCTCTTGGAAGTCCCACTTCCGGAGCAGCGCCTTGGAGCCACGGTTCTCCTTGTGCTCGGCACGGAACTCGGACCAGATCTTCTTGGGGTGGTCGTAGTCCGCTGTCGTGTCGGTCTGCTCGAAGCCGTGCAAGATCGTGCGACGCTGAAGAATCCCTTGGCTGTTGGCGGAGAAGATCCGGTCGTACTTCTGTCGGTTGGGCAGCGGGCTGATGGACGAGTATGGTTGCCCCACAGGGATATCGGGAAAGCGAACCTTGTAGCGTGCCGGGTCCGACGCCGCGTGACAGAAGTCGGCAAGCGTCATGATGAAGCGCTTCTGCTCGTCCGGAAACCGCACGAGCCGGCATTGGGGATGGCAGAGCACAACGACGGACTCGATGAACGGCACCGTCAGCCCGGGCTCCTTATCCTTGATGAACCCCTTGAGGACCCGCGCTTTGTTGTCGTTGACCTCGACGGGTGACTTCTTCGGAGTCCCCTTGTGGATCCACTGCCCTGCGGAGTATTCGATGTCGCCTGCCCAATTCTTGAGCTCGACCACGAGAATCCGATTGGAGGTCAGAACCAGGAGGTCCACGTCCAAGGGGAGCTTGGAGTTCCTGGCGACAAGCCGAAACGCCGCATAGCCCACCCAGGTTGATGGCAGCCTGCGTTCCAGCTCGCGCAGCGAGCCTTGCTCTACTTCGAGAACGCCCTGGGCGCTCAGGTAGTGGATTCGCACTTTGTAGACCTCCCTTCCCGACGAACCGAATATTGGAGCCCCGCCAATGGGGTGCTACACCAGGACGCGTACTCTTTGGGCAGGCGGAGCGCTGCGGGAGCCCGCTTGCGACGCTGTCCGAAGGGACTCAGGCCGCGCGAAGTAGCCGGTCTCGGGTGTACTCGAAATAGCCCTTTGCCGCGATCTCCTTGCGCGCCGCCGCCTCGTTCTTGAGCCCGTAGACGATCACACCATGTAGTGCGCCTGTAAACGGCTGCAATGCAATCCAGCGATCGGGCTCGATGCTAGGGAGTTTGTCGAATCGTCCTTGGCTGCATGGCGGCACCGCCGATCGGGGTGCCCAGTCTTGTCCCGTCCGGGTCGCAATTGCCAGCGGAAATCCGGCCCGAACGAGCCCGAGTACCAGGGACACCGGCCGGCAGAGCGGCCGCTACCGGACGGTCGCTTCCTCGTCGTCGACCAAGGGAAGGCGGAACGTGACGCGGGTTCCGCGGCCGGGCCTGGAGCGGATCCTCATCCGACCGCCTGCCCCGCTGACGCGCTCGCGCATGCCGGCCAATCCCAGGCTTCCACCAGGCACCTTGGCGGGATCGAAACCGACGCCGTCGTCGCGCACGGCGATCAGGACCTCGGCACTGCCGGGCGGTGCCGTCAGCCGAGGGCACGACGCTGCCTGACCACGTCTTCTTCTCGGGGCCCTCCATCCTGGAGAACTGGGACCCGTTCGACAAACACGAGGCCTTCACGTTCGAGGGGCACCGTACTCAGGTCGAGCGCGTCAGCAAGGCGCTCATCAACCAGCTCTACGCGATCGACCGCAACGAGCGCTTCCCATCCTCGCTGCGCGAGCCGGCGATGAACCTGTTCCGCTTTCTGCAGCGCGAAAACCAGGAGGCTGCGAACGAATTCAGTACGCTGAAGGCTCTGAAGTCATCCAACACCTGGGTCTGCTTGCCGGCAGGCTACCTCCAGTTCCTTCGTACCAGCGAAACGCGACAAGGTGTGCCGTTCCAGGTGCGCGAACCCGATGCCTGGCTCGGTGCGATGAGCAAGACGCTGCAGGCCAGCAATGCGGTCATGCCGCCGATACCGCGGTACGAGTCGTTCCCGTGGGCGGCGTCCGTCGGTGAGCCAAACCCGTTGAAGCTCCATACGGTGTTCGACGATCGGTACTTCATGGCGTCCAACGAGCTGAATCTGCTCAACACGCTGTTGCTGTGCCAACAGGACAACGCGCATTCGTCGTGAGCTGGTGGAGGCTGTCGATGCGACGTTGCGAAGGGCCCCGATGTTCCGACGTTCGAACTTTCCATGCTTCTCATGTTGCGGCCGGCACGCGGGGCGGCCAGAATCTGCCAGTCGCAGCCTGATCGGAGAGTGCTGGACCTTGCGCCAAGATGCTCTGAGATCTTGCAGCACTTTCGAGACCGGTTCGCTTCGCCGCAGCTAGCCAGGAGTCGTTTCCAAAAAATCGCGCTAAGTTGTTGTCAGCCAAGGTAAGTCGACATCCTTGACATGGTGGGGGTCGTTGGTTCGAGTCCAATCGCGCCTACCAAATACAGCCCCGGACGGCATCGGTCGTCCGGGGCTTTTGTTTTCTCTGCTTGTTTTGTGTATTTGTTCCCGCTGCTGCGCTGAACCTGCTCAAGCCCGGTGCGCAGCGCCCGAAACAGGGCCTGTCGCACGCGGATGGTCCGTGCTGCACGCCTTTCGGGAATGAGCAGTTCATGATTCAGCAGTTGTCGTTCAAGCAGAAGATCGGCGCGCTCGTCGGCGTGGCGATCGCCGGCGTGCTGGTGCTGACCGCGGTGGTCGCGAGCCAGGTGCAGTCGCGGGCGGTGGAGCGCCGCAAGGCCGAACTGGTGGTGCTGGTGCAGACCGCCCACAGCACCGTCGACGCCTATCGCAAGCTGGCCGAGGCCGGCACGATGCCGGTAGACCAGGCCCAGCAGGCTGCAGCGCTGGCGCTGAAAGGCGCGCGCTTTGCCGGGCCGGATGGCAAGCCCAACTACTTCTACATCTGGAGCCTCGACGGCAAGGGCGTGATGCATCCCATCAAGCCCGAGTGGAACGGCCAGGACATGCTCGGCAAGGTCAAGGATGGCCGGGGCAACGACGTTCTCACCGCGATCATCGGCGGCGCCAAGGCCAGCGCCGACGGCTGGGCCTTCGTCGACACCTATTTCCCGCGCCCGGGCAGCGAGGAGCCGGTGGCCAAGCTGCAGTACGTCGGCACCGTCCAGGGCTGGAACTGGCTGGTCGGTTCCGGCCTGTACATGGACGATGTCGGTACCGAGGTGCGCAAGGCCTTGCTGCTGGTGCTGACCGTCAGCGGCAGCCTGCTGGTGGTCATCGGCCTGATCGGCCGCGCCGTGGCCCGCAGCGTGCTGCGCCAGATTGGTGGCGACCCGGCCGAGGCCAGCGCGGCGATGGCCCAGGTGGCCGACGGCAACCTGGCCGTGAGCTTGGGGCCGGCCGCGCCGGGCAGCCTGATGGCGGGCCTGGGCGCGATGATCGGCGCGCTGCGCGAGACGATCGCCCAGGTGCGCCAGGCCACCGACGGCATCGCCACCGCCTCGGGCCAGATCGCTGCCGGCAACCACGACCTGTCCAGCCGCACCGAGCAGACCGCCTCGAACCTGCAGCAGACCGCGGCCTCGATGGAAGAGTTGACCGGCACCGTGAACCAGACCACCGACGCGGCGCGCAAGGCCGACCAGATGGCCGGCTCGGCTTCGCAGGCCGCGGGGCAGGGCGGCCAGGTGGTCGAGCTGGTCGTTGCGACGATGGGCGAGATCAACCAGAGCTCGAAGCAGATCGCCGACATCATCGGCGTGATCGACGGCATCGCGTTCCAGACCAACATCCT
>CAZXLI010000082.1:0-22782 GCA_964641795.1 uncultured Bordetella sp. | reverse complement strand
GCCCGGCCGGGCCGCCGAAGCTGATGAAGCCGAGCTTGAGCCAGAAGCGGAAGGCCTCGGCAAAGCTCACTGCGGCCGGTGCGGCTGCGGGAGCCGTGGGCTCCTCGGCGATAGGTGTCGTGGCCGTGCTCATGTCGCTGGTCCCGGTGCGGCGTACAGCGCGTCGAACACGGACGCCGCCGCCAGGTTGAGTTGATCGTCGTCGGCGTGGACCTCGCGCAGGCCGGACAACACGGCCTCCAGACCGGCAGCCTCGGGCACGGGAATGCCGCCGATGTCGAGGAAGTGCACGGCCCGCGCGATGCGCTGCAGCCTCGGGTCCGTATCCAGCCCGAAGCTGGCCGCCAGCACTTCGAAGCTCACGCGCGAGCCGACGTGCGTGAAGCGCGCACCGTCGTAGTCGAAGCCCAGCGCGCCACGAGGTGCGGGGGTCGCTCCTGCCGGATCGGCCAGCCAGACGAAGCGCGCCTCGGGATCAACGAAGCGGCGGATCAGCCAGGCGCAAGCCAGCCGATCCACCCAGGGCCGCGCGCGCGTGGCCCAGCGCTTGCCACGGAACTTGCGCGGGTCGAGGCGCGGTATGCCGTGCGGTGCCTGCGCCACCGGCTCACCGCGCGAGAAGCGCGCGTCGAGTGCCTGGCGCAGCACGTTGAGTTCGGCCTGCGCCTGTTCGGCAGCCGCGCCGGGGTAGTAGTCGATGCGCCGCAGCCCTTGCAGCGCCTCGTCGATGCCGCGCCAGCGCCGCCGGGCCTCGGTCTCGTCGAGCGAGGCCAGGGAGGCGGCGAGATCCTGCGCCTCAGCGCGCCATTCGCCATAGGCATCGCTGCGGTCGAACAGGGCCAGCACCTCGGCACGCTGAGCCTCGTCGCTGGTGGACAGTTCGAGCACGCTGGCCTGCCCGCCGTGGGCGCGGACCTCGACCACGAGCGGATCGAACAGCCCAGCCTGGGCCTTCGGCAGCACGTAGGCGCCATCACGCAGCGCGCCGCAGCCTAGGCCCTTCAGCGCACGCCAGACGCGCAGGCGAACGGCATTCGGCTGCGTCGGCAGGGTCAGGAAGAGCACGCTCCACATGTTCGAAGCATACGCTACACCGTGAGAAATAAACACTACATCAACTTGGACCAGCAGCTCCGATGGCGCTGGCGGCTCGATCGAGCCTCGAGGGTGGGGCAATTTCCCCGCCCGCCACAATGAATCGCATGCCGCGTCGGGTGATTGCCCTCCTTTTCTTCCGTTGTCTTCTTCTGGTCCGGTATCAGCGCACTCAAGGCACCGAGCGACTTTGCGCAGCCGTCGACGGACCAGCAGCACCCCATCACCCACGCTGGGGGACCGGCCGCATTGAACGACGGCTCGGTGGCAGACCACCACCTGGACGACCTGCCCTCTCAGGCGCAGAGCGATCCATCCACCGACACACCGGGTCTGCTGCGGGCACCCGTAGCATCCGTTGCGCCTGCATCGGTGATGACCATGGCACGAGCCGCCGTGACCACGGCTGCAGGTTCGCCGTGCCTCGCCGGGCCTCTGCGCCCACCTCGCAGCGACGCCATCAAGGCCTGACCAGCGGCTTCGTGCCCTGGCGCCTGGCCGCTGCGCAGCCGCGCGACGACGTCGCACCAACCCCAAGAACAACCACGGCGCCACGACTGGGTTCGCTCGTCGCGTGCGATGCCTCCTGTCGCTGCTGACCCTGCGGGGTCCGGCCAGCGACACCAACGAATTGCGGACAGCCCGCACTCTCCATGGAAATCGCCATCCTCTTCGCGCTCATCGTGCTCAACGGGCTTTTCGCGATGTCAGAGATCTCGCTCGTGACCGCGCGCAAGGATGTAGCCATGGCATGGCTGTGCTTGGCGACACTCGTGTGGGCGTACATGCCGCGGCGTCGGCTATCGCCATCGGGTGGTACCAGACATCGTCCAGGCGGTCGTTGGCGAAGGCCCGCACTTGGCCGAGTCCGGGTACTTGTGTAGGGCCGCTGTGTAGACACTCATCGCCACGTCGCTGGCCCACTCGAGCAGCGCAACTGCCGTGGTCGCCGGGGTCCGACCAGCGCTCTCGCTTAGACGTTCCAGCCTGCCCGGCACCTCGCGTGTTTCACCCAGGATGGGTCTCGCCAGTCCCCGGTGGATCATCGGCGGCGACAACCGGCCCGACACAGCCCGCATCCAGCAGGCGCTCCCACTCGGCCAGGGTCAGATCGAGCTCGCGGCCACCCAGGCGCACGCGGAACACCAGCGATCGCCGCTCGACATGGTGAACGCCAGCGGGAATGCGCAGCGGCACGCCTGCCGCCGTGGTGGCTTCGCAGTCGGTGAAGGCATAGCGCTCGACGGTCATGGTCAGGGCGGAACCGGTCTGCAGAAGATGTTGATCCGCCCACTATACGAACCGTCAGCCTGCCCGCACGCCCAGCAACTGGGCAGCGCCACGTTCCGGGCCCCCGACGTGGAGGACTCGGAATCGATTGCCCGCCCAAGCGTCGGCCGAGCCGGTCGCTTGGGCGGGCATTGCCGCGATGAGACCTCGGGTCCGTTGCCGACCGAGGGACCCCGTCCGATACTGACTTGGCTTCCTGCGGACATCGCGTCTGCTCAGCCTTCATCGGTGGCTCCGGTCGCCCTGAAGTCCAGCCCAGCTGGCGTCGCAGTCGTTACCTGCCTTGTGTCCCGTCCGGCAGCTCCGTGTGCCGGGCCGATTCAGATCCATCCGGATCCGAAACCAGGAGCCGGCCATGACCCCGTATCGTGGCCCCTCCTCGCATGCGCCGATCACGACCTCTGCGTCGTGACGCGCCCTGCGCTCACCAGCCCGGCCTGATCTCGATCAGTAGCCTGGCCTGACGCACGCATCTGCCCTGGTCCCGTCCTCTCGGATGCGGACCTCTGCAGCTCGCGCACGCATTGGTGCGCGACCAAGCGCCTTGTCTTCCCGGCAAGGCATCCCAGACGGGGAACCCCAGTTCCCCGCCAGGGATGGGCGTTCCCCTTCACCCCTGAAGGAGAACCCCCATGAGTCCCGTTCCCTGGAACCGCGCTGTCGCGCCGGTGTGTGCACTGCTGGGTGGTGCCGGGCTTGCCCGTGTGCCCGCCCGGCGGCCTGTCACCCTTCCGGCGCTGCTCCGGCCCCGGCCCTGCACGCCCCATGCGTCCACGCGCGTGGTGTGCGAGGCCGCGGACCCTCTGGCGTCCGAGCGCTGCACGACGGTGTGCTGACCATGACGGTCGACACCTACCGCAGGCGCATCGCCTCGACGGCTATCGTGCTGGCCCGGGAGGATCCCCTCCTGGTCAAGGAAGTCATCGCCCGGCTCCGCGCCTCGGGCGAGATCGCGGCCGACGACCTGGTCTACCTGGACCGGATCGCCGACCGCTGGATCGGCATTGCCGAGGGCCTGCGCCGAGGCGCCGCTCGCGTGCTCACGACCTGAAGGTCGCGGGCATCGAGTTGCCCGTCGCGGCGCCGCCGGCGGCTCGAACTCGTGCCGATCGAGTCCTCGGGTCTCGGGGATGGTGAACCGACCGCCAGCGATGGCATCGGGACGCCATCACCCGACACCCCGTTTCCCTCGGCTTTCAGCCGTCCTCGCCATCCACCCTCCGGGAGTCACCGTCTCCCGTCGGGGTCGGGGTTCCCTCGCCTTCTTGGAGAACCCCATGAATCATGCTTTCCCAGACAGATCCTTCCAGAGCCCGTCACCGCGCCGCAGCACCATCGACATCGAGGAGCAGCGCGCTTGGGTCGGCTTCTACAGACGCGTCGGCCGTGACGTCGCCCTCGCCGCCGAGGTGATGGCGCAGCTCGACGGCGACGCCGAGATGAAGCGTCGCCACCTGGCGCTGTACCTGTCCTGCAAGCAGTCGCTGCGCGTCCACAAGGCGCGCCAGGCCCGCGACAAGCGCATCGGGCAGTGGCTGCGCCTGCTGGTCCAGTGGACGCTGCAGCGACCCGCAGCCTTCGTCGGCGGCGTCACGCAGAAGGCGTACCACCGCACTGCCGACGTCCTGGACGAGGCCATTGCCGCTGCACCGCCAGCCTCGCCAGCAACATCGAAGCGGGGCGCGCGCCCAGCCGCGGCCCGTGACGCCGACAGCAGGCCCGAACCGGCCGCCGCGCAGGTTCGTCAGCTGCTGGGCGATGCCGAGTTCGCCGACGCGCACGCCCGCTTCCAGCACCAGGCCGGCATGTCCCCGGCGTCGCCGGTCAGTGGCTCCGAAGGCCGCTCCGAGCGTGCCCCGGAACCTCCCGTCGACGGCCCCGCACCCGCCGTGCAGATCAGCCGGCGCTGATCCGAAAACCGAACCCCGGCGCAGCCCCATCGGCTGCACCGGGTTCGATCGCTGACGTGCCTCGGCCAAGGACTGACGTCCAGCGGCCTGGCGCGACCGGCACCCCATCCAACCGCCCGCGGGCCCGCCCGCCAGGGCCGGTGTCCGCCCTCCCCACTTCGAGAGTTCACCATGCGAGACATCACCCTGAATCCCGAGCAACGCCTGTATGTGATCGCCACCGAAGGTGGCGTGACCTGCTTCGGCTTCGACAACGCCCGCGACCATGCCCGGCAGATCGCGCAGCGCCTTAAGCGTCCCGACCTGATGCCGACCGCCGACGACGCGGCCAGCCTCACCGGCTACGAGAAGTACCTCGCTGCGGTGCGTGCCTGGGGCGAGTCCGCCCAGGGCCACGGCACCTACTTCGATCCCGGCACGGACCCTCGCCTGGCGAGGGTGCTGGAGACCTGCCGCCGGGACGGCCGCAAGGTGCGGCTGGTGCTGGGCGACACCGGCACCGGCGCGAGCTGGCTCGACGAGTTCGACGCGGTCGGCACGGTCGGCCGCTCGACCGGCCTGCTGAAGGTGCCGCTGCTCGTCGAGCCGGGCCAGGCGGGCGGCACGGCCATCCTCTGTGCGAATGTGCTGGCACTGATGGACTGGGACACCGGCCTGCCCCTGTACCGCCACCCGCGCTGGCAGCCACCGGAACTGCGTATCCGCGCCAGTGATGACGATGCCCGTCCCTGGGCCGTGGTGCTGCACGAGCAGCCCGTGGCGAACTTCGACGACATCGGCAAGGCCGGTGCGTACCTCGCGTTCATGCGCGGGGCGAGCGTCGAGCCGCGGGTGTTCCGCTGAGTAACCGTCTTCCGCGTCAAGCGCCGTGAAACGAGTTGTCCCAAGGCTTGTTGGTTCTGACCATGGCATTGAGCGTGGTCAGCAGCTTGCGCATGCAGGCCACCAACGCGACCTTGGGCAGCTTGCCGGCGGCGATCAGGCGCTCGTAGAAGGCCTTGACGACGGGGTTGCGACGGCTGGCGGTGAGCGCGGCCATGTACAGCACGCGGCGGACGTCGAATCGCCCGCCCTGGATGCGTCGCCGCCCCTTGCTGGAGCCGGAGTCGTTGGCCATCGGAGCGATGCCCACCAGGGCAGCGATCTCACGCCGGTTGAGGCGGCCGAGCTCGGGCAGTTCGGCGATCAGCGTGGCACTGGCCACCGGGCCGATGCCGCTGGCCGACTGAAGCAAACGGTCGAGCTCGTCGAAGTGCTCACGCACATGGCCGACCATCTGGCCTTCGATCTCGTCGAGCTGCGCCTTGATGGCCGCCACGATGGCCTCGATGCTCGGGTGCAGACCCTTGGGCGTGATCTGCAGCCGCTGCCGCTCGCTCAGCAGCATGGCCAGCAGCTGACGCCGGCGTGTGACCAGCGCGGCCAGCCACTGCTGCTGTGGGTCGGCCAGCGGGCGCAGGAAGCGGGCCAGATCGTCGCGGTGCAGCAGCACCGCGGCGAACTCCGCCAGCATTCGAGCGTCCACCGTATCAGTCTTGGCCAGACGGCCCATCGACTTGGCGAAGTCGCGGGCTTGGCGCGGATTGACCACTGCCACGGGCAGCCCAGCAGCCTGAAGCGCGCAGGCCAGCTCCGTCTCGTAGCCGCCGGTGGCCTCCATCACCACCAGCGCCACGTCCAGCGGCATCAAGGCCGCCGTCAACGCCGAGAGAGCCTCGGCTTGGTTGTCGAACCGCTGAGCATCGAACTTGGCGCCCAGCACCGAGACATCGACATGCGCCTTGGCCACGTCGATGCCCACCACCACTGAGGAAGCAGACATGGTCTTCAGATCCCTTGCTTGTGCATGCGCGCTCGGCCAGGCCGGTGCGCGTAACCGTTCGGGCTTCAGGAAGACCAGCACGGCGGACGTGCGCTCTGTACTCAGAGACGGGCTCGAACACCCCAGCCGTTACCAAACTGCACGGGCCGGTCTGGCCGCCTCAACGGCGTTCAGACTCTACCGTGCTGGTCTGGTCTGAACATACAAGCTGTCCGGTCGAACGTTCGAGACCCTTCAGACGGCGCGATCCAGATCCACGCCAGGCCGTCACCCAGCACGCCCCCGGCCCAGCACCGGGGGCGTTCCTGTTTCCGAGACTGCGAACGGGGCGACGGGCGCTCAGCGACCGGTCAGGGACTGCACCTCACGCTCGATCAGCCAGTGCAGGAACCGGGTGTCATCGGAGTGGCCCCAGTAGTGGGCCTTGCAGCGGCGGACGTAGGCCTGCAGGTCCGCGACGCTTCGGATGGACCCCGGCTCGATGGCGGTGATGCGGGCCAGCCGCGCCCGTTCGGGTCGGGTCAGTCGAAGCTGGTTTCCGGAGCGCAGCATGTCGGGTCGGCCTTGTCGGTAAGCCGCGCATCTTCGCGCGCCTGAGCAAGTCTGTGCGCATCCGCTGCTGCCCGCGGCGAAGAAATTTCTGCAGTGACAGCCGAGTGCCTCTGCGGTGTCACTTTTGCAGTCTGCCCGCCAAGACATCCGCGCAGGCCGTGGCCCAACCACAACGGCGCGGCCACGCGCAGTGCGGTCACGCGAACCGTGCCACCTCCCCGCGTACCGATGCCCGACCAAGGCACGGACCCTGGCGCCCTTTGCGCGGGCAAGCGCGGCAAAGGCGCTGTCGCTGGCACCGCCCCGGTTGAATCCCCGGCGCCGATGGCGCAGACTTGATGGGCTCACACCCACTCCCGAGAGGAGTGTTTCCGATGCCGACCGAACGGGCGGCAGCGGCGTCGCAGTCGTTACCTGCCTCGGATGATCATCTGAGCCACCGTGCCGGCCACGTTCCGTCGTGTGTCTGCACATCCTTCCCTTGCGGGGACACCAGTCCCTAGCCTGTGAAGGAAGGGAACGGCGTTCCCGTCTTCCTTTTCGCCACGAGAGGAGAACGCCATGAACTTCCACCCTTTCCAGGGTCTTCAAGATCTGCCGGACCTGCCCGATGCCGCCCATGCGTCTCGGGAGGACCTGGTGGCAGAGATGCTGGGCCTGCAGGCCCACCCATTGCCAGGCCCGACGCCGGCAGCGCTGCGCGTCAGCGACCGGGAGACGCCCCACGAGGACCCGGCCACGCAGCAGCTCCTGACGCGCCGACTCGGTGTCGCCCGCGAGTTGCTGATGCGCGATCTGCGTGACCGGATGGCGCAGGGGCCCGTGATGTCGTCGCCCCAGGTCCTTCGGGACTGGCTGCGCCTGCGCTGCGCAGGCCTGCAGCACGAGGTCTTCCTCGCGCTGTACCTGGATGCCAACCACCGGCTGATCACCCACGAGGAGGTGTTCCGGGGCACGCTCACCCAGACCTCGGTGTACCCGCGGGAACTGGTCAAGAGCGCCCTGGCCCGCAACGCCGCCGCGATCGCGGTGGCCCACAACCACCCGAGCGGCCAGGCCGAGCCGAGCCGCGCGGACGAGTTCCTGACGCAGACGCTGAAGTCGGCGCTGGCGCTGGTGGACATCCGCCTGATCGACCACTTCGTCGTCGCCGGCGACCAGTGCGTCAGCTTCGCGGAGCGCGGACTGCTCTGACGCCATGTGCGGCAGTCACGCCCTGCACGACCCAGTCGCGAGAAGGGCGCCGCCGAGGCGGTGCCCCTCCCGCCGATCCCACCCCAACCAAGGATGCCCATGTCGGCGAGAAGACGCCCGACCTGCCCCTGCTGTGCCGGCCACGGCGTGCCCCTGGGCGCGCTCGGTCGCCTGCACTGGTTCCGCTGCCGCGACTGCGGCATGACGTTCGCCCGCGCCGGACGTTCGAAGCGCACGCCCCGTGCGCCCTCGACCGCAAGGCAGGCGACCGAGTCCCCCACATCTCCCAGTTCATCCCGAGGAGGAAGCCACGATGCATACCCTGCCCGCCACCGGCCTGCGACAGCAGGCCGAGATGCTGGCCAGCCTGTCCCTGAAGCATCTGAGTTCGGCGACGCGCAACAAGCTCGCCGATGACGACCTGTCCGTGAACGCCTACCCGACCGACTGCGGCGGGTTCGTCTATGTCGGGGCACCGAAGTACCGCGTGCCGTCGGAACCCGATCTGGCCATGCTGTTCGAGGTGGCCGAGTCCGCCGGCGTGGCCTGGCTGATGTTCGACCGCGAGGCGGCGGTCATCGACGGGCTGCCCGTGTTCGACAGCACGGAGCCCGGACCATGAGCCAGCACCTCGCGACGGCGACGCTCGACGAACACCCCGTCGAAATCGTGGCCGGCTTCGATCGACGCCTGGGGGACTACTTTCTCCAGGTCATCGACGAGCGCAACGACATGCTCTACACCAGCCTGCAGGAGCCCCTGCTGGACTGGACCGACATCGCGACCTTGCGCGTCAAGGTCGCCGATCTCGGCCTTCAGCTGCCGACGCAGTTGCTCGACGAAGTCGAAGCCGACGGCCTGCGGCGCGCCGGAAACCGCATCGTGCGCCACACCGCCAATGGGCCACGCAGGGCATGCCGCCAAGGAGGCCGCCAAGCAGGTGATCGCTCTTGCCGATGGTGGGGCGCTCTACCTGTTCGACGACGGCCTCATGGCGAAGGAGGGTAAGCGCTCAATAGACCGCGCCTTTGCGGCGCAGCCGCATTGGTGATCGATCTC
The DNA here is from genome assembly GCA_964641795.1 of uncultured Bordetella sp. Taxonomy (GTDB): domain Bacteria; phylum Pseudomonadota; class Gammaproteobacteria; order Burkholderiales; family Burkholderiaceae_C; genus Pseudaquabacterium. The sequence goes on along the minus strand of CAZXLI010000082.1, from coordinate 13,860 downwards.
AGGTGAGCGCGATGCGCCAGGGCAGCAAGGCCTCGAAGTCCTCGACGGTCTTGGCCTTGGGCAGCGCGACGAGCAACGCCCTGAGGTATCGGTACCCATCGATGCCGTTGACCAGGCAGGTCTGCAGCAGCGAGTACAGGTTCGCGCTGGCGTCGGCGCCGGCCTGCGTGTCGGCGAACAGCCAGTTGCGTCTTCCAATGACGAACGGGCGGATCGCGTTTTCACAGTCGTTGTTGTCGATCGGGTATCGACCGTCCTGGACGTAGCGTTCCAGCTTGGGCCACTGCGCGGTGACGTAGTGCAGCGCCTTGCCCAGCAGACTGCCGGGCAGCACGCCGTGCAGATGCTGCAGCGCCAGCTCTTGGATCTGATCGAGTACAGGCTTGCTGTGCTGCTGGCGTCGGCGCAGCAAGCCCTGCTCGTCGACCTTGTCGCGCCTGGCCTGGGCCTCGACGTGGTACAGCCTGCCGATCAGCTCGATGAAGCGCGCGGCCAGCTGATCGGGTCCGCGCTTGTCCTTGGGCAGCGCCTGCAAGGCGTCGTGGAAGTACCGCCGGCAATGCGCCCAGCAGCCCAGGTGCACAAGGCTGTGCTGCCTGGCCACGACCTCGTACGGTTCGTAGCCGTCGCTCATCAGCACGCTGCTTGAGCGCATGCCTTCGTACAGTGCCTTGGCCGCATCGGTGCCGCGGCTGGGCCGGTAGCCGAACAGCCGGATCGGCGGGCCGGTTCCTTTCTTGCCGCTGCCGTCGGTCATCTGCACCCACATGTAGCTTGTATGGATGCCTCCCGGCGATAAGTGCAAACCCGCGATGTGTTGAGAAGAAGTCGGCTGCTGCCTTGTATCCGGCCTTGAGTGTGGTTCCCGGAGTTGCCCCCGATTGGCCCCACGGGCCCCGATGTAATCCGCCGACAAGCGCCTCATCTCTTGGTCGGACTCAATGGTCCTGCTACATGTCCAGGTTTGGCTTGTCTCGGTCTGACCTGTTTCACATCACGTCGCTTCGCTGCTGCCTCGTCGCCTTCAAACGCTTGTTCTGCCCTTTCTCGAATGGTGATTGATCATCTGCTCGCCATGTCAGGCCGTTTGTGGCTTGACGCTCCGGTGACCTCGCTGGTAGTCCTGCTGCTTGGCAGTGACCGCCCAGATCGCTCGGGCCATCTTGGCTGCCTGCGCAACGATCACGACGTTAGCGGGCCGCCTGGTCTTCATCTGCTCGAGCCACGGACCTGGAGCTTTGGCATGGCTGAGTACCGAGCGTGCGCCGTGGACCAATAGCGTGCGCAGGTAGGTGTCACCGCGCTTGGAGATGCCCAGCAGCTTGACCTTACCGCCCGTGCCTCTTTGCCGAGGCACCAGGCCTAACCACGCGCAGAACTCGCGCCCGGACTTGAAGGCCTTGGCCTCGCCCATCGTCGCGATCGCCGCCGTGGCAGTGAGCAGGCCCACGCCAGGTATCTCGGCCACGCGCCTCATGTCCGCATCGTCCCGCAGTCGCTGCGCGAGCCGCTGTTCAAGCGCCTTGATCTCGTCGGCCAGCTTCGTGATCCTCTGCGCCTGCTCTCGGAGGCTGTCTGCCACATATTGCGGAATGTCCTGCATCAGCGATTCCAAGGCTGATTCGATCTCGGTGAATAAGGCCTTCTTGCCCTGGGCGAAGGTCGCCCCGAACTCGTAGAGCAGGCCACGCAGCGAGTTGATTTGCATGACCTTCATCTTCATGAGCAGTTCGCGCTGGCGATGTAGCACAAGCGTGGCTTGCTGCTCCAATGTCTTCATGCCCACGAACTTCGTTCCTGGCTGTTGGATAGCCAGCCAGATAGCGCGCGCATCAGTCGCGTCGGTCTTGTTGCCGGTCACGAAGGGGCGCACCGCCCTCGCGTGAATCAGTCGCACGCTGTGACCCTGCGCCTTGAGTTTGCGAGCCCAGTGATGCGCACCGCCGCAGGCCTCGATACCGACCAGGCACGGCGCCTTGTTGGCGAAGTACTCGAGCACCTTCCCGCGCTTAAGCTGCACGTTGACAATCTCGCCGGTGCCCATGTCGACAGTGTGCAGTTGGAACACATTCTTGGCGATGTCCAGGCCCAAGACCTGCTGCCCATTGATCGTGCCGATGATCTGTCCAGCGCTCATCCCTGCAGTACGATTCATGTCGGACCCTCGATGGTGTTCGTGAAGACCTTGGTCTATCACGCCTTGAGCACTTCGATGCTGTATCCGTTCGAGGGTCCGCCTGGCTCAAGCGGCGAGCGTTCTCCAAGAACGTTCACGACGATTGATCTCCGTGCTTCTGAACTCCCCGTGGGGAGGGAGGCATCCATTACATCTCTTGGCCTGGGCCTTTCTGCCCGGCTCCTTGAGCACCTGCACCTCGGTCTCGTCGCCGTGCACGATCGGCGCGTCCAGCAACTCGTCGCGCAGCAGGTTGATCACCGGCTGCGTCGCGGCGCCCACGCGCACGACGCTGGCCGCCAGCGTGTTGCGCGACCAGTGCGCACCGCCGAAGCGACCCAGCAATGCCGCCTGCCGGTACAGCGGCAGGCCATCCAGGTACTTCGCGCTGATCACCCAGGCCAGCGCCGCCTCGCTCAGCAGCCCCTTGGGGATCACCTGCGGTGGCTTGGCGGCCAGGCGCAGGCCGCCGTCGCAGCACGGGCACGCGTACTTCACCCGCTCGTGGCGGATCACGCGTACCTGTTGCGGGATGATGTCCAACTGCTTGCTGACCTCCACGCCGATCTCGGCCAGCGCAGCGCCGTCGTGCGGGCACACGCGTTCGCCTTCGGGCAGTTCGTGGCGCACGACCTCGCGCGGCAGCGCCGGGTCCAGCGGCTTGCGGCCGCGCTTGGCACGCTTGTGCGCCGGTACATCGACTTGGTCGCCGTCCTCGCTGTCCTCGGCCAGCGGCTGCGCCTGGGCGCCTTGGGCCTCGGCTTCGTCGAAGAACAGGTCCTTCTGGTGCGTGGCGCCGGCCGCTTCGCTCTTGGCGTCGAACAACTGGCGCTTGAAGCGGTTGAGTTGCTCCTGCAGCAGGTCGCGCTCGGTGCGCACCACGCGAAGCTCTCCGCTGAGGGCTTCATTGCTCTGCAGCGCCTGGGCCAGCGCCTTCTTCAGCGCTTCAATCTCGTGGGCGTCGGGCATGTCGGCCATCGGCGCGCATTCTCATGATCACGCTCGCCAACGTGGCGCCGATCTTCGCATCGGTGCGTAACACCGCCGAGCTGGTGCAACCAACCCGTACAGTGGTGCCGTCTTCAGGCCACGCGCTCGTACAGCCGGTGTGGGTGGCGCTGCACGACGGCGATGTCGATGCCTTCGAGCAACCAGTGCAGTTGCTCGACCGTCAGGGTGGGCATCGCCTGGGCGCTCGGCCAGATGAAGCGGTCCTGCTCCAGCCGCTTGAGCAGCAGCCAGAAGCCGTTGCGATCCCAGCCGAGGATCTTCACGCGGTTGCGCCGCCGGTTGCTGAACACGTACACGCACGGCGCGAACGGGTCCAGGCCCAATGCCTTGTCCACCAGCAGCGCCAGGCCGTTGATGTTCAGCCGGAAGTCGATGGGCTCGCGGTGCAGGTAGACCCTCAGCGCTTCGTCGAGACGGAACACCGCACCCTCCCGAGCGCTTCGATGACCTCGGCGGCCTGGCGCAGGTCGCACTCACGCAGGTCGACCACCACGCCGTTGGGCAGGCGCGCCTGCAAGCCCAGCCGTACGGCCGCTGGCTCACCCACGGTCGCCAGCGGCGTCGGCGCGGCCGCCTCGAGCGGCACTGCCACGAACGCCGGGCTCGCTGCCTGTGGCACCGACAATGAACGCTGCAGGCGCTGGCTGTGCTCGCGCACCCAGCGGCTGAGTTGGTTGGCGTTGACCCCGCACTCGCGCGCCAGACGCGACACCGACGCGCCGGGCTTGCCGCATGCGGCCACCAACTCGGCCTTGGCTGCCTCGTCGTAAACACTGCGGCCGTCGCGCTTGTGCCCCACAACAAGCCGTCGGGCCAACTCTTCCATCGCGTCTGACATCACGTTCCCACGTTCATCTACGTGGGAACGTAGGCTGTCAGCTCGTACTCGGTGCCGCAAGGGCGCGGTCTATTGAGCGCTTACGAAGGAGGACCGCTATGGACGAGCGACCAGCGTGAAAGTCGGGACGGTGATCGAAACGAAAGACGGACGCAAGCTCACCATGACCAGCAATGAGGTCGCCAGGCTGAGCCAACTGCTGGACCTGGACCACCGCGGATAGCGCACGCGACGATCGACGTCGCCTTCAGAGCGCCCGAGGGCGCGAGTTCACGTCTGGCCTGAACGGACGTGCGCTCACGCGCCACCCAGGAGCCCGGAAGCAGTCAGCCAGGATAGCTGGCAAACGTCGAAGCCTGCCCGGCAAGATCGATCAGGAGTACCTGATAGGGCTGGGAGCGGCCCGGAACCGCCATGCCGGGCGCTGACACGGGCATGCCAGGCACCGACAGGCCCAAGGCCTTCGGCCGGGTTGCCAGCAGTCGCTCGATCTCTGCCGCTGGCACATGTCCTTCGATCACGTAGCCGTCGGCGAGGGCCGTATGGCAGCTGCCAAAACGGTCGGGCATGCCCAGGCGCCGACGTTCGACCGACGCGTTGCGCACATCCAGCACGGCAACCGTGAATCCGGCCTCGCGAAGGTGCCCAGCCCAAACCGCGCAACAACTGCAGCTGCGGCTCTTGAACACCTGTACCTCGGCCTTCGGGGTCGCTGTCAGCGCCAGGCCTGGCAGCGACACGCCGATCGCCACGAACCTCTCCAGAAGTACTCTCCGTCTCATGGCACCATCCTCACACAGCCGATGACGGCCCTAAGGCTTCCTGTGCAGAAGGGAACGGGGCAGAACGCGCTTCCCTCCTGAGCTGCCATTGCTTGACCAGCGCATAGAGCGCCGGGATCACCCCGAGCGTCAGTACGGTCGACGAGATCATGCCGCCGACCATCGGCGCCGCGATGCGACTCATGACCTCCGAGCCAGTGCCCGTGCCCCACATGATCGGCAGCAGGCCGGCCATGATGGCCACCACCGTCATCATCTTCGGACGCACGCGCTCGACCGCCCCCTCCATCACCGCGCTGTACAAGTCTGCCGGGCCTGGCAGACGCCCTTCGCCGCGGCAGCGCTCCCGCGCTTCGGTCCAGGCATGGTCGAGATAGATCAACATCACCACGCCGGTTTCCGCCGCGACCCCGGCCAGTGCGATGAAGCCGACGGCAACAGCCACCGACAGGTTGTAGCCCAGCCACCACATCAGCCACACGCCACCGACCAAGGCGAAGGGCACCGACAGCATCACGATCAACGTCTCCGTCAGCCGCTTGAAGTTCAGGTAGAGGAGCAGGAAGATGGTCAGCAAGGTTACCGGTATGACGATCTTCATCTTCTCGACGGCACGCTCCATGTACTCGAACTGGCCGCTCCAGGTGATGTAGTAGCCCGGCGGGAACTTCACCTGATCGGCCACCGCCTTGCGGGCGTCAGCGACGTACGAACCGATGTCGCGGTCGCGGATGTCGACAAAGATGTACGCCGACAGCAACGCGTTCTCGGTGCGGATCCCCGGGGTGCCACGTGCCACGCTCACTCTGGCGACCTGCCCCAGCGGCACCATCGCGCCGCCCATCGTAGGCACCAGCACCTCGCGCTCGATCTGCTCCGGGTGGGTGCGCAGCTCGCGCGGGTATCGCACCGTCACGCCGAAGCGCTCGCGCCCTTCGACCGTCGTCGTGACCATCTCGCCACCGAGCGCAGTCCCGATGATGTCCTGCAGTTCACCGACCGACAGGCCGTAGCGGGCCAGAGCCTCGCGGTTGGGCTCGATGTTCAGGTAGCTGCCGCCCGTCAGCCGTTCAGCGAAGGCCGATGTCGTGCCGGGCACGGCCTTGACCACCGCTTCGATCTCCTTGGCCAGCTTCTCCATCTCGCCGAGATCCTTGCCGAACACCTTGATGCCGATCGGTGTGCGAATGCCGGTGGAGAGCATGTCGATACGCGCCTTGATCGGCATCGTCCATGCATTCGACACGCCCGGGAACTGCAGCGCCTTGTCCATCTCGGCGATCAGCTTGTCGGTGGTCATGCCCGGCCGCCACTCTTCCTGCGGCTTCAGATTGATCACCGTCTCGAACATCTCGATGGGCGCGGGGTCCGTCGCGGTGTTCGCACGTCCAGCCTTGCCGTAAACAGACGCCACCTCCGGGAAGCTCTTGATGATCTTGTCCTGGGTCTGCAACACCTCGGCCGCCTTGGTGATCGACATGCCCGGCAGCGAGGCCGGCATGTACAGCAGCGTTCCCTCGTTGAGCGTCGGCATGAACTCGCTGCCGAGCTTGGAGGCGGGGAAGTAGGTCAACGCCATGGCGATGACGGCCAGCGCGATGGTCAGCTTCTTCCAGCGCATGACGCCGGCGATGATCGGGCGGTAGACCCAGATCATGAAGCGGTTCAGCGGATTCTTCGCCTCCGGCATGATCTTGCCGCGGATGAACAGCATCATCAGCACGGGCACCAGCGTCACCGACAGCAGCGCCGCGCCGGCCATCGAGAAGGTCTTGGTGTAGGCCAGCGGCGCGAACAGCCGCCCTTCCTGCGACTCGAGCGTGAAGACCGGCAGGAACGACACGGTGATGATCAGCAGCGAGAAGAACAGCGCCGGCCCGACCTCCTTGCAGGCGTCGAGCATCGCGTCGGCGCGCTGCTTGACGGTGTGGACAGCGGGCAGCCGCTCGAGGTGCTTGTGCGCGTTCTCGATCATCACGATCGCCGCGTCGACCATCGCGCCGATGGCGATGGCGATGCCGCCCAGGCTCATCAAGTTGGAGTTCATGCCCAGCAGCTTCATGGCGATGAACGAGATCAGCACGCCCACCGGCAGCATCAGGATGGCTACCAGCGCCGAGCGCACGTGCATCAGGAACACGACGCAGACCACGGCGACGATCAGGCTCTCCTCGATCAGCGTGCGCTTGAGGGTGTCGATCGCCCGGTGGATCAGGTCCGAGCGGTCGTAGACGGCCTGGATCGACACGCCTTCCGGCAGCCCCGCGGAGATCTCGGACACCTTCGTCTTCAGGTTGTGGATCACCTCCAGCGCGTTCTGCCCGAAGCGCGACATCGCGATGCCGGAGACGACCTCGCCTTCGCCGTTCAGCTCCGACAGGCCACGCCGCTCGTCGGGCGCCATCTCGACGCGAGCCACGTCGCGGATCAGCACCGGCGTGCCGCCCTCGCTCTTCAGCACCAGCGTCTCGATGTCGTTCCGGCCGCGCAGGTAGCCCTTGCCGCGCACCATGAACTCGGTCTCGGCCATCTCGACCACGCGGCCGCCGACGTCGCGGTTGGAGTCGCGGATGACCTGCGACACCTTCATCAGCGGTATGCCGTAGCTGCGCAGCTTGAGCGGATCGACCGTGACCTGGTAGGTCTGCACGAAGCCGCCGAGCGACGCCACCTCGGCGACGCCGGGCGCCTTGGTGAGCTGGTAGCGCACATACCAGTCCTGGATGGTCCGCAGCTCGGCGAGCGTGCGGTCCTTGGCCTGCAGCGCGTACTGGTACACCCAGCCGACACCGGTGGCATCGGGTCCGAGCGAAGGCGACACCCCCTTGGGCAGCCGTCCGGACGCGAAGTTCAGGTACTCCAGCACGCGGCTGCGCGCCCAGTAGATGTCGGTCCCGTCCTCGAAGATGACGTAGACGAACGAGGCCCCGAAGAACGAGAAGCCGCGCACCACCTTCGACTTCGGCACCGCCAGCATGGCGGTGGTCAGCGGGTAGGTCACCTGGTCCTCGACCACCTGCGGCGCCTGGCCGGGGTACTCGGTGTAGACGATGACCTGCACGTCGGACAGGTCGGGCAAGGCGTCCAGCGGCGTCTTCAGCAAGGCCAGAACGCCACCGATGACGATGAACACTGTTGCGAGCAGGACCAGGAAGGGATTCCTTCCGGACCACTGGATGATCTTGGACAGCATGGCGCCCTCTGCTCAGTGGCCGGAGTGGGTGGACTGGCCCGCGCTGGCCGCCGGTGTGGCCGGCTTGGCCTGCGGCGCCACGTTGGGCACGGTTCCGGTCGAGGCGATCGACGTCACGACGAAGTCACCCGGTTGGCGTTCGACGAATTCGAAGCGCACGGCCTGGCCGGGCTTGAGTCCGCTGAGCAGCGACGCGTTGGCGGCCTTGAACTCCATCGTCATCGCCGGCCACTTCAGCGTGACGACCGGTCCGTGGTTGAGGCTCAGCGTGCCTTTCTTGGTGTCAACGCTGTCGATCGTGCCTTCGGCCTTGTGGCCGATCGCTGCCGCCGGCACTGGCTTGTCCGGCTGCGCCGGTGCTGCCGGCGCGGAGCCGCCGGTCGCCGGGCTGCCGTGTCCTGCGTGCCCGCCGAGGCCTCCCACTGCGGCCTTGAGGTTGCTCTCTGCATCGATCAGGAAGTTCGCGGCCACGACGACCGGTTCGCCGTCACGCACGCCCTTCAACACCTCGACGTAGTTGTCTGCTCGCGCGCCGAGTTCGACCTCGCGTGGCTCGAAGCGCCCCTCCCCCACCTGGACCAGAACGATCCGCCGCGTGCCGGAATCGATCACGGCGGAGTCCGGCACCGCCAGCACCGGCGACTTGCCACCGACACCGAGTTCCACCTGGGCAAACATCGCCGGCTTGAGACGCTGGCCGGGGTTGCCTAGTTCGACACGCACCGGGATGCTGCGTGTTTCGGCCTTCAAGGTGGGGTAGACGTACGTGACGCGTCCTTCGAAGCCTTCGGTCGGATACGCCGTGGTCGTCACGCGAGCCTTCGCACCGGTCTTGACCAGCGCGATGTCCTGTTCGGGCACGTCGGCGATCACCCAGACCGCCGACAGATCGGTGATCTGGTACAGCAACTCGCCCGGCATGAAGCGCATGCCCTGCAGCGCCTTCTTCTCGGAAACTATGCCCGTCACCGGCGACGGGAACGAGATCGTCCGCTGCGGCTGGCCTGACCTCATCAGGGCCGCCACCTGCGGTGCCGACAGGTCCCAGTTGCGCAGTCGCGCGAGGCTCGAGTCGGCCAGCTGACGCATGCCGGCCTGCGCCTCCGTGCCGGCCTCCTTCATCGCCTCGAGCCCTTGCATGGCGATCGTGTACTCGCGCTGCGCCGAAACCAGTTCAGGGCTGTAGGCCTCGAACAAAGGCTGACCCTTGGCCACCGGCTGGCCGGTCGCACTGACGTGCAGCCGTTCGACGTAGCCTTCGAATTTCGCGGTCACTGCAAAGGTCCGGCGCTCGTCCGGCTCGATGCGGCCTGCCGCCCGGATCGTCTTGCCGAGAAGGCGCATGCCCGCCGGCTCGGTGCGCACGCCCAATTTCTGAATCTTCTCGGTGCTGATGCGCACCTGGCCTGCCCCCCCGGCGCCAGCGCCAGGCGAGGCCTCGTCTTCGCCTTCGTAGACCGGGATGTAGTCCATGCCCATCGGATCCTTCTTCGGCACCGGTGAGGTGTCGGCCAGCCCCATGGGATTGCGGTAGTACAGCAGCTTGCGCTGCTTCGGCACCGCAGCGGAGGGCGACCCCTGGCTGGCCTCGGCGGACGAAAGTGCGGCGCTGCGCGTCTGCGTGCCCAGCCAGTAACTGCCGGCGCCGACGGCACCGATCGCGGCGATGATGAGTACTGTCGTGGCGGTCTTCACAGGTCTTCTCCCACAATGCGTTCGATCTCGGCCAAGCGCATCTGCGCCTCGACCTGTGTCTTCAGGATTTCCAGGCGGGCCTTGCGAATCTGGCGCTGCGCCTCGAGCAACATCGCGAACTCCGCCTTGCCGTTCTCGTAGGCGGCCAGTGCCGAATGAAGGCCGAGCTCCGACTGCGGCAACAGCTGGGTTTTCAGCAGCGTCTCGTTGCGCCGCGCGGCCTCGAGCCCGGCCAGATTGACGGCCAGGTCACCCACCAGTTGCTGCTGCAGCGCCTCGGCTCTCGACCGCGACGCGGCGACCATGGCCTCGGCTTCACGTTCTTGGCCGCGGCGAGCTTCCTGCTGCAGCGGGATGTTCATCTCCAGCATCACGCCCCAGGTGGTGATGCGCGAGCCCATCTGCGATGGGGACAGGCCGACGGTGAGGTCGGGGTAACGATTGCGCCGTGTGAGGTCGCGACTCTTCTGTGCGAGAGCCACGCGCGCCAGCTCGGCCTGGATCTGCGGATTGCCCGACCGCGCCCGCTCCGCCAGCGACGACGCATCGGCGGTGTTCAGCGTCGGTATCGCACGCAGCTCCAGGGGGTCGGCCAGCGGTGCGCCGCTTTCGCGCGCCAGCAGCGCATTCAGCCGCGCGCGAATCTGGCGCTTCTCGCTGTCGAGCATGATCAGCTCCGAGCGCATCGCCGTCTGTTCCAGCTGCGCGCGGATCGCGTCCGCTTGGGCGGTCAGTCCACCCGCGTAGCGCGCCTGCGCGACCTGCTCGAGCCGGGTCATCAGTCCAAGCACTTCCGTGGTCAGCCGCTCATTGCCAGCAGCGCGGTAGTACTCCGCGTAGGCTGCCTTGATCCGAGCTGCCAGCTCGGCCCAGGTCGCATTCGAGCGGGCCTCGGCCTGCCGCACATCCGCGGCGGCGGCGTCCCGCTTGAGCTCGCGCTTGCCCCACAGGGGAAATGCCTGCATCAAGGTGTACTTGGTTTCACCGACCTTCCACGGCAGCAGGCTGGGCGAAGCGTCGCTGCCGTAGTTGTTGATGTTCATGAGCTCCACGCGCAGCACCGGGTCGGGGAGCGCCCCCGCCGGCCCCACACGTTGCGCGGCGGCTTCGGCCTCCTCGCGCATGGCCCGGATCTCCGGGCTCTGGGCACGGGCGTAGGCCAGCAACCCCGGGAGGTCGCGCCCCAACGGCGCCTCCTGGGCGACTGCGGCAACGGGCCCGGCAGCACCGAGGACCAGCCCTACCACCAGCAAGCCCGCCCAGCGCGGCACGCCTGGCCAAGCGCGATTGGCCTGACCCTGTACGGTCGTCATTTCGTCTTCTCCTTGGGCGCCGCTCGGAGGAGCCGGATACATGGGCGATCCGGGGTTCCGATCACGGCGGCGATACGGTCAGTCTTTCGAGGCACCGCCGTTGAAGACGGTCTGCGAAAGAACGCGAGATGCACGCGGGCAGCGCGGCCAGGCAGGCCGGCTGCTTGCGCGTGACCCCTATAGCGCCAGGCGCAAGAAGGCGATTGGAATCGGCAGGGGCCTTGCGCCATCCCGGCGCGCTACCCCCCCCACATGTGCCGACACGTCAACCGACGCCGGCACGACCAAGGCCGCCACCATTGGAAGGGGCAGGACATGGAACTGGTAATTGTCGAGAACGGACTTCTGCGGCGGGATTGTTACGCCAGCTCGCTCGCAGAAACTCTCGCAGTTCGACTTCGGCTTCGGCTTCGGCTTCGGCTTCGAGTCCTGCTGATCATGCCAGGACTGATCCAGCACAGCGACCGAGTGATGCTCACAGTCCGCAGGCGCTGCCGCGTCGTCGGCGGCCTGCACGTTGGCCACCGCCTGGAAAGCCTCATCGCCGCCGGCAAACTGCTGAGCGGCCAAGCAAGCATTGGCCACGCCCAGGCCGATACCGAACAGCCACACCAGCACGACCCGAAGGGCCCAGCGGCGGAGTTGTTGAGGGCGGCGGAACATGAAGGGGCGGATCCAGAAAGTCTACAAAGTATGCATGCTGCGGCGGGACGCTGGTTTGAGGATCGTCAAGACTCAGACCGGGCCGTCCCGTGTATCCGCGGCCGTGCGTTCGCCGACTCCGACATCATCAGCGCTGGGTGAAACCACGGTCAGTCAGAGCCAAGGGACGCGGCGTCGACGGTCACCTCAGAAACCGTCTCCTGGATGTAGTCCGACTCGGCGCTATGGCCGATGGCACGATGGTATCGCTCGAAGGCACCGAGTTCTCTCCTCGTGATCCTCACGACTCGCTCAACGGCTTGCTCGCCAAGTTCCTGGGCTCTCACGGCTGCGGCACGCGTGCTGTCGCCACGGTATAAGAGGTAACGCGCATAGGGGCCGAGCACGAGTTGCCTTTCAATCCGGACATCGGACACTGATTCGGCCGGATGGCACTGACTTGCCTGCCCCGACACCGCGCAGCGATACGTCGCCAGAGGCGAGTCCTTGGCACTGCTCTGTACGGGGAACAACCCGAAGCCAGCGATCGTCGCGGCAAGAATCGGGCTCATCAGAGCGCGTGCCGCTCGATTCACATGTGTGTTCATGAAAGCTCCTCAGCGTTCGGTGGCATGCGCAACAGCGCGCACGACGAACACTCTAGGAAGTCACGACCAACCGCAGACCGACGCTGCGATGACTGCCTCGTCATCACGCATTCGAGACTGGGTGCCGAAGCACCCACGGTCGCGGTCCCGTCGAGCGCGGAACGGAAAGTCTCCCGAGGCGACACCTTCGCGCGTACAAGGGGTCATTCACAGCTGCGGCGTCAGCCACTGCCTGCGCGCAAACGGAAGGCCGCTCTTGTGACAAAGCAAGACCAGCCTTCCTTGCGGTCAGTTGGCGGCTTCGATTGCCGTGACGACGATCGCGCCATCGGCCTTCTCGGCGGTGAACTTCACCTTGTCGCCGGCCTTGACCTTGTCCAGCAGCGCCGCATCCTTGACCTGGAAGACCATGGTCATGCCGGGCATGTCCAGGTTCTTGATGTCGCCGTGCTTGAGGGTGATCTTCCTGGCTTCCTTGTCGATCTTGCGCACTTCGCCTTCGGTCATCGAAGCGGGCATGCCGTCCATCTTCATGCCGGGCATGTTCATGCCGCCCATCTTGCTGTGATCCATCGCCTGGGCGTGAGCGCTGATCGCAAAGGGCGCCGTGGCCGCAAAGGCCAGGGCGAGGAGGAAGGGCTTGAAGGTCTTCATTTCGGATGCTCCATGAGGTTGTGAGGAGGGTTCTGTGGGAGGCACCGGGCACAGGCCAGTGCCAAGCGCCACGGAGATGCCGTGACGATCGTCACTCAGTGCTAGTGGCCGCCATGGCCGTCATTCTTGGAAGCGCGAGTCCCCTGCGCGACGGTGACGAGGCCTTTCATGCCGGCGTCGTAGTGGCCGGGTTGCAGGCAGGCGAAGTCCACCTTGCCGGCCCGGGTGAAGCGCCAGACGACTTCGCCGGTCGTGCCGGGCGCCACGCTGACCATGTTGTCGTCGGCATGCTCCATGCCCGGCATCTTCAGCATCATCGCGTAGTGCTCTTTCAGCTCCTCGGCCGTACCCAGCACCAGTTCGTGCTTCACGGCGCCGGAGTTCTTCACGACGAAGCGCACCGTCTCCCCCTGCTTGACCGAGATCTCGCCGGGTGTGAAGCGCATGCTGTCGGTCATGTCGACGTCGACCGTGCGCGCGACCTGTGAGGCCTTGCCGGGTTCCCCAACAGGATTGCTGCCGTGGCCCGGGCCGGCCATCGCTGCGGACGCGGCGAGCACGAGCGCCGACGCGATGCCGGCCTTGCCAAGTTTGTTCATGGGTGCTTCTCGATGGAGCTTTGTGGGTGGCCCGTTTCGACGGGATTCAGTTCCGATGCCCGTCGTTGAGGAGCCCGTCCAGCCGCGCGATCTCGTTACCGACCGCCGGGACCTTGCGTCCGTCGGCCAACTCGAGAACCTCGCCTTGCTTGAGGTAGGCCGCACGGCCGTAGCGATCCTCCTTCGCCATCTTCCCGTCCTTGAAGACGTACAGCGTGGAACCGTCCTTCAGCGCCAGCGCCTGCTGCGTGGCCTGCGGCAGAGCATCGCGCGCAAAAGCCGGCGCGGTCGCCGTGTGTTATGACCCGCGCTGATTTCGGGTCGCCGGTCCACCATATTCGAGGATGAA
>CAZXLI010000081.1:0-23091 GCA_964641795.1 uncultured Bordetella sp. | reverse complement strand
TGTTCACCGGCATCGAGAAGTTCGAGATCATGGCGATCCCGTTCTTCATCCTGGCCGGCAACTTCCTCACGCACGGCGGTGTCGCCCGGCGGATGATCAACTTCACCACCTCGATGATCGGCCACTGGTACGGCGGCATGGGCCTGGCCGGCGTGCTGGCCTGTGCGCTGTTCGCGGCGATCTCGGGCTCGTCGGTGGCCACCGTCGTCGCGGTGGGGTCGATCATGCTGCCGGCGATGGTCAAGCAGGGCTACCCGAAGCAGTTCGGCGCCGGCGTCATCACCACCTCGGGCGCGTTAGGCATCCTGTTCCCGCCCTCGATCAACCTGGTGATCTACTCGATCGCCACCGCCGGCATGAACGCCACCGGCCCGAACGGCGAGACGGTCGGCTCGGCCTCGGTGGGCCAGCTGTTCCTGGCCGGCGTCGTGCCCGGGCTGTGCCTGAGCTTCCTGCTCGGCGTGACCACCTGGTACCGCGCCCGCAAGTTCGACTACCCGCGCATGGTTCGCGCCACCTGGCTCGAGCGCTGGCGCGCCTTCCGCGAAAGCATGTGGGGGCTGCTGCTGATCGTGGTGGTGATCGGCGGCATCTACAGCGGCATGTTCACGCCGACGGAAGCGGCGGCGATGGCGGCGGTGTACGCCTTCGTGATCTCGGTCTTCGTCTACAAGGACCTGAAGCTGTCGGACGTGCCGAAGTCGCTGCTCAACGCCGCGGCGATGAGCTCGATGCTGCTGTACATCATCACCAACGCGGTGCTGTTCTCGTTCCTGATGACGTCCGAACAGATCCCGCAGGCGATGGCCGCGTGGATGAGCAGCCAGGGCTTCGGCCTGGTGGTGTTCCTGCTGCTCGTGAACATCATCCTGCTGGCGGCCGGCAACTTCATGGACCCCGCGGCCATCGTGCTGATCATGGCGCCGATCCTGTTCCCGGTGGCGGTGAAGCTGGGCGTCGACCCGGTGCACTTCGGCATCCTGATGGCGGTGAACATGGAGGTGGGCCTGTGCCACCCGCCGGTGGGGCTGAACCTCTACGTGTCGTCGGGCATCACCAAGATGGGCATCACCGAGCTCACGGTGTCGGTGTGGCCTTGGCTGAAGACGATGCTGGTGTTCCTGATCATCGTCAGCTACTGGCCGCCCTTGTCGCTGGCGCTGCCGCGGGCCTTGGGGATGATGGGCGGGCACTGAGGGCCTCAGCGTCGATCAGCTTGAGCCGCGGCCGGATGGCTGTCCCAGTCGGTGGCCTCGGCCAGGTGCGCCAGGCAGTCGCCCGGCTCTGCCTGCGCCAGCGCGCGCAGGCACATCACGATGCCACTGCCTTGGAATCGGATCTCGCAGGGCGCCTGGTCCGGCCGCCGCGGGTCGTGCAGCCAGCCCGCCGGATCGCCGCTCGCGACGCGATCCCCCAGCCGGCAGGCGGGCTCGAACAGGCCACCCACCGGCGCAAAGACATAGTGCCGTCGGCCGTCCACGCGCAGCAGCTGAGCTGGCGGTAGCGACTTGGGTTCGCCTGCCGCGGGCAGCATCGCCAGCGCCACCAGCAGCCGCGATAGCGCGGCCTCGACGAGCGCCACCCCGTCGACGCTGCACACCGCCTGGCCGCCGAACTCGCCGCAAAGGAAGTGCACGCCATGGCGTTGCGCCGCGGCGGCAAAGGTACGGTCTTCGCCCAGCAGGTCGGCCACCATCACGCGCGGCGCGCCGATGGCGTCCACCAGGCGACGGTAGTCGCGCCGCCGCTGCGGGTCGGCCGGCGGAGCGGCCAGCAGCGTCGGCAGGTACTGGGTCGAGGCGCCGCCGGCATGGATGTCGAAGGCCACGTCGCACAGCGGCAGCAGCTCGGTCTCGACGTAGTGCGCGATCATCTCGGTCGGCGTGCCGTCACGCCGGCCCGGAAAGGCCCGGTTCAGGTTGCCGCCATCGAGCGGCGAGGTACGGCTGCCGTTCAGGAGCGCCGGCAGGTTGAGCCCCGGAATCACGATCAACCGGCCGGCGATGTGCATCGTCGGCAGCCGCCGCAGCAGCTTCATCAGGGCCACCGGCCCTTCGTATTCATCGCCATGGTTGCCGCCGGTCAGCAGCAGTGTCGGGCCGCGACCGCCCTGCAGCACGGCCATCGGAATCGGGATATGGCCGTAGCCGGAGCGGTCGTGCGAATACGGCAGCCGCAGGTGGCCGTACTGGTGGCCCGGGCGGCGAAAGTCGACATCGGTGTGGATCAGCGTCTCAGGCATGCGGAACCTCGGGCGGGGGTGGCTCTGACGTGCCGCACTGTGCCGCGCCGCAGCCTGCCGTTCCAATGCCTTCGAGTCCTGCCGGTGATGCCTTCTATTGATCGCTGACGTGCGCTTCGCCCATCGAGAGCCGGTGCAGCACCGCCGTGAAGCGCAGCAATGCCGGGTTGCCGTTGCCGCGCAGGCGCACGAACGACAGCGGCAGCGGCACCGACACATCGGCCAGCGGCACGAAGCGCACGCGCGCCGGCGGCCGCCCGAGGTTCGCGATGTTGACGATGGCAATCCCCACGCCGGCGGACACCAGCGTCAGCTCGGCCCCCTCGCCGCCCACCTCCTGCACGACGCGCGGCGTCAGCCCCGCGCGCTGGCAGGCGGCCAGCAGCCGGTCGTGGTACGCGGGGTAGACCGAGCGATGGAACAGCACGAAAGGCTGGTCGTTCAGGTCGGCCGCTCGTACAGCCGCCGTGGGCGGCGGTGGCGCATCGGCCGGCACCGCCAGGATCACGTCGTGCCGGGCCAGCGGCACCAGTTCCACGTCGTCTGGCAGCGGGTCGAGCGCATAGACGATGCCGCCGTCGATCTCGCCGTCGCGCAGCGCATCCAGCTGGCGCGGCGTGAGCATCGGCTCGATCTGCAGGGCCAC
Source organism: uncultured Bordetella sp. (assembly GCA_964641795.1). Taxonomy (GTDB): domain Bacteria; phylum Pseudomonadota; class Gammaproteobacteria; order Burkholderiales; family Burkholderiaceae_C; genus Pseudaquabacterium. Next base: position 20,203 of record CAZXLI010000081.1, on the reverse strand, counting down.
CGCCGGCGCCTCGCGCTGGAACTGGCCGATGGCCTGCGGCACCAGGCCGTCCCAGCCGGCACTTTCGACCATGCCGATGCGCAGCCTGCCCGCCAGCCCCTGCCCGCTGAGGCGTGCGCTGCGCTTGGCCTGCTCGGCAAGCGCCAGCAGGCGCCGCGCCTCCGCGAGAAAGGCCTCGCCCGGCGGCGTGAGCCGCAGGCCGCGGGCCGTGCGGTCGAACAGCGAAACGCCGAGCTCGTCTTCCAGGTCGTGGATCTGGCGCGAGACGGCCGGCTGGGTCACATGCAGCCGCTCGGAGGCCTGGCGCACATTCAGGTGCTCGGCCACGGTGACGAAGTAGCGGATGTGCCGGATTTCCATGATCGCAAGGTGATGCCTGACAGGCATCAATCATGGCATCCAACGGCATTTGTGCAATCGGTCAGCGGCCTCGATAGTGACCCAGTCCCCTCCATCGACGAGACCCATCCCTATGAAACCGCTGCTGACCCTGCTGAGCTGCCTCGCCACCGGCCTGGCCCCCACCTTTGCCGCCGCGCAGGCCTGGCCCGACAAGCCGGTGCGGCTGGTGGTGCCGTATGCGCCTGGCGGTGCCGTCGACGGCGCGGCGCGCGCCCTCGGCGCCGGCCTCGGCGCGCGGCTGCAGGCCACCGTGATCGTCGAGAACAAGCCCGGCGCCAACGGCGTGATCGGCGCGGTGCATGCGTCGAGCAGCCCGGCCGACGGCTACACGCTGTTCCTCGGCAATGTCGACACGCAGGTGGTGAACCCGCTGGTGAAGACGAGGAAGCGCTACGACCCGGTCGAGGGCTTCGAGCCGATCGGCGAAGTCGGCCGCATCCCGATGGTGATGGTCATCCGCAACGGCCTGCAGGTGCGCAGCCAGGCCGACCTGGTGCGGGTGGCGCGCGACAAGCCCGGCGCGCTGACCTTCGGCTCCTGGGGCGTGGGCAGCACCGCGCACCTGGCGATGGCGCTGCTCGAACGCCAGAACGGCATCGAGTTGAACCACGTGGCCTACAGCGGCGCGGGTCCGATCTACACCGCGCTGATGGGCGGCTTCGTCGACATGACGCTGGCCCAGGTGTCGTGGGCCACCGGCGCGGCAAAGGAGGGCAAGGTGCAGATCCTCGGCCTCACCTCGGCCCGCCGCACTGCGCTGGCGCCCGAGATCCCGACGCTGGCCGAGGCCGGCTTCGTGGGTTATGCCGCCGAGCAATGGGTGGCGTTGTATGCCCCGCGCGGCACGCCGGCGCCCGTTCGCGCGAAGCTGGCGTCGGCGCTCGCCGCATGGCTGGCCACGCCCGAGGCGCGCGAGCAGCTCAAGGGCGTCGGCATCGAGGCCGGCAACGGCAATGCGGCGCAGATCGCCGAGCGCCAGAAGACCGAGACGATCGTGTGGGCGCAGGTGATCCAGCAAAAGAACATCCGGCTCGATGATTGATCATCCCGCCCGAGCGCTCGCGATGAACCTCCCTATCGAACACCCCCGGCTGCAGCCAGGCGTCGAGGCGCCGGCGCCGCGGCATCGGGTCGGCGCGGCCACCGTGCAGCGGGTGACCGAGCGCACGATCGACAGTTTCACGCCGGCCTTCCTGTTCCCCGCCGCCGCGCCGGACCTGCTGGCCTCGCACGCCCACTGGCTGGGCCCGGCCTGCGCCGACATCGTCACCAACCAATTGCGCCTGAGCGTCCACACCTGGGTGCTGCGCATCGAGGGCCGCACGATCCTGGTCGACACCGGCATCGGCAACGCCAAGCAGCGCCCCGGCAAGGCCTTCTTTCACCTGCTCGACACGCCCTACCTGGCCTGCCTGGCCGCTGCCGGCGTGCGACCGGAAGACGTGGACCTGGTGCTCAACACGCACCTGCACACCGACCACGTGGGCTGGAACACCCAGCTCGTGCACGGGCGCTGGGTGCCGACGTTTCCGCGCGCCCGCTACCTGTTCCCGCAGCGTGAGCTGGACCTGGTGCGCGCGCACGACGGCCACCTGCGGCAGGTCTACGAAGACAGCGTGAAGCCCGTGCTCGACAGCGGCCAGGCCGAGACCGTGCCGCCAGGCGGCGCCGACATCGGCGACGGCCTGCACTTCGCGCCCACGCCGGGTCACACCGCCGGGCACATGAGCATCTGGCTGGACACCGGCGGCCAGCGCGCACTGTTCGCCGGCGACGTGATGCACCACCCGCTGCAGGTGCGCGAACCGCAGCTCAGCTCGGTGTTCTGCGACGCGCCCGCACAGGCCACGCAGACGCGCCAGGCGCTGCTGACCGAACTGGCCGACAGCGGCGCGCTGTACTGCAGCTCGCACTTCCCGGGCAGCTCGGCAGGCCGCATCGTGCGCGACGCGGCGGGCTACGCGTGGCGCTTCGCGTAGCTCCTGCTTGCCCGCCGCGCCCCGCGCCCGATCAAACCTGCGACCGGAACCGCTGGTGCTGCTTGTCCGCCCGCATCGACTGGCCGCTGGTGAAGTTGTTCATGCAGCTGTCGTCGGTGTAGTCCATGAAGTTGGTGATCGGGTCGAGGCCCGCGGCCGACGGACAGGAATCGCGGCCGACCGGGCAGCCGAATGCGGCCGAGGCTTCCGACGGCGTGTCGCTGACACGGTCGCCCAGCGCCCGGCAACCACCCTGGAAGGTGTGGTACAGGCCGACCCAGTGGCCGACCTCGTGAGTGGCGGTGTCGCCTTCGTTGTACGGCGTGGCGGTACCACCGGGCAGCGACGAGAACAGCACCACCACGCCGTCCATCGATGGCGCCGAGGCGTAGTCGCTCGGGAAGGTGGCCCAGCCCAGCAGCCCGCCACCCATGTTGTTGGTGTAGAGGTTCAGCGTGCCGGCATTGCCCTTGCGCAGCGCCGTCTTCATCTGGCTTTCGGCCGGGGTGCCGGGCTGGGCGGTGTACCACGAGGCGTTGGTGGTGCGGTCGGTGCCCGCGAGCGAGAAGACGAACGGCGTGTTCGCGTACGCGGCGTTGAGCACGTTCATCTGGGCAGAGATCTGGCTGTCCGGCACGTCACCGTTGGCCAGGCCGCTGCCGTTGTTGACGACATGCACCCACACCGGAATCGTCACCGAGCCGATCGGACGCTCTTGCACCGGCTGGCCGGCCGCGGCACGCTCTTCCAACCACTGCTGCATCGACAGCTCGAGGATCCGCTGCTCGAAATCGGGGACGTGGCGTGTCGAGCAGCGTGCACCGCTGTCGATGAAGGCCTTCTGGTTGGCAAAGCTGTGGCCGCGGAACACGAAGGTCGGCCCGTGGTCGGCATCGGTCTCGCCGATCTGGGCCTTGACGTGTTCTGGGCCGGCGCTCAGGGCCGGGCTGGCGCCCCATAGCAGCGCGAAGCCGACGGCGCATGCCGCCAGGGCGGAACGGAAGGGTGTCATGGACTGCCTCGATGTTGTGCCCGGCGAAACCGCCGCAGATTCACGCTAGCAAGCCCTGGCAAGCGGGGTCAAGAGTGCATTCCCCATTCAGATGAGGGGGCCCGGGGGCTGCCGTCAGGTCCGCGCGCCAGTCATCAGCTCCGCCACGCAACGCCGCAGCCACGCATTGCCCGCGTCGCGGTTGAAGCGCTCGTGCCAGTGCTGCTTCACCGCATACGAGGGCAGCGCCACCGGCGGCGCCAGCAGGCGCACCGGTTCCTGCAAGGCCAGCGTCTCGCCCAGCAGGCGCGGCACGATCACCAGCAGCTCGGTCTGCGCGACGATGCGCGCCACGCCCAGGTAGCTGGGCAGGTGCAGCGCCACGTGGCGCTTGACGCCGGCCTTGTGGAGCACCTTGTCGACGATGGCATGGCCGGTGCCCGAGGTGCCGACCAGGATGTGCGCCTCGGCCGTGAAGGCGCGGCGCGTGAGCTTGTCGCCGATGCGCGGGTGCGTCTTCGCCACCAGGCAGACGAAGTTCTGCTGGAACAGCGTCTGCTGGTAGAAGCCCGCTTCGAGCTGCGGCATGAAGCCCACCGCGAGGTCGACGTCGCCCGCCTCCAGCCGGCGCTGGCTGTCCGCGCCGATCTTCTCGGCCTCGATCACGATGCCCGGCGCCACCTGGCGCACGCGGTTCATCAGTGAGGGCAGCAGCACCACCTCGGAGATGTCCGTCATGCAGATGCGGAAGCTGCGCTGCGCGGTGGCCGCGTCGAAGCGCGCCACGGCGCCGCGGGCGCGGTCGAGCCGCTCGACGATGTCCAGCAGCTCGGGGTACAGCGCCTGCGCATGCGGCGTGGGCTCCATGCCGCGCGAGGTGCGGCTGAACAGCGGGTCGCCGAAATGCGCGCGCAGCTTGTTCAGCGAGATGCTGGCCGAGGCCTGCGCGATGCCCAGCCGCTCGGCCGCGCGCGAGACGCTCTGCGTGCGGTAGAGCTCGACGAAGAGCTGCAGCCAGTCGAGATCCAGCTTGGCCATCGCCACCCCTCTATTTCAAAACGCGATGGGCACTATATCCCGATGCCGTTTGACGCAATACAAGTCGCTGCCGACACTGGCGCACCTGTTCCTGAGCCAGATCAAACCCGAGGAGACCAACCCGTGATCCAGCCCCGCCGCACCCTGCTGGCCCTGACGCTTGCGACGCTTGCGCTGCCCACGCTGGCGCAGCCCGACTACCCGGCCCGCCCGGTCACGCTGATCACGCCCTTCGCGGCCGGCAGCGGGCCCGACGCGGTGCTGCGCCTGGTGGCCGACAAGCTGGGCAGGCAATGGAACCAGCGCATCGTGATCGACAACAAGCCCGGCGGCGGCGGCTTCATCGCGATCGAGGCGGCGCGCCGCGCGGCGCCCGACGGCTACACGCTGCTGCAGCTGGACAGCGAGCACCTGGCCGCGCTGCCGCACCTGTACAAGCAGCGCAATTTCAAGACGCTGGAGACCTTCGAGCCGTTGGCGGCGCTGTTCCGCACGCCGTTCATGGTGGCGGTGTCCAGCGAGTCGAAGCTGAAGAGCATGCGCGACCTGATCGCGACGGCCAAGAGCGACGGCGGCAAGACCAGCTACGGCTCCTGGGGCGTCGGCAGCCCGGGCCACCTGGGCGGCGCGCAGCTCGAATCGCTGACCGGCGCACCGATGCAGCACGTGCCCTACCGCGAGGTGTCGCAGCTCTACACCACGGTGGCCACCGGCGAGCTGAGCTGGGCCTTCGCGTCGATCCCGTCGAGCCAAGGGCCCTACAAGGCCGGCAAGCTGAAGTACATCGCGGTGGCCGCGGCCAAGCGCATTCCGCAGCTGCCCGATGTGCCGACGGTGGTCGAATCGGGCGGCCCGGCGATGGAGGTCAACTCCTTCGTCGTGCTCACCGCGCCGCGCGGCGTGCCGGCGGCAGTGCGCGCCAAGGTCAACGCCGATGTCGCGAAGGTGGTGAAGGACCCCGAGATCGCCGCGCGCTTCGACACTTTCGCGTTCGAGCCGCTGGCCTGGAGCCCGGAGGAAATCGTGGCCCAGGCCGAGGCCAAGAGCCGCGTCTACGAAGCGCTGATCAAGCGCGCCAACATTGCATTGGACTAGTGCCATGACGAACTCCCTGCCCGTGATCGTTGCCGGCGGCGGCATCGGCGGCCTGGCGGCCGCGCTGGCCCTGGTGCGCCAAGGCTTCGACGTGACCGTGCTCGAACAGTCGCCCGAGATCGGCGAGATCGGCGCCGGCATCCAGCTCGGCCCCAACGCCTTCGCGGCCTTCGACGCGCTGGGCGTCGGCGAAGCCGCGCGCGGCCGCGCCGTCTACACCGACGAGATGGTGATGCACGACGCGCTGGACGAATCGCTGGTCGGCCGCATTGCGGTGGGCGAAGCCTTCCGCCAGCGCTTCGGCAACCCGTATGCGGTGATCCACCGCGCCGACGTGCACCTCTCGCTGCTCGAAGGCGCGCAGAAGAGCGACCGCGTGCGCTTCCACACCGCCACGCGGGTCGAGCGCATCGAGCAGGACGCCGGCGGCGTGACGGTGATCGACGCGCAAGGCCGCACGCACCGCGGCGCGGCGCTGGTCGGCGCCGACGGCGTGCGCTCGGTGGTGCGGCAGCAGTACGTCGGCGATCCGGTGCGCGTCTCGGGCCACGTGGTCTACCGCGCGGTGGTCGACCGGCGCGACTTCCCCGCCGACCTGCAGTGGAACGCGGCCAGCATCTGGGTCGGCCCCAACTGCCACCTGGTGCACTACCCCTTGCGCGGCGGCGAGCAGTACAACGTGGTGGTCACCTTCCACAGCCGCCACGCCGAGCAATGGAGCGTCAGCGAAGGCAGCCCGGAAGAGGTGCAGAGCTATTTCGAAGGCATCGTGCCCAGGGCGCGCCAGCTGCTGGCCCTGCCCAAGAGCTGGAAGCGCTGGGCCACCGCCGACCGCGAGCCGATCGCGCGCTGGACCTTCGGCCGCGCCACGCTGCTGGGCGATGCCGCGCACCCGATGCTGCAGTACCTGGCGCAAGGCGCCTGCATGGCGCTGGAAGACGCGGTGACGCTGGACGAGGCGCTGCGCGTGCACGGCGGCCGCTTCGAGCCGGCCTTCGACCATTACCAGCGCTCGCGCATCGCCCGCACCGCGCGGGTGGTGCTGTCGGCGCGCGAGATGGGCCGCATCTACCACGCGAAAGACGTGGAACGGCTGGTGCGCAACGAGCTTTGGAAGGGCCGCTCTCAGGAGCGCTTCTACGACGCGATGGAATGGCTCTACGGCTGGCAGCCCGCGCGCTGCCTGGCCGATTGATCTGACACGGAGACGACATGACCACGACCCTCGGCCGCCTGGAAGACCTGCCGCAGAGCTACCGCGACGAACTCGCCGCGCAGAACCTGGTGCCGCTGTGGCCCAGCCTGCGCGCGGTGCTGCCGCCGGGCCAGCCGCGCCCCAACACCCGCGCCACGCACTGGGCCTACCAGGGCCTGCGCCCGCTGCTGCTGCGCGCCGGCGAGCTGACGCCGATCGAGAAGGCCGAGCGCCGCGTGCTGGTACTGGCCAATCCCGGCCACGGGCTGGAAAAGATGCAGGCCAGCGCCGCCATCTACCTGGGCATGCAGCTGCTGCTGCCGGGCGAATGGGCGCCCTCGCACCGCCACACGCCGAACGCAGTGCGCATGATCGTCGAGGGCGAAGGCGCCTACACCACGGTGGACGGCGAGAAGTGCGTGATGCAGCGCGGCGACCTGATCCTCACGCCCACCGGGCTGTGGCACGAGCATGGTCATGAAGGCACGACACCGGTGGTGTGGCTCGATGTGCTGGACCTGCCGCTGATGTACTACCTGGAGGTCTCGTACCACGTCGACGGCACACGCCAACCCGCAAAAAATGCCCCCAGGCCGGCTTCGCCGTCCGCCCCCCGAGGGGGTTCGAGCAGCCCGGCAGAGCCGGATCTGCTCGACGGCGGCACCGCCGAGCGCGCCTACGCGATGGGCGGCGTGCTGCCGGCGCCGATGTTCGAGCGCAGCGCCAAGCCCTACCCGATGCTGCGCTACCCCTGGGTGGACGTGCGCCGCGCGCTCGAATCGCTGGCGCAGGCGCAGCCCGACACGGAATGCGTGCAGGTGCGCTACGTCAACCCCGAGACCGGCGCCGACTGCCAGAACGTGCTGGGCTACTCGGCCCTGATGCTGCGCCCCGGCCAGGCGCTGCGCCTGCCCGCGCGATCACCAGCCGCGGTGTTCCACCTGATCGAAGGCGCGGCCGACGTGCAGGTCGGCACGCAGGGCTTCTCGCTGGCCGAGGCCGACACCTGCTGCGCCCCCGGCTTCACGCCGGCGCTGCTGACCAACCGCTCGGCGCGCGCGCCCGCCTTCGTCTTCATCGCCGACGAGACCCCGCTGCACCGCAAGCTCGGCGTGCTCGAAACCCGCGGCTGAGTTCCTCCCTCTCACGCACACCACGATGACCACCTACCTGTTCCCGCCCCCCGCCGTTCCTTCGCTGCCGGTGCGCGGCATGGCCGCTCACTTTCCGGTGCAGCGCCTGTTCTTCGTCGGCCGCAACTACCACGCCCATGCCATCGAGATGGGCCGGCCGGTCGACAAGGCCGCGTCCAAGTTGTTCTACTTCACCAAGGCGCCGCAGACGCTGGTGCCCTCCGGCGCCACGGTGCCCTACCCGCCCGGCACCAGCAACTTCCAGTTCGAGATGGAGCTGGTGGTGGCCATCGGCGCGCCGGGCTTCCAGGTGAACGAGGCGCAGGCCGCCGAACTGATCTACGGCTATGCCTGCGGCCTGGACATGACCCGCCGCGACCTGCAACTGGCCGCGCGCGAGCAGGGCCGGCCCTGGGACCTGGGCAAGGATGTCGAGCAGTCGTCGGTCGTCTCCGAGATCGTGCCCAACCCCGAGGTGCTGCGCAGCGGCACGCTGGAACTGGCGGTGAACGGGCAGACGAAGCAGAAGGCCGACCTGTCGCAGCTGATCTGGTCGGTGCCCGAGATCCTGGTCGACCTCTCGCAGTACTACCACCTGCAGCCCGGCGACCTGGTCTTCACCGGCACGCCCGAAGGCGTGGGGCCGGTGGTGGCGGGCGACCAGCTCGAAGGCCGCATCGAAGGCGTCGGCACCATCGCGTTGGCGATCGCCGAGCCGCGCTGACCAGCCGCAGGGGCCTGCGGCAGGCCCCTCACCTGCGGCGGGTGCCGGAACCATCGTTGGTGTTTTAATCGCGGGCTTGCCCGAACCCTTGCCGTGGAGGGGAAGCGATTGACCGACGATCCGTCTGGCCAGCACCGGCCGATCACCGAAGACCGCCTGCTGGCGATGGTGAACGCCAGCGGCGACGCCTTCTGGGAAACCGACGCCCAGCGCCGCTTCGTTCACCTGAGCGACAACATGTGCCTCACGATGGGCTACCCGCGCGAGGAGCTGCTGGGCCGCTCGGTGCTGGAGTTCATGACGCCCGAGTACAAGGCCGAGATCGTCCGCATGGCCGCCCAGCGGGCCACGCCGGAGAACCCGCTGGCCCACACCGCGCCGCTGCGGCACGAGGGCGAGTTCTTCCGCAAGGACGGCGCCCGCATCTGGATCGAGACCGTCTCGGTCCCGGTGTTCGACGACGATCGCCAGCACCTCGGCTACTTCGGCATCACGCGTGACGTCACCGAGCGCAAGCACTCCGAAAAGGCGCTCAGCGAGGCCAACCGCCGGCTCGAAGAACAACTGGCCCAGATCCAGCTGCTCAACGCCCGGCTGCATGAGCAATCGATCCGCGACGACCTCACCGGCGTGCACAACCGGCGCCATTTCGTGCAGCAGGCCGAGCAGGCCCTGCGCGAGCGCCGCGCCGCCGGGACCGAGCTGTCGCTGGTGCTGCTGGACATCGACCACTTCAAGTCGGTCAACGACCAGCACGGCCACCCCACCGGCGATGCCGCGCTCAAGGCCGTGGGCTCGATGCTGGCGGCCACGGTCACGCCCGGCCAACTGGCGGCCCGCCTGGGCGGCGAGGAATTCGCGGTGCTGCTGCCCGACACCTCGCACGCCAGCGCGCTGGCGCAGGCCGAGCAGTGGCGCGCCACGCTGGCCGGCATGACCATCTGCGCCGATGGCGCAGTGCTGCGGCTCACCGCCTCCTTCGGCGTGGCCAGCGCGCCGACGCAGGGTGATGCGCTGGGGGCGCTGCTGAAGCTGGCCGATACCCGCCTGTACCGGGCCAAGGCCCTGGGGCGCGATCGCGTGGTGGGCTGAGCGCCCGCCGCGTCGCGCCGGATCACGCCTGCGCAACCTTCCCGGAGGCCCAACGATGTCGACCCTATCGCCCAACGCCCAGCTCGTTCAGGACATCTTCGCCGAGGTCGCCAAGGGCAACGGCGCGCCGTTCTGGGCGGCCTGCCACGACGACGTCGTCTGGCGCACCATCGGCACCGGCTCGTGGAGCGGCGAGTTCGTCGGCAAGCAGACGATCATCGACGAGATCTTCCGCCCGCTGGGCCGCGTGCTGGCCGAGCGCACCATGGTGCCGACGGCCATCGTCGACGGCGGCGATGTGGTCGTGGTGCAGGCGCTGGGACGGGCCCTCACGCGCGACGGCCGGCGCTACGACAACGACTACGTGTTCGTCATCCACTTTCGCGAAGGGCGGATCGCCCACTACGAGGAGTACTGCGACACCGAGCTGATTGCCCGCGTGCTGCCGGACCGCGAGTCCGCCAAGGCGCTGCCGAAGCCGGCCTGATCCGTCGCGGCGCCACCCCCGCGGCGCCGCCGGCGGCGCTCCCGTTATCGTCCCGCCGGCAGCGGCACCTCGCAGGCCTTTCGCAGCGCCGCCTCGTCGGCCAGCTCGATCACGCCGTAGCGCAGCCGGATCGCGCCGCTGTCCTGCAACTCGCGCAGCGCGCGGTTCACCGTGCCGCGGCTGGTGCCCAGCATGCGCGCCAGCTCTTCCTGCGACCAGCGCACGCCCTGGTGCGGCGCCTCGCGGCGCCAGCCCCAGCCCTGCAAGGCCAGCCAGAGCCGGCGCGCCACCCGCTGCTGCACCGGCCGCCGCATCTCTTCGTCGACCACCGAATACATGATGCGCAGCTTGCCCACCGCGAGCCGCGCAATGTCTTCCCAGGCTTCGGGGTGCGCCTGCAGCCAGGCCCGCAGCGTCTGCCGCGCCACGCACCACACGCGCGTCGCGGCGCCGGCCACGGCATCGTGTGAGCGCGGCAGCCCATCGGTGAACGAGAGTTCACCAAACCACAGGCAGGGCTCCAGCACCACCAGCAGCGGCATCTGGCCCTCGAGGTCGGCCGACTGCACGTACAGCGATCCGCCGAGCACGCAGTACAGCCCGCCGTCGGCTTCGCCCTGCGCGAACAGGTGCTCGCCCGGCTGCAGGCGGCGTTCGCGGCCATGGGCGATCAGCGCATCCTGCAGCGCCGGGCCGCAGCGGCGGAACCAGTCGTCCTGCAGCATGGATGTGCGCAGCGCCTGCGGGTCGGGTGGCGAGGACTTCATCAGCACCTAGGGTTTCTCCCTGGACGGGTGTGCTTCGAGTGTACGAAGCAGAACAGTCTTGGCGGCCCGCGATGCCTACGATGGACGCAGGCACGAGGCTCACGCGCGCCTGCGCGCGAAGCCGGCACAAGACCCCCAAGTTCCCCCATGGAGACAAACCCGATGAGCTCGACCTCGCGCCACGCGCACCCCTGGCTGGCCCACTACCCCGCCGGCATCGCCTGGGACGCCCCGCTGCCGGCCGCGCCGGTGAGCAGCCTGCTCGACACCGCGGTGCAGCGCTGGCCCGAGCGCCCGGCGCTCGAGTTCATGGGCCGCGTCATCACCTACGCCGAATTCGGCCGCCTGGTCGATGGCTTCGCCGCCGGCCTGCAGCAAGAAGGCGTAGGCCCGGGCGTGCATGTCGGCCTGTACCTGCCCAACACGCCGCACTACGCCATCGCCTTCTTCGGCGTCATGCGCGCCGGCGGCACGGTGGTCAACTACTCGCCGCTGGATGCCGAGCGCGTGCTGGCGCACAAGGTCGAAGACAGCCAGACCGACCTGCTGGTGACGCTGGACCTGGCCACGCTGTACCCGCAGATGGCGCGGCTGCTCGGCAGCTCGCGGCTGAAGAAGCTGATCGTCGGCAACCTGGCCGACTTCAGCGCCGCGCCCGAAGCCGTGCGCGCGCAGCTGGCCAAGGCCGGCCAACTCGCCGAGGTGCCCGCCGACGAGCGCCACCTGTCGTTCATGCGCCTGGCCGACACCGGCAGCGCGCCGGTGTGGCACCCGATCGCGAACCCGAAGGACACCGTGGCGGTGCTGCAGTACACCGGCGGCACCACCGGCCTGCCCAAGGGCGCGATGCTGACGCACGGCAACCTGAGCGCCGTGTGCGAGCAGTTCTTCCTCACCAGCCAGGGCACGCCGCCGCTGCTGGCCGAAGGCGAGGAACGCATGCTCGTCGTGCTGCCGCTGTTCCACATCTACGCGCTCAGCGTGTGCCTGCTGTTCGGCGTGCGCCTGGGTGCGCACCTGGTGCTGCACCCGCGCTTCGACCTGGAAGCGGTGATGGCCGACCTGCAGGGCAAGCGCATCAGCATCTTCCCCGGCGTGCCGACGATGTACACCGCCGTCGCCCATCATCCAAAAGCAGCGTCCATGGACCTGCGCTCGCTGAAGTTCTGCGGCTCCGGTGGCGCGCCGCTGCCGCTGGAGGTGGCCGAGCGCTTCTTCCAGCTCACCGGCTGCAAGTTGAACGAAGGCTGGGGCATGACCGAGACCTCGCCCGCGGGCACCTTCAACCCGGTGCATGGCCTGCGCAAGCCCGGCTCCTGCGGCCTGCCGGTGCCGGGCGTCACGCTCTCGCTGCGCGCGCTGGACGACCCGATGCGCGAGGTGCCCATCGGCGAACCCGGCGAGCTGTGCATCAGCGGCCCGAACGTGATGAAGGGCTACTGGAACGCGCCGGAGACGCAGGCCACCGCCTTCACCGCCGACGGCTTCTTCCGCAGCGGCGACGTGGCCCGCATGGACGCCGACGGCTGCTTCTACATCGTCGACCGCACCAAGGACATGCTGCTGTGCGGCGGCTACAACGTCTACCCGCGCGTCATCGAGGAAGCCATCTACGAGCACCCCGCAGTGGCCGAGGTCAGCGTGATCGGCATCCCCGACACCTACCGCGGCCAGTCGCCCAAGGCCTTCGTCGCCCTCAAGCCCGGCGCGGCGCCGCTGACGCTGGAGGCGCTGAAGGAATTCCTCTCGGGCCGCCTCGGAAAACACGAGATGATTGCCGCGCTGGAACTGCGCGACAGCCTGCCCAAGACCCCGGTGGGCAAGCTCTCGAAGAAGGACCTGATCGACCAGGAAGCCGCTGCCCGCGCCGCTGCCGCCCGCTAACACCCCAAGACACCGGAGACCGACGATGGACCACCTGAGCGGCATGGACGCCGCCTTCCTGCACCTGGAAACCCCGGAGATGCCGATGCACGTCGGCAGCCTGATGCTGCTGGACCTGCCCGAGGGCTACACCGGCGACTTCTACGAAGACGTGAAAACCCACGTCGGCTCGCGCCTGCACCTGGCCAAGGTGTTCCAGCGCAAGCTGGCGCTGATGCCCTTCGAGCTGACCAACCCGGTGTGGGTGGACGATGAAGACGTGGACCTCGACCACCACATCCGGCACCTGATGCTGCCGCGCCCGGGCACCCAGCTGCAGCTGGAACGCCAGGTGGGCCGCCTGCATTCGCCGCTGCTCGACCGCAGCCGCCCGCTGTGGGAAATGGTGGTCATCTCCGGCCTGGCCTCGGGCCAGGTGGCGGTGTATGCCAAGGTGCACCACAGCGCCATCGACGGCCAGGCCGGCGTGGCGCTGGCCCAGGCGCTGCTGGACATCACGCCGCAGCCGCGCACCGTGAAGCCGCCGCGCCCGCGCCGCCGCACCAACCGCTACCAGCTGGGCGTGGCCGAGCTGGCGGTGGCCGCCGCCAGCAACCTGGTGCAGCAGTGGGTGAAGCTCGGCCGCGGCCTGCCCACCATGGCCCGCGCCGCGCGCGACGTGCTGATGCCGGTGAACGAAGGCACCGGCAAGCGCAAGCTGGAGCTGCCCAAGGGCCTGTCGCTCGCGCCGCGCACGCCGCTGAACGTGGCCATCACCAACGCCCGCTCGTTCGCCGCCCGCACGCTGCCGCTGGCGCAGGTCAAGCACATGGCCAAGGCCAGCGGCACCAGCCTGAACGACGTGGTGATGGCCATCTGCGCCGGCGCACTGCGCCGCTACCTGGCCGAATACGACGTGAAGCCGGCCAAGCCGCTGAGCGCCGCGGTGCCGGTCTCGCTGCGCGAGCAGGGCAATGCGGACATGACCAACCAGGTCTCGTTCATGCGCGTGAGCCTGGCCACGAACATCAAGGACCCGATCGAGCGGCTCAAGGCCATCAACGAATCGGCCGTCGCCGGCAAGCAGGTGAGCGGCCAGGTCAAGGGCGCGGTGCCGATGGACTTTCCCTCGTTCGGCGCGCCCTGGCTGATGACCGGCCTGGCCTCGCTGTACGGCCGCTCGCGCCTGGCCGACCGCCTGCCCTCGGTGGCCAACGTGGTCATCTCCAACGTGCCCGGCCCGCAGGTGCCGCTGTACCTGGCCGGCGCCAAGATCGCGATGTACGCGCCGGTGTCCATCCCCGCGCACGGCATGGCCCTGAACATCACGGTGCAAAGCTACAACGGCGCGATGGAGATCGGCCTCACCGCCTGCCGCCGCGCGGTGCCCGACATCGGCGACCTGGCCGACTACATGGTGGAAGCCGCACAGGAATTGGCGCAGCGCATTGCCGAACTGCCGGCCCCGCTGGTGGAAGCGCCGGCCGCAGCCAAGCCCGCGGCCCAGGCCGAGCCCGCCAAGGCCGCCAAGGCGGCGAAGTCGGCCAAGGCCACCCCGCCCAAGGCCCTGCCCGCCCCGGCCGAGCCAGCCGAACGCAAGCCGCGCGCCAAGCCGCAGCTGAAGGTGCTGCGCACGCCGCAGCCGCCGGTGGTGCAAGCCGCGGCCCCGGCCCGCCGCAAGCGCAGCGTGGCCGCGGCATGACCGCCGGCGCGCCCGACATGAGCGCCGCCACCGCCGCCGCGCCGCGCCCGCGCAGCCGCCGCCCCGGCCCGATCCGCCTGGCGCTGGAATGGCGCGCACCGGCCGAGGCCGGCGCCACGCTGCTGCTGTGGCCCTGGCTGCGCCGCGCGCCCAAGGGCGACGGCCACAGCGTGCTGGTGCTGCCCGGCCTGGGTGCCAGCGATTTTTCAACCGCGCTGCTAAGACGTTATCTGCGCGGCCAAGGCTTCGACGCCCACGCCTGGCGCCTGGGCCGCAACTTCGGCCCACGCGAAGGCGTGTTCGAGGCGCTGCACGAGCGCCTGCGCACGCTGCACCGGCAATCGGGCCGCCGCGTCAGCCTGGTCGGCTGGAGCCTGGGCGGCGTGTTCGCCCGCGAGCTGGCCAAGCGCGAGCCGGCAATGGTGCGCCAGGTCATCACGCTCGGCAGCCCGATGCCGGGGCACAACCACGCGTCGAACGCGCGCCGCTTCTACGAATTCGCCGCCGGCCGCCGCGCCTACCCACCCGAGCTGATGGCGCGGCTGCACGAGCCCGTGCCGGCGCACATCCCCAGCACCTCGGTCTACAGCTGGACCGACGGCATCGTGCACTGGCGCGCCGCGCTGCAGCCCGAGGGCGAGCAGCGGCAGAACATCCGCGTGGCCGCCAGCCACTGCGGCATGGGCGCCAACCCGTGGGTGCTGCGCCTGCTGGCCCAACAACTGTCAAAGCCTGAAGTGCAGGCAGGAGAGCCCTGATGCAAAGCGTCGTCATCGATCGATTCGGCAACCCGGCCGAGGTGGTGCAAGCCGCCGATCGCCCACTGCCGCAGCCCGGTCCCGGCGAAGCGCTGGTGCGCATGCGCCTGTCGCCGATCCACAACCACGACCTGGCCATCGTGCGCGGCGTGTACGGCTACAAGCCGCCGCTGCCGGCCATCCCCGGCACCGAGGCCGTCGGCGTGATCGAAGCGCTGGGCGATGGTGTCAAGGGCCTGCAGGTCGGCCAGCGCGTGGCCAGCGCCGGTGCCCAAGGCACCTGGGCCACGCACTTCTGCTGCGCGGCAGCCAAGCTGGTGCCGGTGCCCGACGCGCTGCCCGACGAAGCCGCCTGCCAGCTGCTGGCCATGCCACTTTCGGCGCTGATGCTGCTGGAAGACATGAAGCTCACGGCCGGCCAATGGTTCGCGCAGAACGCCGCCAACGGCGCGGTGGGCAAGGCGCTGGCCGCACTGGCCGCACAGCGCGGCATCCACAGCGTGAACCTGGTACGGCGCGCCGAGGCACTGGCCGAGCTGGCCGAAGCCGGCGTGGCCGGTGGCATCGACACTTCGGCCGACGATTGGAAGACCCGGCTCAAGGCGCTGACCGGCGGTGCGCCGATCGTGCGCGCGGTCGATTCCATCGGCGGCAAGGCCGCGCAGCAGCTGATGGGCCTGCTGGCCGAGAACGGCGAGCTGATCATCTTCGGCTCGCTGAGCTTCCAGCCGCTGGAGCTGAGCGGCGGCGACCTGATCTTCAAGCAGGCCCTCGTCAAGGGCTACTGGGCCAGCAAGCGCTCGGCCGCCACGCCGCCGGCCGAGATGGCGCGCATGATCGGCGAGCTGACGCGCGCGGTGATGACCGGCCAGCTGAAACTCCCGGTGGGCGGCGTGTACGCTCTCGACCAGGCCGCTGCCGCAATGGCTGCGGCCGAGCAACCGGGCCGCGCCGGCAAGGTGTTGTTGAAAGGCGCTTCATGACCACCCCGTACCGCTTCATCGTCGACCGCAAGAACCTGAAGTCCACCCGCATTGCCCCCGACCCCGATGCGCCCGCCGTGCGCCCGCTGGCCGACGGCGAGGCGCGGCTGCGCATCGACCAGTTCGCGCTGACGGCCAACAACATCACCTACGCCGCGTTCGGCGAGGCGATGCAGTACTGGCAGTTCTTCGACAGCGGCGTGCCCGGCTTCGGCTGCGTGCCGGTGTGGGGCTTTGCCGAAGTGACCGAATCGCGCTGCCCCGGCGTGGAACCCGGCACGCGGCTCTACGGCTACCTGCCCACCGGCACGTATCTGGTGGTGAAGCCCGAGCGCGTGCGCGAGCGCGGCTTCATCGACGGCGCGCCGCACCGCGCCAGCCTGGCCCGCGCGTACAACGAGTATGTGGCCGTGGCCCACGACCCGCTGTACACCGCCGGCGCGCAGGCCGAGGGCCTGCAATCGCTGCTGCGCCCGCTGTTCACCACCGCGTTCCTGATCGCCGACTTCCTGGAGCAGGCCGCTTACTTTGGCGCCCAGCGCGTGCTGCTGTCCAGCGCTTCCAGCAAGACGGCCTATGCCACCGCGTTCTGCGCCGGCCTGCGGCCCGCGCCAGCGGGCGCCGTGAAGCCCCAGTGCGTGGCCCTCACCTCGCGCGGCAACGCCGCCTTCGTGGCCGGCCTGGGCTGCTACGACAGCGTGGCCACCTACGACGCGCTGGACACCACGCTAACGCCCGACATCCCCAGCGTCTACGTCGACTTCTCCGGCGACGCCGCGCTGCGCAGCGCGCTGCACCACCACCTGGGCGACGCGCTGCGCTACGACTGCGCGGTGGGCGGCGCCCACTGGGAAGCGCTGAACCAGGGCCGCAGCGGCACGCCGCTGCCGGGCCCCAAGCCCATCCTGTTCTTCGCGCCCACCTACGGCCAGCAGCGCGCCGCCGAACCGCCGCAAGGCCTGGGCGCCCAAGCCCTGCAAAGCGCAATGGCCGAGGCCTGGCACGCGCTGCTGGCCCGCATGAGCGCCGCGCAGCCGCCCTGGCTGGTGCAGCGCGAGGTGCAGGGCGCGGAAGCGCTCAGCCGCACCTTCGATGCGCTGCGCGATGGCCAGGTCGAGGCGCGCGATGGCTTGATCGTGCGGCCGGGCTGAGGCCGAGTCGAGCGGCGTGGCTGCCGGCTTCCGGCAGATGCGAGTGGCGGTGTCAGTTCGAGCCCAGCGCAAGACCCAGGATCGCCGCAATGTCCTGGCGCTCCCCCAGCAGCCGCACGACGTCAAGATGGTCGTCCCGCTCCGTTCTCGCCGCGAGCAATCGCCAGCAGTTCTTTTTCGTCCACCTTGGTGCGGCGCCGGCCAGGCCCGGATGCCAGGCCTGCCTCGATCAGATCGCGAAGCCGCTTCTTGGCCTGCTCCTCCTGGTCTCGCCTGACCAAGTCGCGGAGGTACTCGCTGGCATTGCCATCGTTGCCCGCGGCGACGCGGCTGTCGATGTACTCGCGCATCGACTCGGGCAAGGCAAAGCTCATGGTGCGGCGATTCATGCCGAAATCTTGGTCAGACTGACAAGCGTTGTCTACCCCGCCGAGCCAGCCGGCAGCGCCGGCCCGGCGCGCCGCGGCGGCGTCACACGGCGCGCCCCGTGCGTGCCCACAACCGCCCTGCGGCATGATCGACTCTCCTCACAACCCCTAGCAAGAGATCGCCGATGCACGAAGGCCAATGCCATTGCGGCGCGGTCCGCCTGCGGCTGCCCGCCACGCCCGAGGTCGCCACGGCCTGCAACTGCTCGCTGTGCCGGCGCATCGGCGGGCCCTGGGTCTACTTCGAATACGGCACCGTCGAGATCCAGGGCCATCCGGAGGCCACGACCGAGTACATCCAGGGCGACAGGACACTGCGCACGATCCGCTGCAAGACCTGCGGCTGCGTCACGCACTGGGAACCCCTGGAGCCGACACCGGGTTGCAAGCACGGCGTGCACCTCGGCAACTTCGACCCCGCGCTGATCGCATCCGTCCGCGTGCGCCGGTTCGACGGCGCGGACACCTGGCAGTTCCTGGACGACTAAAGCCGTACCGATTGCCCGGCATCCACGGCCGGACTCCAGCCATCATGCGGTCGCCAGCGTCACTTCCCGGCCGGCGGCTGCCACAGCTCGAGCTTGTTGCCCTCGGGGTCGATCACCCAGCCGAACTTGCCGTATTCCGACTCGTCGACCTTGTCCTCCACCTGCACGCCCTCGGCCCGCAGCGCGGCCAGCAGCGCATGCAGATCGTCGACGCGGTAGTTGATCATGAAGGGCGCCGTGCTCGGCGCGAAGTAGCCGGTGTCCGCCGAGAACGGGCTCCACACCGTGGAGCCCACGCCTTCCGGGTTGTCCGGCGACTTCCACTCGAACGCCGCCCCGCCCCATGCCTGCACATCGATCCCGAGGTGGGTCTTGTACCAGGCGGCCAGCGCCTTGGGGTCCTGGGCCTTGAAGAAGATGCCGCCGATGCCTGTGACGCGTTTCATGGGTGCTCCGGTAAGGGTTGTCGAGTGCAGCGGGTCCGCTTGTGCGCGCCATTGTCACGCGCGCCGGGTGGCACCGCCGCTGCCGCCAGGCAAGGGGTAACTGCGGCGGTTTTCACGGTCAATTCGCTGGAATATTCTCGTGAGAATCAGAAATGATTCAGTGCCGGCGGGATCGACCGATATCCCATCGGGGGCGGGCCTGACGGAGGGCCCCGGGGCCCACCATGCGCCCCCCCTGCGGGCGCCATGCCCGACCCCGAGACCGCGGCAGCATCACCCAAGGAAGTACCGCCATGAGACTCAACCTTCCAGTCACTGGTCGCGAGATCGATTACGACAGCAGCCAGATGCTGGTGTCGATGACGGATCTCAAGGGCCGCATCACGCACGCCAACGACGCGTTCGTGGCGCTCAGTGGCTTCACCCGAGAGGAGTTGATCGGCAAGGCACACAACCTGGTGCGCCACCCGGACATGCCGCCGGCGGCGTTTGCCGACCTGTGGGCCACCATCCAGGCCAGGCGCCCGTGGACCGCGCTGGTGAAGAACCGCGCCAAGAACGGCGACCACTACTGGGTGCGCGCCAACGCCACACCGCTGATCCGTGACGGCTCGGTCACCGGCTACCTGTCCGTGCGCGTCAAGCCCAGCCGGGCCGAAGTGGAAGCGGCCGAGACCCTGTACCGCGACATGCGCGAAGGCCGCGCCAAAGGCATCCGCATCGAGGGCGGCCGCCTGCGCCATGGCGGCCTGCGCGGCCTGGTTGAACGAGCCCGCGCCATGCGGGTGTCCACGCGCATGGCCGTCGCGCTGGGCGGCGCGGCCCTGGCCCCCGCAGCCGGTGCGGCGCTGGGCGCCGGGCCCTGGGCGGTGGTGGGCGTGGGCATGCTGGCGTGCGCCGCGGCAGCGGGCTGGCTTGTGGCGACCGTGGGCGCGCCGATGGCCAGGCTGCGCGAGGCGACACTGCGCATGGCCGCCGCCGACCTGAATGTGCACCTGCACTCGACCCGCGAAGACGAGATCGGCGACATCTTCCAGGGCCTGACGCAAACCGCGGTCAACCTCAAGGGGGTGGTGCAGGACGTGACGATGGGCGTCACCGAGCTGGCCACCGCCACCTCGGAAATCGCCGGTGGCAGCATGGACCTGAGCCAGCGCACCGAAGAGCAGGCCTCGGCGCTGCAGCAGACCGCGGCCTCGATGGAGCAACTGAGCGCCACCGTCAGACAGAACGCCGACAACGCCAGGCAGGCCAACCAGCTTGCGCAGAGCGCCAGCACCGTGGCCATCCAGGGCGCCAGCACGCAGGGCTTGCCCAGGCGGCGCAGTTTTCCCGCAGCGGCACTTGGGGCGCCCGGTTCCAGTTCCGGGTGGCCCGTGGTGATCAGGGCCTTCATGCCGGACCAGCGAGACAGCACCAGACGCGCCAGGTCGAAACCGCTCAGCCCGCCGGGCATGACAATATCGGTGAACAGCAGGTCG
>CAZXLI010000080.1:0-23646 GCA_964641795.1 uncultured Bordetella sp. | reverse complement strand
GGGGCTGACCCAACCCGACCGGGCAACCCGGATCGGGTTGGGCGGCTCCGATCACCAACCCGCTCCCCTGGCCGCTTCGCGGCCGGTCCCCTCCGGGGAATGAGCTTGTTCGTATGCAGAGGACTGACATGGGTCCGCAGATGCTGCAGGGCATTCGTGTCCTGGACTTGTCGCGCGTGCTGGCCGGCCCGTGGAGCGGCCAGCTGCTGGCCGACTACGGCGCCGATGTCATCAAGGTCGAGCGGCCCGAGGTCGGCGAC
This sequence comes from uncultured Bordetella sp., assembly GCA_964641795.1. GTDB lineage: Bacteria > Pseudomonadota > Gammaproteobacteria > Burkholderiales > Burkholderiaceae_C > Pseudaquabacterium. Next base: position 23,386 of record CAZXLI010000080.1, on the reverse strand, counting down.
GACACGCGGGCCTGGGGCCCGCCCTGGTGGGGGCCGCCAGAGGACCGCACCGCCGCGTACTACCTGAGCTGCAACCGCGGCAAGCGCTCGATCGCGATCGACATCGCGACGCCCGAGGGCGCCGCGCTGGTGAAGCAACTGGCCGCCGAGGCCGACGTGGTGCTCGAGAACTACAAGGTCGGCCAGCTCGCCAAGTACGGGCTCGACTACGCCAGCCTCGCGGCGCTGAACCCGCGCATCGTCTACTGCTCGGTCACCGGCTATGGCCAGGACGGGCCGTATGCGCAGGCCGCCGGCTACGACTTCGCGATCCAGGCCACCGGCGGGCTGATGAGCATCACCGGCGAGAAGGACGGCACGCCCGGCAGCCAGCCGCAGAAGGTGGGCGTCGCGGTGGCCGACCTGTTCACCGGGCTGTACGCCAGCACGGCCATCCTCGCGGCCTTGATCGAACGCGGCCGCACCGGCCGCGGCCGCCACATCGATGCCGCGCTGCTGGACGTGCAGGTGGCGATGCTGGCCAACCAGGCCAGCAACTACCTGGTGGGCGGCAAGACGCCCAAGCGCATGGGCAATGCGCACATCAACGTGGTGCCCTACCAGGTGTTCGCGACGAAGGACGGCCACATCGTGCTGGCGGTCGGCAACGACGGCCAGTTCGCGCGCTTCTGCGCGCTGGGCGGCGAGGCGGCGGTGGCCGACGATCCGCGCTTCAAGACCAACAGCGCGCGCCTCGCCCACCGCGACGAGCTGATCGCCATCATCGGCCCGTGGATGCTGCAACGCACGACCGCCGAATGGGCCGCGCTGCTCGAGCCGAATGCGGTGCCCTGCGCACCGATCCTCGAAGTGCCCGAGGTGCTGAAGCACCGCCAGGTCGTCGCGCGCGGCATGCAGGTCGACGTGCACGGCATCCCGATGATCGCCAACCCGATGCGCTTCGATGGCCAGCGGCCGCAGGCCGACCAGGCGCCGCCGCGGCTGGACGAGCATGGCGCGGCCATTCGTGAAGCATTGGCGCGCGATGGCCGTTGGCCTGACCGGGACAAGGACTGATGCCACAGCGGCGGCAGCAGCGGCTTCATAAAATGCCGCAGTGCATCATCTGCTGAACGCCGACCTCCACAGCCACTCGACGCTGTCGGACGGCACCCTCGAACCCGAAGCCCTGGCCCGGCGCGCCGCCGACAACGGCGTCGAACTCTGGGCCCTCACCGACCACGACGAACTCGCCGGCCAGGCGCGTGCGGCAGCCGCCGCGCAGGCCGCAGGCCTGGCATGGCTGGGCGGTGTCGAGGTCTCGGTGACCTTTGCCGGCGAGACGGTGCACATCGTCGGCCTGGGCATCGACCCCACGAACGAAACGCTGCGCGAAGGCCTGGCGCACACCCGCGAAGGCCGCCTTCAACGCGCGCGCGACATGGCCGATGGCCTGGCCAAGGTGGGCTTGAAGGGCGCCTACGAAGGTGCGCTGGCCTACGTGCACAACCCCGACCTCGTCGCCCGCACGCACTTCGCGCGCTGGCTGGTCGACACCGGCGTGTGCCGGGACAACGGCGAGGTCTTCCGCCGCTACCTGGTCGAAGGCAAGCCGGGCTACGTGGCGCACCGCTGGGCGGGCCTGGGCGAGACGGTGCGCTGGATCCGCGGTGCCGGCGGCGTGGCGGTGATCGCGCACCCGGGACGCTACAAGTTCACGCCGACCGAGGAGTACGCGCTGTTCAGCGAGTTCAAGGCCCATGGCGGCGAAGGCGTGGAGGTGCTCACCGGCAGCCATGGCACCGCCGACGTCACCAAGTACACGCAGATGGCGCAGGAATTCGACCTGGCCGCCTCGCGCGGCAGCGACTTCCACGGCCCCGGCGAAAGCCGCATCGACCTGGGCGACCTGCCCGACCTGCCCGGCGGCCTGCAGCCGGTGTGGCAGCGGCTGGAGCACCGCATCCGGCGGCCTACGGCTTGACGCCGTAGGACTTCTTCATCTCCTCGAGGTACTTCATCCGTTCCTCGGGGCTCATGTTCTGGAGCTTCTTGACGTCGATCCCTGCCGGCGGGCCGCCTTGCGGCTGCGCGGTCGGATTGATCGTCATGCCGGCCACGCGGATGTCGCCCGGCTTCATGCCGGCCGGGCAGGCGCCGCCATAGGTGGCCTTCACCACCATGTGCATCTGGCTCATGCCATGGCGCGGCGGCGTGAAGGTCATGGTGTTGTCGACCGTGTAGCTGCTGTTGGTGTCGCCGCTCATGCGCGCCAGGATCCTGGCCGTGCCTTCGGCGCTCTTGCACTCGGCTTCGTACTCGACACCGCCGCTCACCTTCTTCAGCGAGGTCTGCTTGCACTCGGCCTTGTCGTCGCGGCCGGCCATGCCGCGGCGCTGCATCGCCTCGTCGGTCTTCTCGTCGATGCACTGCTGCGACTTCATCTGCTGGCCGCCCATGCTGTCCATCTGCATGGCCATGTCCCACAGGCCGGGCTTGCGCTTGGGCAGGGTGTCGTCGGCCCGGGCGGCCGTGGCCCCCAGCAGGGCCGCCAGCGCGGCCAGTGCGGCGATCGAAGGCTTGTTCATAATCCTGGATTCCTCGTGGCTTGGCGGCCGCGCCCCGTGGCGGCCGTCACAGCCGGGATCATGCATGTCCCAATACTTCGAAGTCCACCCCGACAACCCGCAGCCGCGCTTGCTGAAGCAGGCCGCGCAGATCCTGCACAGCGGCGGCGTCTGCGCGGTGCCCACCGATTCGAGCTATGCGCTGGTGTGCCACCTCGATGACAAGGCGGCCGCCGAATCGCTGCGTCGCATCCGCCAGGTCGACGAGCGCCATCACCTCACGCTGCTGTGCCGCGACCTGTCCGAGCTGGCGAGCTATGCGCGGGTCGACAACCGCCAGTACCGGCTGCTGAAGCTGGGCACGCCGGGGCCCTACACCTTCATCCTCGAAGCGACGAAAGAGGTGCCGCGGCGCTTGTCCCACCCCTCGCGCCGCACCATCGGGCTGCGCGTGCCGGACCATCGGGTGACGCAGGAACTGCTGGGCATCCTCGGCCAGCCGCTGCTGGCCACCACGCTGATCCCGGCTGGCCAGAGCGAGCCGCTGAACGACCCGCACGAGATCCGCGAGCACTACCAGAAGACATTGCAGGCGGTGGTCGACGCCGGGGCCTGCCCGATGGAGCCGACGACGGTGATCGACTTGACCGGCCCCGAGCCGGTGCTGGTGCGCGAAGGGCGGGGCCCGCTCGACCGGCTGGGCCTGTAAAGGCCAGCGGTCGACAGCCCGGCGACAGCTTCGCGCGCGGTCGTCCGGGCAGCGATGCCGGGTCAGTAGCTCGTGCCGGACATCCAGGCCTTGCGGATCAGCTGGCCGCACTGCTTCGAGCCGTCCATGCCGCCATCGGCCATGCGCGCCAGCACGCCGTAGTAGCTGCGGGTGGCATCGATCCACGGGTAGAAGCCCAGGGCGCCCAGGCTGTTGAACGCGCCGTCGCCACCCGCGTCGTCCTCGACCCAGTGGCCCAGCGAGTAGTGCCAGGGGTTGCTCACCGGCGACACCAGCGCCTGGCTCAGGCCACAGGCGCCCGGGCTGGTGCAGACCTTGTTGCTGCCCAGCAGGCTGCTCATCTTCAGCTGGTTGTTCATCAGCTTGCGCAGGAAGCGCGCGTACGCATCGGGCGTGGCATAGGCGCCGATCGCCAGCGCCGGCTGGTTGTAGCCGATCATCAGGTCGGTGCCGAGCTGCGACTGCACCTCGGTGGCCAGCGCCTTCGGCAGCATCGCGCCCAGGCCCATGCCGCTGGCATGCTTCTGCATGTGGCCGCTGCCGTAGTAGAAGCGGTTGTCGGTGTTGGCGTTGTAGTTGCCGTTGCCGTTGCTGTTGAGGCAGGCATCGACCGTCTGGGTCGAGGTGCAGGCGGTGTACATGTTGGTGTAGCCGCTGCGCAAGGTCAGGAACTTGATGTCGCTGGCGCTCATCACGCCGCCGCGCTTCTGCGCCACGTAGGAGGCGTACAGCCACTTCGAGGCCGAGGCGATGGCCATCGGCGTGTTGGCGTTGTAGGTGGTGGTGGTGGCGGTGCTGTTCACCGAGCCGGCGCCGATCTTGCCACTGGCCGCTCCAATCTCCCAATAGAACGGGCGCACGGCATTGCAGGCGTTCGAGCTGCTGTTGGCCGTGGCCGTGGCCGCCGCGATGCGCTGGCTGTCCGTGACGCCTTGCACGGTGCGGCGCAGCACGCCGCCGTCGGCAGCCTGGACCACGGCATCGGGTGTGGTCTCTTCAGCGCCCCCTCCGCAGCCAGCCAGCACGCCGGCAAGAGACAAGGACAGCAGGGGCAGGAGGCGACGGCGCATGGTGATGACGACAAAGGGGAAACGACCTTTGCGTCATCGGCCCTCCGCGGGCCGGATGCAGCCTCAATGTGAAAGCAGGTGTAGCCGACTGTTGCAGGCGACGGGTCGGACTGGACCGGCCGGACTCAGCGGCCGTTCAGCCGGTCCAGCACCTTGGCCGGAATGAATCCATGCTGGGCATCGCCGCGCACCACGACGACCGGCATCCCCGGCGTCGTCGACGACATCCCTGGGGGCTGCATCGCCTTGTAACGTGCCGCGCAGTCGGCATCGCGCTCGACCGAGCATTCGGTGAAGTTCACCGTGTGGGTCTTCAGGTAGCTGCGCGCCATCTCGCAGAACTCGGAATGGTCCGGGCACAGCATCACGATGTCGCCCGGCTTCGCGGCCGCCGCCAGCGCGCGGCTGACCTGCCGTTCGTTGTACCAGTGCCACCACTGCGTGCCGGCACAGAACAGCAGGACCAGGCCGATCAGCACCAGCACCAGCACCGAGCGGCGAGCCTCGCCCGGCGTTGCGTCGGCCTGGCCGGCGGCGGTGTTCACGTTCAGGCCGCGGCGGTGATCAGGATCTCGACCTTCCACTCCGGCTTGGCCAGCGCGGCCTGCACCGTGGCGCGGGCCGGCGTGTGGCCGGGCACCACCCACTCGGACCAGACCTCGTTCATGCCGGCGAAGTCGGCCATGTCGGCCAGGAAGATCTCGGCGCGCAGCACGCGCGTCTTGTCGCTGCCGGCGCGGGCCAGCAGCGCGTCGATGGCGGCCAGCACCTCGCGCGTCTGCGCCTTGATGTCGGGCGTGCCGCTGACAGCCACCTGGCCGGCGAGGTAGCACACGCCGTTGTGCACCGTCATTTCCGACAGGCGCGGGCCGGGGTCGAAACGTTGAACCATGTCAGTGGTGTCCTTTCTTGTGATGGGGGTGATGCGGCGCGGCAGCGGCAGCGGGCGCCGCGGCCTTCTGCCCGAGCTTGGATTCGGTGCCGGCCAGCAGCTTCTGGATGTTGGCGCTGTGGCGCCAGATCAGCAGCAGGCTCATCACCGCCACGGACAGCACCAGCGGCGAAGCGCCCCAGATGAGCAACTGGTAGAACGGCGCGAAGGCTGCCGACACCAGCGCGGCCAGCGAGGAATAACGCGTGAAGACAGCGACAATGACCCAGGTCAGCAGCGTCGCCAGCCCGAGGCCCGGGTTCAGCGCCAGCAGCACGCCGGCCGCGGTGGCCACGCCCTTGCCGCCGACGAAGCGGAAGAACACCGGCCACAGGTGGCCCAGGAACGCGGCCAGGCCCACGAGCCCGATGGTCAGTTCGCCGAAGCCGAAGCGCGGTTGCAGCAGCAGCGCCAGCAGCACCGGCACGTAGCCCTTCAACGCGTCGAAGGCCAGCGTCAGCACCGCGGCCTTGCGGTTGCCCGAACGCAGCACGTTGGTGGCGCCGGGGTTCTTCGAACCATAGCTGCGCGGATCGGCCAGGCCCATCGCGCGGCTGATGATCACGGCAAACGACAGCGAGCCGATCAGGTACGCGGCCACGATGGCCGCGAGGCTGTAGAGCAGTTCCATGGGGTCCGGGGGATGAGGTTGCGCAGTGTACGGTTTCCAGACCGCTGCTTACGCCTGCCTACAATCGCGGCCCATGCCGCTGCTGCGCCGCCACCGCCGCTTCATCACCTGGCTCGCCCTGGGCGTGCTGGTGCTGGCCGCGCTGGCGCCGGCGGTGTCGCGCGCGCTGGCCTCTGCGCAGGGCGATGCCTGGGCCCTGGCGCAGGTGTGCAGCGCCGATGCCGGCCAGCGTGGCGGCGCCGACGGCGGCACACCCGGCGGCACGGCGCATGCCTTCGAGCACTGCCCGTTCTGCGCGCTGCACAGCGATGGCTGGGGCCTGCCGCCTGCGCTGCCGGCACAGGCCGAGGCACCGGCGCTGCGCCATGCGCTGCCGGCGCTGTTCCTGCAGGCGCCGCGGCCGCTGTTTGCCTGGGCCGCGGCACTCGCGCGCGCGCCACCGGTCCTGGCCTGAACTGACGCTGCTGTTCAGGCCTGCCGGCGCCCGCGCGCCGGCGGATCCGCACCGCCCCGCTGTGGCGAGCAGTGCGCCGACCGACCGAATCGAGTTCCCATGCTGCTGCATCGCACGGCGCTGGCCCTGGCCATCGCCGCCCTGTCCCGGCCCGCCCTGGCCGACGACGCCGACACCGACACCCCCCGCCTCGCCGGCATCGTGCTGGTCACCGCCCGCCAGCCCAGTTCGCTGCCGACCCGGTTGCCGACAACGATCGAGAGCGTCACCTCCGGGCAGATCGAATCGAGCATCAACGCCAGCGACAGCGAGGACGCGCTGAAGTACCTGCCCAGCCTGCTGGTGCGCAAGCGCTACATCGGCGACCACAACCACGCCGTGCTCTCCAGCCGCGCCTCGGGCACCGGCAACAGCGCACGCAGCATGGTGTATGCCGACGGCATCCTGCTGTCGAACTACCTCGGCAACGGGGCCGCGTTCACGCCACGCTGGGGCCTGGTGGCGCCGGAGGAGATCGAGCGCGTCGAGGTGCTGTACGGCCCGTTCTCGGCCGCCTACCCGGGCAACAGCGTCGGCGCGGTGGTCGACTACGTCACGCGGCTGCCGCAACGCTTCGAGGCGCATGCCAAGGTGGCCGCCTATGTGCAGCCCTTCGACCTGTACGACAGCCATGGGCGCTACCAGGGCTGGCAGGCCAGCAGCGCGCTGGGCGACCGCATCGGCGGCTTCGCCTGGTGGCTGCACCTGAACCGGCTGGACAGCGAAGGCCAGCCGCTGAGCTTTGCCAACCGCCTGCTCGCGGCCGGCACCAATCCTGGCCCCGGCGCCAGGCCGGTCAGCGGCGCCGTGCCCGGCCTGGACAAGAGCGGCCTGCCCTGGTGGCTGCTGGGCGATGGCTCGCAGGTCCACAGCCAGCAGGACCATGCCAAGCTGAAGCTGGCCTACGAGTTTGGACAGCAGGTGCGTGCGCAACTGACGCTGGGCTGGTGGCAGAACCGCAGCACCGGCCAGTCGCAGAGCTACCTGCACGATGCCAATGGCAGCCCGGTCTACAGCGGCCCGGTGCTGATCGATGGCCGCGGCTACAGCCTGAATGCCGCCGACTTCCCGCAGAACCGCGATGGCCTGACGCACCAGATGCAGGGCCTGCACCTGGCCCGGCGCAGCCGCGGCGTGTTCGATTGGGAAATGGCCGCCAGCCGCTACGACTACCAGCGCGACCTCTCACGCACGCCCACGCTCGCCAAGCCCGCGGCCGATGACGCCGGCGGCGGCCGCATCACCGACCTGCACGGCACCGGCTGGGACACGCTGGCGCTCAAGGGCGTGTGGCGGCCGAGCGCGGCGCACACCGCCGACCTCGGCCTGCAACAGGAGCGCTACCGCTGGCGCCAGCGCATCGACAACACCGCCGACTGGCTCGGCGGTCCGGCCACCACGCCGGTGAGCAGCTTTCGCGGCGAGACACAACTGCGCAGCCTGTACGCGCAGGACACCTGGACCTGGGACCCGCGCTGGACCGCCGTGCTCGGCCTGCGCCACGAGCACTGGCGCGCCTTCGATGGCGCGAAGACCAGCGGCACGGCAGCGCCGGTGCGCTTTGCCGACCGGCGCGACAGCTGGCTGTCGCCCAAGGCCGCGCTCGGCTGGCAGGCGAGCGAGCGCCTGGCGCTGAAGCTCTCCACCGGCCGCGCGATCCGCGTGCCGACGGTGGGCGAGTTGTTCCAGGGCAATGCCGGCAGCGACATCGTCACCAATCCGAACCTGAAGCCCGAGCAGAGCTGGACCACCGAGCTCAGCGCCGAGTTCACGCTGGCCGGCCTGCACAGGCTGCGCACGACGCTGTTCCACGAGCGCACCAGCGACGCGCTGTATTCGCAGGCGATCGCGGGCACCAACCCGATCGTCAACAGCGTGCAGAACATCGACCGGCTGCGCACCCTCGGCTTCGAGACCGCGTTCGATGCGCAGGACTTCGTCGTCAAGGGACTCGACGCGCAGGCCAGCCTGACCCATGCCGATTCGGTGATCGTCGCCAACAGCGGCTACGTCGGCACGCCGGGCGATACGCTCGGCAAGCAGCAGCCGCGCGTGCCGAAGTGGCGCGCCAGCCTGCTGCTGCGCTACCAGTGGTCGCCGCAACTGAGCACCAGCGTGGGCGCGCGCTACGGCAGCCGCCAGTACGGCCAGTTGAACAACAGCGACACCCACGGCGATGCCTTCCAGGGCTTCAGCCCCTACCTCAGCAGCGACCTGCGGCTGCTCTACCGCATCGATCGCCAATGGCGCCTGGCGCTGGGCATCGACAACCTGAACAACGACCGCTACTGGAACTTCCACCCCTACCCACAGCGCAGCTACAGCGCCGAGCTGTCGTTCACGCTGTGATCGCCCCTACCATCTGCCACACCCGAGGACCTGCCATGAACCGAACCCTTCTTGTCGCCGCCGTTGCTGCCACGCTGGCGCTCGGCCACCTGCACGCCCTGGCGCAGACCACCGTGTCCGAAGCCTGGGTGCGCGGCACCGTCGCGCAGCAAAGCGCCACTGGCGCCTTCATGCAGCTGCGCTCGGCCAAGGGCGGCAAGCTCGTGGGCGTGAGCTCGCCGGTGGCCGACATCGCCGAGCTGCACACCATGTCGATGGAAGGCAGCACGATGCGCATGCGCCCGGTGCCCAGCATCGAGCTGCCGGCGGGCACGCCCGTGGCGCTGGCACCCGGCGGCTTCCACGTGATGCTGATGGCGCTGAAGGCGCCGCTGAAAGCCGGCGACCAGGTGCCGCTGACCCTGCAGATCGAAGGCAAGGACGGCAAGCGCGAGACCCTCACCGTCAAGGCCACCGTGCGCGCGCTGGGCGCGGACGGCATGAAGCCCTGAGCGGCGCGCAGGCTCGAGTTCGCCGCGCGGGTGCCGATGCATCGTGACGTGATCACCGTGCATTGATCACGCGCCACGCCCGGCACCGCCGACCGCGCTGCGCCGGGTTACCGCGTTTACACGCCTGCCACGCCTGGCGGCAACGGCGTCTTCGGACAATGGTCCGATGAAACCCACCCTGCCCGCCCGCCGCCCGTTGCGCCTGTTCCTCGACCTGCCTGCCTCGGCCATCCTCGAGCGACGCGGCCTGCTGCTCGGCGCCGGTGGTGCGCTGCTGCTGGGCGCCTGCGGCGGCGGTGGCGAGGAAGACGCCGCCGAAACGCCGACCCAGCACGCGCAGGCCGGCAAGCACACCGAGCGGCCGGCCGATGCCCGCGCGGTGGTGCAGGCCGCGCCGGTCTACGGCAGCTTCGTCGGCGCCAGCTTGGGGCCTGGCGCCGCACTGAATGGCGCGATCGCCTTCCCGGCCGACAACGCCTGGAACACCGCCATCGACACGCAGGCGGTCGACCCGAACTCGGCCGCGCTGATCGCCAGCATCGGCCTGTCCACCGGCCTGCACCCGGATTTCGGCGCCGGGCTGTACCAGGGTGCGCCGATCGGCATTCCGTACGTCGTGGTGGCCGGCAATCAGCCCAAGGTCAAGATCCGCTTCGTGGCCTATGGCGACGAGAGCGACCCCGGCCCCTACCCCGTGCCGGCCGATGCGCCGATCGAAGGCGGCACGCGCAGCCGCGGCGACCGCCATGTGCTGGTGATCGACCGTGACAACAACCTGCTGTACGAGCTGTACCGTGCCTTCCCGGCCAAGAGCGGCGGCTGGCTGGCCGATTGCGGCGCCGTCTTCCACCTGGACAGCAACACCGTGCGCCCGACCGCGCAGCCCGGCTGGACCAGTGCCGACGCCGCCGGCCTGCCCATTTTCCCGGGCCTGGCGCGCTGGGAAGAGGCCGCCCTCGGCCCCGGCGGCATCCGGCATGCGCTGCGCTTCACCGTGGCCAGGAGCCGCAAGGCCTACCTGCCGCCGGCCAACCATTGGGCCTCCAGCGACACCAGCGCCAATCTGCCGCCGATGGGCATGCGCGTGCGGCTGAAGGCAAGCTACGCGATCCCGTCGAGCTTCAGCACCGAGACCCGCGCGCTGCTGACGGCGATGAAGACCTACGGCCTCATCGTCGCCGACAACGGCAGCAACTGGTATGTCAGCGGCGCGCCCGACGCGCGCTGGAACAACGACAAGCTGATCAGCGAACTCGGCAGCGTGAAGGGCGATCAGTTCGAGGTGGTGCGCATGCAGGGGCTGGTCACGCCCTGATCACCGATCCATTGCGGCGCAGGTGGCGTGCAGAATGCGCGCCATGCAACGCTTCACCATCTCGCTCGACGACGCGCTGGCCGAACAGTTCGACAGCTGGATCGTGCAACGCGGCTACGAGAACCGATCGGAAGCCGTGCGCGACCTGCTGCGGGCCGAACTGCAGCAGACCCGGCTGCACAGCGGCGAGGCGGTGCATTGCGTGGCCAACCTCTCGTATGTCTACAACCACCACGAGCGCGACCTGGCCGAGCGCCTGACCGCGCTGCAGCACGAGCACCACGACCTGGTTGCCGCCTCGATGCACGTGCACCTGGACCACGAGCATTGCCTGGAGACGGTGATCCTGCGCGGCCGCACCGCTGACGTGACGCGGCTGGCCGATGCGCTGTGCGCCGAGCGCGGCGTGCACCACGGCAAGCTGAACCTGGTGGCGGTGGAGCTGCACCAACCGCATCGCCATGGCAAGGGCAGCGGGCAGGCGCCGCACCTGCACCTGAAGCCGTCACACTGAGTTCAAGGCAGCGTCGCCAGGTAGGCCACCAGCGCCTGCCGGTCGGCCGCCTCCTGCACGCTGAAGCCCATGCGCTGGCCCGGCACCAGCGCCTCCGGGTCGGCCAGCCAGCGCTCCAGGTTCTGGCGGGTCCACACCAGGCGGCTCGCGGCCAGCGCCGGCGAGTAGTCGTAGCCTTGCGCGCTGCCGGCCTTGCGGCCCAGCACGCCGCGGTGCAGCGGCCCGACGCGGTGCGCCTCCACGCTGTGGCAGGCCGAGCACTTTGCTTCATAGAGGGCCTGGCCGCGCGAGGCCGCATCGTCGGCCGCCGCCGCCAGCAGCGGCAGCGTCAGTGCGGCGGCCAGCGTGGCCGCCTGTGACACAAAACGGGGCATGTCGTCTCCTTGTCGTCGTCTCGATGCCGCTACTACGCAAGCAGCCCTTGCCGCGATGCACGACCCTGCGCCACCATCGGCATTGCGCCGAATGCATCCAGAACCCGCGGCGCTGCGTACTCACCCGAACTGGAAAGCCCCGCGCCCATGACCCTTCGCCCCCGGATCGTCGCGACCTGCCGGATGATCGTGTCCTGTCTGATGGCCGCGGCCGGCCTCGCCCATGCCGCCACCGACAAGCTGCTGCTCACCGGCGGCGTCAGCACCCTCGACGGCGCGGCCGGCGGTGGCCTGTCGCCCTGGGGCGTGATCGGCAGCAATGCCACCGAAGGCCAGTGGGGCGCAGCGGCCTACCTCAGCCATGCCCGCACGCAGGACTACCAGCTCGCTGCCTACGGCGTGGCGCTGGGCTTCGATGACCGCCTCGAGCTCTCGCTGGCACGGCAGGATTTCGATACCGGCGAGACCGGCCCGGCACTCGGCATTCGGGGGCTGAAGTTGAAGCAGGACATCGTCGGTGCCAAGCTGCGGCTGGCCGGCGACGCGGTGCTCGACAGCGACACGCTGATGCCGCAGATCGCCGTCGGCCTGCTGGCCAAGCGGGTCGATGCCGGCGGCCTGGCGCCGACGCTCGATGCGCTGGGCGCCCGGCGCCATGGCGTGGACCTGTACCTCAGCGCCACCAAGCTGTTCCTCGCGCAGGGCGTGCTGGTGAATGCCACGCTGCGCGCCAGCAAGGCCAACCAGAACGGGCTGCTGGGCTATGGCGGGACGGCGCACGACAAGCTCAGGCTGCTGCCCGAGGTCTCGGTCGCCTACCTCGTCAACCGCAGCCTGGCCATCGGCGCCGAATACCGCGTCAAGCCCGACAACCTGAACCCTTCACTGCTCGGCGCCGGGCTGAAGGAGGACGACTGGGCCGATGTGTTCATCGCCTGGGCGCCGAGCAAGCACTTCTCGCTGACCGCCGCGTACGTGGACCTCGGCCACATCGTGCCCGGCGTGAAGAACCGCCGCCAGACCGGCGCCTACCTGTCGGCGCAGATCGCGTTCTGACACCCCTGCCTCGATCGAGATCCGCCATGCGCCCCCTGCTGCTGCCCGCCTTCCTCGCACTGAGCCTGCTGGCCGCCGGTGCCGCCCGCGCCCAAACCAGCGCCGACAGCGGGCCCTTCCAGGCCTTCGGCGCCAAGCCCGGCCTCGTGAGCCTGATGGACGACTTCATGAGCCGCCTGCTGGCCGACCCGCGCACCGCGCCGTTCTTCCAGAAGGCCAACCAGGCGCATGTGAAGCAGCAACTCGTCGAACAGTTCTGCCAGGCGCTCGGCGGCCCCTGCGTCTACGAGGGCCTGGACATGAAGAGCGCGCACCAGGACCTGGAGATCCGCAAGGGCGAGTTCAACGCGCTGGTCGAGATCCTGCAGTCTTCGATGAACGCGCGCGGCATCCCGTTCGCGGCACAGAACCAGCTGCTGGCGAAGCTGGCGCCGCTGCACCGCGACATCATCACGGCACGCTGAACGGCCATCGCACGGCCGGGCGATCGCGCCGCTGGCGGCGCCGGCATCGCCGGCCCGGCGCGATCCTTGCTGCACAGGCACAGCGCGCTGTCATCGGCGTGGCGCGACAATCGCGCCCGCCTCGAGCCGCCCACTGCCGCACCCGCATGGAAGTCACCGCCCACGCCACCCCCTTCCCCACCCGCACCGACCTGGCCCTGCACCAGGAACTGCATGCCCGCCCGGCGCTGCCGGCGCGGCCGAATTGCGTGGTGTCCTACTGGGTGCATGCCGAGATGCAGCCGGCACGCGCCGAGGCCGCACTGGCGGCGCTGTGCCTGAGCCAGAGCCTGCCGCCGCCGCCGCCGGACGTGCGCCACCACGTGGTGCAGACGCCCGGCTACGTGCTGAAGTTCGAGCGCCATGGCGAATTCGTCAGCTGGCAGGTGAACCGGCCGTTGGCGCTGGACACCGACACGCCCGACGACACGGCGCTGCGTGCGCTGCTGCAGCAGAGCAGCGCGCTGGTCGACCTGCCCGAGGCCTTCGTCAGCCAGCTATCGGCCGAAGGGAGCGGCCGCATGCTGGCCGCCACGCATGTGCTGATGCTGCAGGCGCACGACAGCGACACGATGCTGCCGCGCGTGCAGGCGCTGCTGGCGGCGCAGGCGGGCGTGGCCGGCAGCGACGACGCGGCGCCGCTGATGGGCGCCTTCATTGGCGATGCGCGACGCGGCGCACTGTTCACCCACCTGCGGCTGGGCCGCGATGGCTTCGCCCGCTTCGTGATCCTGGATTTCGGCCTGCCGCGCGACCAGGCCGCGCGCGAGGCGCAGCGCCTGTGCGAGATCGAGTCCTACCGCATGCTGGCGATGCTGGGCTTTCCGGTGGCGCAGCATGAGGCCGCGTTGCTGGCCGAACTGGAGAAGACGCTGCAGACCACGGTCGATGCGATGGCCAACGACCAGCACTTCGACGATGCACAGGCCTTCGAGACGCTGACGCGGCTGGCCGCCGAGGTGGAGCATGGCACCGCCCGCACGCGCTACCGCTTCTCCGCGACGCGGGCCTACCACGCGATCGTCGAGCGCCGCCTGGCTGACCTGCGCGAGCAGCGCATCGACGGCGTACAGACGCTGTCGGGCTTCCTCTCGCGCCGCTTCGCGCCGGCGATGGCCTTCTGCGAAAGCATCGATCGGCGGCTCACCGACCTGGGCGAGCGCATCAACCGCGCCACCAGCCTGGCGCGGGTGCGCATCGAATCACGGCGCGAGCAGGGCAACCAGGACCTGCTGCGCGCGCTGGCGCAACGCCAGAAGCAGCAACTGCAGCTGCAGCAGACCGTGGAAGGCCTCTCGGTGGTGGCGATCAGCTACTACGCGCTGGGGCTGGTGGGCTACCTCGCGAAGGCGGCCAAGGCGGTGCCGGCGCTGGAGCCGCTGCACCTGCAGCCCGAGCTGGTGGTGGGCCTGGCCGTGCTGCCGGTGATGGCCGGTGTCGCGTGGTTCATCCGCAAGGTCCAGCAGCATGGGGGTGATTCGGCGAAATAGGTCGAACCCGCTTGGCACAGGCTGTGGCGATCAGGATACTCGGCCGCATGCCTGCGCTCCACCGGCCCGCGCTGAAGTTCCTTGCCCTGATCGGCATGGGTGCCGCGCTGGTGCTGGCCGTCCGGGCCTTCATGGCCGGTGGCGCCGACGAGCCTCCCGCCCCATCGGCCCGGCAGGCTCAGGCGCCGGCCGCGCCGCAGCCGCTGGCTCAGGCGCCGGCCGAAGCTGGAGCCGTGGCCGCTGTCACGCCATCCCCCACGGCAGCGGCCGTCGAGCCCCCGCGGCCGGCGGGCATCAGCAGCGCCCAGTGGTCGGCCCTGCGTGCCGAGATGGCGCAGCGGCCCGATGGTGCGGCCGAGCTGGCCCGGCTGGCCGACTACCTGAACTACAGCGACGCCGCCCAGCGCTTCCGGCGGCTGCGCCAGGACGGCGATCGCTCGGCCGAACTGCGCGCGCTGGCCGAGCAGCTCGACGCCGGGCTCGCCGACCGCCTGGCACGCCGCGAGATGACAGCCGGCGAAGCGCAGCAGATCAAGGCCGCGGTGCTCGAGGTGCAGGTCGACGACCCGGCCGAGCGCGCCCAGCGGCTGCAGCGCTGGCGCAACGAGTGGCAGCAACAGCAGCGGCGCGATGCCTCGCCGCCCGACCCGCGCCAGGCAGCGTTCCTGCGCAGCCAGGATGCGCTGGTGGCCGCCTGGCAGGCACAGCCGCCCGCCCAGCGGGACCCGCGCGCGCTGGAGCAGCAGCTCGAGGCCCTGCGCCGCAACAGCTTCCAGACACCCCCCGGAGGACCCTGACGATGAACAAGCTGCTGACCCATTCGCTCTGTGGCGCCGCGCTGACCTTGCTGGGCCCGCTGGCGCTGAGTGCCGACTACTACCGCTGGGAAACGGTGGAACTGCCCGCCAGCAGCGGCGCGGCCTGCGGCAATGGCACGCCCTACCGCTTCTTCGTCAACCGCACGCCGCTGTCGAAGGACCTGGTGCTGATCTACGAAGGCGGCGGCGCCTGCTGGGACCAGAACGCCTGCCTGGGCATCGGCGACCTGGCCGCGGCCAACCCCGACGGCATCCCGCCCGACTACCTGCAGCAGCTCAACACCGCGGCCTATGGGCTGGTGACACCGTTCAGCGCCCGCAACGACCCCTTCCAGGCCGTGCAGACGCAGAGCTGGAACATCGTCTACATCCCCTACTGCACCGGCGACGTGCACTCGGGCAGCAAGGTCGTCACCTACGCCGATGCCGACCCGGCCCATCCGCGCGTCGAGTACCACCGCGGGCAGGCCAACATCCGCGGCGCGGCGCAATGGCTGCGCGACAACCTCGGCCGCCCGAACAACCTGATGCTCACCGGCTTCTCCGCCGGCGGCGTGGGCTCCACCGTCACCTACGACATCGTGCGCAGCGCGCTGCAACCGCGCGGCAAGTCCTCGCTGCTGGCCGACTCGGGCCCCCTGATGTCGGCCCCGCGCAATGGCGCGCCGGAGCAGTACCCCTCGGTGCTGATGCACAACACCATCCGCAGCGCCTGGGGCCTGGACGAGCCCGGCGGCCTGATCGCTAGCTATGCCAACACGCTGCCCGGCTTCAACCCCGACAACCTCGGCACCGTGACCGGTGCGCTGGCGCAGAAGTACCCGCAGGACCGGTTCGGCTACATGGTGTTCCAGGCCGACGCGAACTTCTCGGCCTTCAGCTACCAGAAGTTCTACCCGGACATCGCCAATGCGCCGAACGAGGTGGCGCGACTGCAGGCCATCTACGCCCGCTGGACACCCGACCTGCAGGCCTGGACCGCGATGAACCAGAGCTTCGCGAACATCGCGTACCACATCCCGTTCATGCGCCAGTTCAACGAGTCGCACTGCGTGACCATCGTCGACTTCTCCGGCACCGGCATCGAAGACGCCGGCATCGCCAGCGTGGGCAGCTTCGTCGACGCCGTGCTCGACCGTGGCCCGGTGATGCGCAACACCGAGGTCGACCGCGAGCACGACAAGACGCAGGAACTGAGCCCCGCGATCAAGCTGTTCCGCTTCCTCTCGAATTTCCTGTGAGCCCCGGCCGCCTGGCGGCCGCCCCCGAGGGGCTACCAAACCCGACCGGGCAACCCGGATCGGGTTTGGCCCTCCCGACACCACCGCGCTCCCCTGGCCGCTGCGCGGCCTGTCCCCTGCCGGGGGACTAAAGTGCGCAGCTCACCGGCTGCGCCTGCAGCAGCCGGCCGAGCACTTCGGGCGCTATGCCGATCAGGTACCCGCGGCGGCCGCCGTTGATCAGGATCTTGTCCAGCGCCAGCACGCTCTGCTCCACGTACACCGGCATGGCCTTGCGCGTGCCGAAGGGCGAGGTGCCCCCGACCAGGTAGCCGCTGTGGCGCTGCGCCACCTCGGGCTTGCAGGGCTCGACGCTCTTGGCGCCGATCGCGCGCGCCAGGTTCTTGGTGCTCACCTGCTTGTCGCCGTGCATCAGCACGATCAGCGGCTCGGCCCGCTCGTTCTGCATCACCAGCGTCTTCACCACCGCATGCTCGTCCCAGCCCAGTTGCCTGGCCGACTCGGCCGTGCCGCCATGGTCCAAGTACTCGTAGACATGCTCGGTGAACTCGATGCCCGCGCCGCGCAGCACCTGCGTGGCCGGGGTCTCGCTGACATGCTTGTCCTTCTTCGCCATTGCCGTGCCGCCCTGGTCACTGCGCCGGGTCGCGGATCTCCCAGCGGATGCGGTCGATCTCGGCCAGCAATTCGGTCGACAGCGTGGTGTCCCAGGCCGCCAGGTTCTCCTGCAGCTGCGCAAGCGTGGTCACGCCGATGATCGTGCTGGCCACGCGCCAGTTGCGGTAGCAGAAGGCCAGCGCCATGCGCGTCGGCGTCAGGCCATGGGCGCGGGCCAGCGCGTTGTAGCGCCTGGCCGCGGCCAGGGTATCGGCCCGTCCCCAGCGCTGCTTGCGCATGGTCTCGAAGCGTGCCAGCCGCCCGAGCCCAGGCGGTGCGGCATCGAGGCCGGTGTCGTCGTACTTGCCGGTGAGGCTGCCGAAGCCCAGCGGCGAGTACGCCAGCAGCGAGACGCCGGTGTGGTGCAGCACTTCGTCGAGCCCGTTGTCGACCACGCGATTGACCAGCGTGTACGGGTTCTGCACCGACACCACCTTCGGCAGGCCATGCGCCGCGGCCACCCGCACGAACTCGCTCACGCCCCACGGCGTCTCGTTCGACAGGCCGATGCAGCGCACCTTGCCGGCGCGCACCAGCCCGTCCAGGGCCTGCAACTGCTCGTGGATGCTGGTGAAGGCCCGGTCCTTCGACGGATCGAAATAGGTCGCCCCGAACATCGGCACATTGCGGTTCGGCCAGTGGATCTGGTACAGGTCGATCATGTCGGTCTGCAGCCGCCGCAGGCTGGCGTCGCAGGCTTGCACGATCTCGGCGGCGGTGAGGTTGTCGCTGCCGTTGCGCACCCAGTCCATGCCACGCGAAGGGCCGGCCACTTTGCTTGCCAGCACCACCCGCTGCCGCATGCCGGGCCGGGCCGCGAACCAGCGGCCCAGGATGGTCTCGGTGGCGCCGTAGGTCTCGCGGCGTGCCGGCACCGCGTACATCTCGGCGGTGTCGATGAAGTCGATGCCGGCCTCCACCGCGCGGTCGAGGATCGTGAAGGCGGTGGCTTCGTCCACCTGCTCGCCGAAGGTCATGGTGCCCAGGCAGATGCGGCTCACCTGCAGCGGCCCACCGCCCAACTGGATCGGCTCCATCGATGCGTTTCCTCGTGATTCGTGTCAACTGAAACGGCGAGTGTGCCAGCCGCTCGGTTCTGGGGGGGTGCGCGGGTCTTTAGCTCGCGTTGTGGATGGCGCATGGCGTCGCGCTGCCTACGCTGAAAGCACTGACCCGGCGGAAGCATGCCGCCCGCAGTGAACCCAAGTCCCAACCCCTAGCTGATGGAGTCCACGATGAACGAACTCGACAAGACCACCGCCGCCACGCTGCAATCGCCGCGTGTCACCGTCCACATCACCCGCGAGATGGCCTACAACTTCGACAAGATGACGCAGATCACCAAGTCCGTGCTCGGCAAGCTCGGCTGCGATGGCTGCCACTCCGGCCGCGTGATCGACTGGGTGATCACCCAGGAATTCGTGACGAACCCGAAGACTCTGCAGGTCGACGAGGTGTTCAACGGCGCCGGCCTGCGCGGCTGACAGCGGCGATGAAGACAGCGGGCTGCACCGATGCGCCGCCACCGCTGGGCGTCGGCCTCGTGTACTGGCAGGCCCTGGAGCCGCTGTTCGCCGCCGGCGACCAGCGCCTGCAGGTGCTGGAGCTCGAACCGCAGACCCTGTGGGAACAGCGTGACGATGGAGGGGCCTGGCACTACCACGTCAACGCGGGTCTGCTGCAGCGGGTGGCGGCGCTGCCGCAGGCCAAGCTGATGCACGGCGTCGGGCAGCCCGTGGGTGGCAGCTGCGACGACCCGGTCGACTGGCGCACGCCCTGGCGCCATTGCGCCCAGGCGCTGCAGCCGGCCTGGGCCAGCGAACACCTGAGCTTCAACCGATTCACGGACGCCCAAGGCACTGTGCGGCAGACCAGCTTCCTGCTGCCGCCACGGCAGAGCGCTGCGGGCGTGGCGCAGGCCGCGCAAGGCCTGGCCGACCTGCGTGCCGCCAGCGGCGCGCCGGTGGCCTTCGAGACCGGCGTCAACTACCTGCAACCGCGGCCCGACGAACTGCCCGACGGTCGCTTCTTCGCGCAGGTGGCCGAGGCGGCCGACGCGGGCATCCTGCTCGACCTGCACAACCTGTGGGTCAACGCCCGCAATGGCCGCGCACCGATCGACCGGGTGCTCGACGCGCTGCCGCTCGATCGGGTGTGGGAGTTGCATCTGGCCGGCGGCTCGCTGCTCGACGGCTACTGGCTCGACGCACATGACCGGCTGGCCGACGAGTCGCTGCTCGAGCTCGCCGCGGCGTTGATCCCGCGGCTGCCGAACCTCGGTGCGCTGGTGTTCGAGATCCTGCCGCAGTACGTGCCGGGTGTCGGGCTCGACGCCATCGCGCGGCAGCTTGACCCGATGGCCGCGCTGTGGGCCCTGCGCCCGCCCAGGGCGGTGCCGCCGGCCCAGCGCCAGCGCCACGCGGCCGCCTGCCGGACGTCGTCGTCGGCCGCACCGGACGCGGACGCGCTGGCCGAGCTGCGGCGCTGGGAACGCTGCCTCGGCACGCTCGCCCTGGACCAGGCTGCGCCGGCCGACCGTGCCGCCGTCCCGGGCCTGGCCGACGATCCTGGCTGCCGCATCTTCGAGCAGCTGGTGCGCGAGTTTCGCTGTGGCCGCATCGTGCGCGTGATGCGCTACTCGCTGCTGGCCATGCTGCGCGCGCTCGGGCCGGTGGAGGTCGACACCCTGATGCGGGCCTACTGCCGCAGCTGCCCGAGCCACATCTTCACCGCCGTCGAGGCCGATCACTTTGCATGCTATCTGCGCAACCAGCTCGACGCCGGCGCGTTGACCGGCGTGCCCTGGCTGGCCGAGGTACTGGCCTTCGAGCATGCGATGGTGCGCGCCTCGCTGCACGGCGAGGGTTGCACGCTGCAGTGGTCGGTGGACCCGGTGCGCCTGTTCGAAGCACTGGAGTCCGGCGCGGGGCTGGATCGGCTGCCGCCGCTGCCCCTTCAAATGCAGGTACAGGGCACCCAGTTTTCTGATTGACGTTGAAAACTTGCTGTTTTACAGTAAGTTTTATGAATGATTCGATGAATCACCGGTGAGCCCGGCTTCGCCTGCCGGCGCCCAGGCGCCGCGCCCCTTGCCGCGCGGGCTGCGCACGCTGGTGTGGGTGGTGCGCGCCCTCGCGGTGCTGGGGGCAGTCACCTTGTGCCTGGTGCCGCTGCTGTTCTGGCTGTCGCCAGACTGGGTGCGCGCCGCGGGCCCGAGCGTCGCCGGCATCGGCGACCACCCGATGGTGATCGACGAGCGCGCGCTGCTGCTGGGCGCCCTGGCCAGCCTGCCCGGCGTGCTGCTGGGGCTGGTGGCGCTGTGGCACCTGTGGCAGCTGTTCGGTGAGTACGGGGCTGGCCGCGTCTTTGGTTCGCTAGCGCAGCGGCACCTGCGAGCCTTTGCCTGGTGCATGCTGGCCTCGGCGCTGCTGGCGCCGCTGCTGAGGGCGGCGGTCGGGGTCGCACTGACGCTGGGCAATCCGCCGGGCCAGCGCCTGCTGGCCATCGGCCTGTCGTGGAACGACTACGTTGGCATTCTCTGCGGCGCCGTGCTGCTGGCCGTCGCCGTGGTGATGAGCGAAGCCGTGCGCCTGGCCGAAGAGAACGACAGCTTCGTCTGAGCGACGGACCCATGACCATCGTCGTCAACCTCGACGTGATGCTGGCGCGGCGCAAGATGCGTTCGCGCGAGCTGGCGGAAGCCGTCGGCATCACCGAGCAGAACATCTCGCTGCTCAAGAGCGGCAAGGTGCGCGGCGTGCGCTTCGATACCCTGGCACGCATCTGCGAAGTGCTGCAGTGCCAGCCGGGCGACCTGCTCGAATACCGGCCCGAGTCGCCGGCCTCCGGAAAGCCGTGAGCGCCCCGCCCCTGTCACGGCCCGGCCGGGGCCGGCTGCTGCTGTGCGTGATCGCCGCGCATCTGCTGCTCGGCTGGTGGGTCGGCGCCGCCCTGCGGCCGCATCGATGGGCCGATGCCCCGGCAGCCACGAGCGGCCCGATGTGGCTGCGGCTGCTGCCGGTGCCGGACGAGCCGCCCGCGGCTGCGCACGCCGAGGCACCGCGCACCCGCATGCCGCAGTGGCGGCGCTCCGCGCCCACGGTGGCTGACCCTGCGCAGGCGCCCGCGATCATCGCGTCGCCGGCGCCCCAGGCCATCACCGTGGCGCCAGACGAGGTGGCAGCTCCGGCCCCGCCACCAGCCGCCGCCCCACTGGACCTGCGCCTGCCGCCCCCGGCGGCCTCGCAGCCGCGTTCGCTGGCCTCGCTGTTGCGTGACGATCCACGCCTGCGCGATCGTCCGCTCACCGCGACCGAGCGCATCGCGCAGGCGCTCGACCCGACGATCCGCGAGGAAGCCATGCCCGACGGTTCACGGCGCTTTCGCCGTGGCAATGACTGCGTGGTGGCGCGGCCCTCACGGGCGGGCCAGCTCGACCCCTTCGACAGCACGCATCCGAAGCCCTGGCTGGTCGGGCCTTGCTAGGGCCTGGTGCCGGCCAAGGTCAGCCCAGCGCGATCGGTGCCTCCGGCTGGGCGCACCACTCGCTCCACGAACCCGCGTACAGCGCCGCGCCCGACAGGCCCGCAATGTCCATCGCCAGCAGGTTGTGGCAGGCCGTCGCACCCGAGCCGCAGTACTGCACCAGTTCGGCGGGCTCGCGGCCAGCCATCAACGCCTGCCAGTCGCGACGCAGTTCATCGGCGGTCTTGAAGCGGCCATCGGGTCCGAGGTTGTCGCGGAAGGGCCGGTTGGCCGCGCCGGGGATATGGCCGGCGACCGGGTCGATGGTCTCGTTCTGGCCCTGGAAGCGGTCGGCCGCGCGCGCATCGACCAGCAGCCGTCGGCCCTGTCCGAGGCCGCTGCGCACCTCTGCGTAGGTCAGCAAGCGCGTCAGCGCCGGGCGCAGCGTGAAGTGGCCGGGCACCGGGGTGGTCGAGATGCCCACCTGCACGGCGCCGCCCGCCGCCCGCCACGCCGCAAGCCCGCCGTCGAGCACCGCCACCTGCGCATGCCCTGCCCAGCGCAGCATCCACCACAGCCGACCGGCGAACATCGCGCCGGAGGCGTCGTAGGCGACGATCAGGCTTTCGTCGCTGGCGCCGAGTTCGGCCATGCGGGCCGCGAAGGCCGCGCGATCGGGCAGCGGGTGGCGGCCGTTGCGACCGGTCTTGATGCCCGACAGGTCCTGGTCGAGATGCAGGTACACCGCGTTCGGGATGTGGCCCGCGGCATGCGCACGCGCGCCGGCATTCGGGTCGGCGAGGTCGAAGCTGCAGTCGCACACCAGCGTGCGGGCCTCGCGATCGTTCAAGCGGGCCGACAGCGCCGAGGCCGTGATGAGGGAAGCGTTCATGGGGGATCGTTCGGGGGTTGCGAAGCGGCCCGCGCGCGGGCCTCTTCCTGCAGGCGCAGCACTCGGCGCTGCACCTTGCCGGTGGTGGTCATCGGCAGTGCGTCGATGAACTCGATGTCCTTCGGGTACTCGTAGGGCGCCAGCTTGCCCTTCACATGCTGCTGCAGCGCCTCGACGAGCGCCGCGCTGGCCACGTGGCCCGGCGCCAGCACGACATAGGCCTTGACCACCGCGCCGCGCGCTGGGTCAGGCTTGGGCACCACCGCGGCGTTGGCCACGGCCGGGTGCTTGACGAGGCAGTTCTCCACCTCGCTCGGCCCGATGCGGTAACCCGCGGCCTTGAACACATCGTCGCTGCGGCCCTGGTACCAGAGGTAGCCCTCGTCGTCCATCACCGCGGTATCGCCGGTGCGGCACCAGCTGTTGGCCATGTCGCCGGTGAACTTGGCGCGCGTCGCGTCGTCGTTCTTCCAGTAGCCCAGGAAGAACACCGGGTCGGGCTGGCCGTGCACGTCGAGCCGGTGCACCGCCACGTCGCCCGGCGTGCCGCGCGGGCATTCGCGCCCCTCGTCGTCGATCACCGCGACGCGATGCCCCGGATAGGCGCGGCCCATGCTGCCAGGCCGGGCCGGCCAGCCGGCCGCTTCGCGCCCCTGGCCATCAAGCGTGCGGCCGCAGTTGCCGACGATGTAGTTGATCTCGGTCTGGCCGAACATCTCGTTGACGGTGACGCCGAGCTGCTCGCGCGCCCATTCGATCACCGTGACGCCCACCGATTCACCCGCGCTCATGACCGAACGTAGCGAAAGATCGAAGCGTGT
>CAZXLI010000079.1:0-23773 GCA_964641795.1 uncultured Bordetella sp. | reverse complement strand
CGCCCGGCCGTGAACAGGAATCCCACCACCACGGCGAGGGTGAAGCCGAACAGCATCTCGTGCGCATGCCAGGCCGGGCCGTGCAGGTAGCTGAACGGCAGCCAGCCCAGCATTTGCGCCGCCCACAGCACGACCGAGAGCGCGGCGAAGCTGCTGGCCAGCAGGTAGAACGGGCGGAAGCCCAATTGCCACAGGGCCAGGCCCTGCGGTGGCGCGGCGCGCGGGGGTTCTTCGATCTGCAGCAGGATGGCCATGGGGAACGAGCGCCTAACGCGCCAAAGGAGTGGAAACGGGAGCGGTGCCGGACACGCCGCGACGGCGCGCCTGCAGCAGCGCCGATCCGAGCACGGTGCCCAGGAACAGCAGCACTGCGCCGGCATTCAGTGCCGCGCCGAGCGGCCGCAGCGACGGGAACAGCGCGCCGCCGCCCAGGCGCAGCAGCAGCGACAGCTGCAGCAGCACCGGTGCGGCATAGAACCAGGGCCCGAAGGCCAGCTTGACATGGGCCACCGCCGGCAGGATGACCGGCGCATGCGCCATCACCATGCCGAGCACGAAGCCCAGGCCCAGCGCATGCAGCGCGATGTCGCGCCAGGCAGCGGCCGGCTGCACGCCGAGCGCCGCCCAGGCCAGCCCGGACACGGCCAGCCAGCCATAGCCGGCCAGCAGGCAGGCCGCCATGTAGCGCGGCAGGCCTTGGGTGCGGATGGTGCGGCGCGCGATGTCGTGGCGCAGCAGCCAGACCGCCAGCCCGAACAGCGCGGCGCCGTAGACGAGGGCGCTGCTGGTGACGTGGACGCTGCCCAGCGCCGCGCCGACCACCAACGCGGCCAGCAGGGTCAGCAGCGTGGCACGGGCACCGGGCTGGTGCCGCATCAGCCGCGTCATCTCCAGCCGCTCGGCGGCGATCGTCAGCACCAGGAACGCGAACCACCAGGCCGGCACCGCAGCGTCGCCCGGCCGCCACCACTGCAGCGTGCAACCGGCCAGCCAGCACAGCGCGGCCAGCAGCAGCACGCCGGTGTGCATGGCGCGCTGCCGTCCGAGCAGCGCCAGGTTCACCGGTACGAACAGCAGCGCCGCGGCGAGGAAGGCGGCGTCGGCCAGGCGCCAGGCGCCGACCCACAGCGCCGCGCCTCCCAGCGCGGCCGCCAGCGGCACCGCGAAGGCGGGCAGCCGGCGCAGCGCAACGGCACGTTCCACGCCGATCACCGTGCCGAGAAAGGCGCAGATCATCAGCGCCGCGTGGCTGACCGCGGCGCGGCCGAACAGCGGCGTGTCCACGGCCAGGGTCGGCAGCAGCCCCAGCCGCGCCAGGCCACCGGCCAGGCCCAGCAGCAGGCAGGCGAAGGCCATCACCATCACCGGCCGCGCCAGCAACGCGCTGCGTGCCGTGGCGGGCCGGTGGGTCGTGCCGCGGGGGGTGCTGCGGCGCAGGGGCCGCGCGTCGGTCACCTCACCACCCCATCCGGCGCCGGCCTTCGGGCGTGATGGCGGCCGGCGTCCACGGCGGCTCCCAGCACAGCTCGGTCTCGATCAACCAGCCCGGCGGCACCACCTGGTCGAGCGCGCGTTCGACGTCGTCGAGGATCTCGTCGGCCACCGGGCAGGCGGCCGAGGTCATGGTCATCAGCACGTGCACGCGCTCGCCTTCGACCGTGACCTGGTAGACCAGACCGATGTCGACGATCGACAACGCCACCTCGGGGTCGATCACCGTGCGCAGTGCCTGGGTGATCGGCTCGCGCAACGCGTCGCTGTCGCCGACGAAGGGGAAGGGCTGCAGCGCGGCCACGGGTGCGGTGTCCATGCCCCGCATCGTGCGGACATGAAACCGGTGGGGTCTTGACTTGGCGCAAGCCGGGCACCGCCGGCGACCGATAGGGTGCAGGCCCGCCTGTTGCGCATTGCCGAAGGTTCCTGCCGCCATGTCCGTCTTCCAGCACATCGATCCCGCCTTGCGCCAGCTGCTGGCGCGCAGTGGCCTGAGTCCGCTGCGCCTGGGCGGGCGCGAGCTGCTGCCCATCGTGCAGGGCGGCATGGGCATCGGCGTATCGGCGCACCGCCTGGCCGGCAGCGTGGCCGCGCTGGGCGGCGTGGGCACGCTATCGTCGGTGGACCTGCGCCGGCACCACCCCGACCTGATGGAGCGCACGCGCGGCCTGGGCGTTGGCGAGGCGGCCAAGGCGGCGATCGATGCCGCCAACCTCACCGCCCTGGAGCGCGAGGTGGCGCAGGCCCGGCGCCTGGCCGGTGGGCTGGGGCTGCTGGCGATGAACGTGATGCGCGCGGTCAGCGACTACGCGGCCTATGTGAAGCGTTCGCTCGAATGCGGCATCGACGCGGTGGTGGTCGGCGCCGGCCTGCCGCTGGACCTGCCCGAGCTGGCGGCCGAGCATCCGCGGGCGCAGCTGATCCCGATCCTGTCGGATGCGCGCGGCGTGCAGCTGGTGCTGCGCAAGTGGGAGCGCCGCGGCCGCCGGCCCGACGCGGTGGTGCTGGAGCACCCGGGGTACGCAGGGGGCCACCTGGGCGCCGCCAAGGTCGATGACGTGCACGATCCGCGCTTCGACTTCGAGAACGTGCTGCCGCAGACGCGCGCCGTGCTGCGCGCGGCCGGCATCGAGGACGAGGTGCCGGTGATCGCCGCCGGCGGCATCCGCACGCTGGAGGACATCCGCCGCCTGCAGGGCCTGGGCGCCGCCGCGGTGCAGCTGGGCACGCCGTTCGCGGTGACCACGGAATCGGACGCGCACCCGCGCTTCAAGCAGGTGCTGGCCGAGGCGCGCGACGAAGACCTGGTGGAGTTCACCAGCGTGGCCGGCCTGCCGGCGCGCGCGGTGCGCACGCCCTGGCTCGAGGCCTACCTCCGGGCCGAGCCGCGGCTGCAGGCGGTGGCGCATGTCAGGGCGCGCTGCACCAAGGTGTTCGATTGCCTGGCGCAGTGCGGGCTGCGCGACGGCAAGATCGGCTGGGGTCAGTTCTGCATCGACCAGCAGCTGGCCGCAGCCCTGCATGGCGACTTGAAGGGCGGGCTGTTCTTCAGCGGGCGCGGCAAGCTGCCGTTCGGCGACCAGATCCGCAGCGTGCGCGATCTGATGGAGCGCCTGCTGGCCGGAGCGCCCGGCGAGGCCACCGGGCAGCAGCCGGCGCTGGCCGAGGCCGCCGTCGGTTGAACCCCCAAGGGGCCCGGCGAGCCGGGCCTTTGCAGGGCCCTCAGGCCGTGTGGCCTTCCTGCAGCGGAGGCGCGAAGCCCAGCGGGTCGGGCAGTGCCTTCAGGATGCGCTGGTACACCGCCTGGAAGGCTTCGTCCGGCGGGTGTGCGCCGGCGAATGGATCCTGGTTGGCGGCAAACGCCGCGTCGAGTTCGGCCCAGTGCTCTTCGCCGAGCTGGGTTTCGGCCGCCCGCAGCACGTGGCGCTCCTCCAGCATCATGTGGCGCAGGTAGAACGCCGTGTAGCGCGCCAGCGCCTGCTCGAAGGCTTCGCGGCGCGAGTCGCCCATCACCTCGTAGGCCAGCAGCGTGTGCTCGAGCAGGTGGATCGAGCGCTCGCCCTTCTCATGGTCGGCCGAGAGCTCGTTGAGCACGTCATGCAGCTCGGGGCAGTACTTGCGCACCAGCGGGAACAGCAGCTGCTCCTCCTTCGGGTGGTGCAGGCGGTTCGGGTACTCGTCGATGTAGAACAGCATCGAGCGCAGCAGGCCGAAATCGGGCAGCTGATGGTGCGTGCGGCATTGCTGCAGCAGCATCGACATCGACTGCAGCATCGCGCTCAGCGCACGGTGTTCGTCCCGGATGATCGTGAGGGTGGTGGAGCGCATGGTGTACCGCCTGGCTGTGTGAAGTGGAGATGCCGCTGGGTGCTGCGTCAGGCCAAGGTGGCGACCAGCAGGGCCTGCAGCACGAAGTCGCGGTCGGCATCGGCCGGCAGCTGGCGCTGCAGCGGATGGTCGCGCCGCGCCAGTCCGTTGTAGACCGGCACACCGACGCTGCGCTGCAGCCGCTCGACCACCTCGTCGGGCAGGTCGTCGCATTCGACGGCGTCGTACAGGCGGCCCAGCAGGCGCTCGGAGTCGCGCGCCGCTTCGGCCTCGCCGTGCTGCAATGTCGTGTCGGGCGAGATGCGGGCGACACGGGCGCCGAGCCGCGTGGCCGCGCGGGTGAAGGCATCGGCCGATTCGCAATTGGCCTGTGCGCACAGCACGGCGATGTTCTTGCCGCGCAGCAAGGGCTGATCGATACCGGCCTCGGCCGCGCGCCGCAGCGCTTCGGCCGAGCCGAGCAGGACCTGCAGCTCTTCGGCCGACAGCGGCACCTGCGCCAGCAGCCTTTGGGTCAACGACGGCTTCATGCGCCAGCGAACAAGACGTGGATTGCGGAAGGGTTGTTGCCGGCAAGGGTAGGGCGCCGGCCGCCGGCGGGTTTGCGCAACATCAAGTGCAGGCCCTGCCATGCCCCCCGGTTGCAGGGCTGATACCGACTGTTTACCGAGTGACACCGAGCGATATCGGGTGTTCTTACCCAGTTGCCGGGCCGTGCGGACACTGACCTCCATCGACACACCCACCGCAGCCGCCGGGAGACTCACGATGAATGCCACGCTTGCCGCCCGTACCGTTTCGCAGCCCAGGGTCTCGCAGCCGCTGCCCGCGCCGTCGCTGCAGGCCCTGAGCGCGCAGCGAGGCCTGCGTGCGCCGGTCGGTGTGGCCGCCCGCGCAGCGGCGACCGAGGTGGCCGACGACAGCCACCGCATTGCCGAGATGCTCAAGCTGCTGGCCGATTCGGTGGCCGTGCAGCGCCGCGTGCTGCGGGCCGGCGACACGGTGTACCAGGCCGGCGAGCGCTTCTCGCACCTGTACGTGCTGAACTCGGGCTTCTTCAAGATCGTGAACACCGCCGTCGACGGTCGCGAGCAGGTGGTGGCTTTGCACTTCCGAGGCGACTGGCTGGGTTTCGACGGCATCGCGCAGGGCCAGTACGGCTGCGACGCGGTGGCCATGGACACCGGCGAGGTCTGGGCCATCCGCTACGACGAGCTGATGGCCGCCTGCATGCGCCAGCCGCAGCTGCTGGCCGTGCTGCACGGCGAGATGAGCCGCGAGATCACGCGTGACCGCGATTCGCTGCTGTCGCTGTGCACCTTGTCGGCGGACGCCCGGGTGGCGGACTTCCTGCGCTACTGGGCCGAATCGCTGGCCCGCCGCGGCCTGCGCAACGACCAGATCACGCTGCGCATGACCCGTGCCGAGATCGGCAACTACCTGGGCATGACGCTGGAGAGCGTGAGCCGGGCGCTGTCCAAGCTGGCGCGCGACAAGGTGATCGGCTTCGTCGAGAAGGGCCGGCGCGAGGTCAGCATCCCCGACGTGGCGGCGCTCAGCGCCTTCGTGCAGCGTTGCGGCGGCGGCGCCCATCCGACGCTGCAGTGATCGCTCCCGGCCGACCGCTGCGGCCAGCCGGCCTCAGCGCGGCGCCTGCATGACGCGCACGATGGCCTGCGCCAGTTCGTCGCGGCCGTAGGGCTTGCGCAGCAGTTCCCAGCCGGGCGGGCTGTCGCGGTCGGCATCGAGCAGCTCGGACGAATAGCCCGACATCAGCAGCACCGCCAGCTGTGGCCGCCGCTGCTGCGCTTGGTGCGCCAGCTGCGTGCCGCGCATGCCGGGGCCGAGCGCGATGTCGCTGAGCAGCAGATCGAACTCGTCGGGCTGCGCCAGCACGGCCAGCGCCTGTTCGCCACTGGCGCAGGCGGTGACGCGACAGCCGAAGCCATCGAGGAAGTTGCGCACCACCGTGCGCACCTCGGCATCGTCTTCCACCAGCAGCACGCGCAGGTTCGGCGGCACCCGCTCGCCACCGGCGGCGGGGTCGCTGCGCGGGGCGTCCTGCTGCGCGTCAGCCGGGATGAACAGCGTGATCGTCGTGCCCTGGCCGGGCGTCGAATCGATGGTGGCGCCGCCGTGGGACTGGCGCGCGAAACCGTAGACCGTGGACAGGCCCAGCCCGGTGCCACGGCCGGCTTCCTTGGTGGTGAAGAAGGGCTCGAAGGCCCGCTCCTTCACCGATTCGGGCATGCCAGTGCCGGTGTCGGTGATCGAGATCGCGATGAAATCCGCGAGCGCCATCGCGGTGGGATCTTCCTGGGCCAGCTCGGCCGCCAGCGCCGGCGGCAGCGTGGCCGGCCTGGCCGCGAAGCGCAGCAGGCCACCGTCGGGCATCGCGTCGCGTGCATTGATCGCGATGTTCAGCAGCGCCGATTCAAGCTGCCCGGGGTCGGCCCGGCAGGGCGGGCAGTCGGAGTCGATCTCGACCGCGATGCGCACGCGCTGGTCCAGCGTGCGACGCAGCATGTCGGCCAGCGAAGGCAGCAGCGTGCCCAGGTCGACCGTGTGCGGCTTGAGCACCTGCCGGCGCGAGAAGGCCAGCAGCTTGCCGGTGAGTTCCGCGCCGCGCCGCGTGGCGCGCTCGGCGGCATGGACGAGCTGCTGCGCGAAGTCGTCGCCGGCCACCGCCGGCAGCTCCTCCAGCACCTGCAGGTTGCCTTGGATCACCGTGAGCAGGTTGTTGAAGTCGTGCGCGATGCCGCCGGTCAGCTGGCCCACGGTTTCCATGCGCTGGGCGTGCTGCAGGGCCTCTTCGGTCTGCGAGCGCTGCAGCGTGGTGGCCACCAGGTTGGCCAGCGACTGCAGGAAGCGGGTCTCGTCCTCGCCGAAGCGCTGCACCTGGCGCGAGCGCACGCTCAAGGCCCCGATGACGCGGCCGCGTTCGAGCAGCGGCACGCCCAGGCCGCTGACCAGGCCGTCGGCCAGGTAGGCCGGCGGTGGAACGAAGCGGGTCTCGCTGCGGTAGTCGGAGACCACCACCGGAGCGGCGCAATGCAGCACGTGGCCCGGCGGCGTGTGCGGCAGGTTGGGCACCAGCGCGCCGGGCGGTTCGCTGCCCGTCAGGCCCCGGCCGCCGGCGACGCGGAAGTGCTGGCCGTCGGGCTGCAGCAGGTAGAGCACCCCGACTTCCACCTGCAAGGCCTCCGCCGCTGCCACGGGCACCTGGTGCAGCAGGGGCTCGGCCTCGCGCACGTCCACCGCCAGCCGGCTCATCTGCGCGATGGTCTCGGCATGGCGTGCGCGCTGCAGCGCCTGCTTCACGCGCGGGTAGCTGCCGATGTCGCGGATCGCCGCCACCACATAGGGCAGGCCGTGCTGCTGCAGCGGACTCAGGGCGATCTCGACCACGACCTCGCTGCCGTCGCTACGGCGTGCGGTCAGCTCCATCTGCGTGCCCATCGGCCGCGGCCGCGGGTTGCGTGCATAGGCCTCGCGGTAGGCCGCATGCCTGGGTCGGATGCGGTCGGGCACCAGCGCATCGACCGAAAGCCCTGTCAACTCGTCTTCCGAATAGCCCAGCAGTTCGGCGGCCGAGGGGTTGGCCAGCACGATGGTGCCGTCCATGTCCACCAGCAGCATCGCATCCGGGTAGGCCGAGAACAGCGTGCGGAAGACGGTGTTGCGGTCGAACGGGCGTTGGCTCATGACGGCTGCACTTCCGGCACGAAGACGTAGCCCGCACCGCGCACCGACTTGATCAGCGCCGGGTTCTCGGGGTCGGCCTCGAGCTTCTTGCGCAGGCGGCCGACCTGCACATCGATCGTGCGGTCGAAGGGGCCGGCCTCGCGGCCGCGCGTCTGCGCGAGCATGAAGTCGCGCGAGAGCACCCGCCCCGGGTGCCGCACGAAGGTGGCCAGCAGGTCGAACTCGCCGGTGGTCAGCGCCACCTCCTGGCCATTGGCATCGAGCAGGCGGCGGGCGGCCAGGTCCAGCAGCCAGCCGGCGAAGCGGAAGCGCTCGCGCGGCGCTGGTGCCAGCGCGGGGATGGCGGCCGCGGTGGGCGCGGCGGCGCCAGGCGCTGCGTTCACGGCAGCCACTGCCTCGGGCTGCAGCCGTCGCAGCACAGCCTTGACGCGAGCCAGCAGCTCGCGCAGATCGAAGGGCTTGGTCACGTAGTCGTCGGCGCCGATCTCGAGGCCCACCACCTTGTCGATCGCATCGCCGCGGCCGGTCACGATCACCAGCCCGCAGCGCCAGTGCTCACGCAGCTGGCGGGCAATGGCAAACCCATCCTCGCCCGGCAGGCCCAGGTCCAGCAGCACCAGCGCCGGCGCATCGCTGCGCATCAGTGCCATCAGCGCCGCGCCACTGGGCAACTGCGAAATGCGAAAGCCGTGGTTGCGCAGGTAATTGGCCAACAGCTGCGTGATGTCGGCTTCATCGTCGACGACAGCGATGTGGGTCAGGTCGGGCATGCGGGCGGCTTGTCGGGTGTGCGGCGTGGCTTGCAAGGGTAGCGCGAGACGGAACCCCGTGCGCGGACTTGCGCACCATCAAGCCCCGGGCGCGGGTGCACTAGCATCATCAGTCCCGTCCACCCGGAGCGAATGACCATGAAGATCCTGCTTGCCGTCGATGGCAGTGCCTATACCAAGCGCATGCTGGCCTACGTTGCCGCTCACCCCGAACTGCTCGGCCCGACGCATGAATACACGGCCTTCACCGCGGTGCCGCGCATCCCGCCGCGCGCGGCGGATTACCTCGCGCACAAGGTGGTCGAGGACTACTACCAGGAGCAGGCCGAAGAGGTGCTGGGCCCGGTCAAGGCCTTCGCCGCACAGCAGGGCTGGAAGTTTCGGGCCCTGCATGTCGCGGGCCATGCCGGCGAAGAGATCGCGGCGCTGGCCAGCCGGGAGGACTTCGACCTCGTGGTGATGGGCACCCATGGTCGCTCGACCTTGGGCGGCGTGGTGCTCGGCTCGGTGTCGACGAGCGTCATCGCGCACTGCAAGCAGCCGGTGCTGCTGATCCGCTGAGGCCGGGCACCCGGGGGTCGGCCTGGAAGCGCCGCCGATTCAACTGCCGGCCCATGCCTCCGACCTGCTGGCCGCACTGGCCGTCGGGCTGGTGATCGGGCTCGAGCGTGGTTGGCGTGCCCGCGCGGTGGCCGATGGCGGGCGTGTCGCCGGGCTGCGCACGTTTGCACTCGTAGGGCTGCTGGGCGGCGTGCTGGCGCTCGTGGGCCCGATGCTGCTGGCCACCGGCGCGTTTGGCCTGGCGCTCATTGGCGCGGCGGGCTATCGCGAATCGGTTCGATCGACCGGCGACCTGAGCGCCACCTCGGCCGTGGCCCTGCTGCTGAGCTTCGGGCTCGGCGCACTGGCGACGCTGCAGGCGCCGGGGCTCGCGGTCAGTGCCGCCGTGCTGGTGGCGGTGCTGCTCGACCTGCGGCCGGCGATCCATCGCTGGCTGCGCATGATCGAGCACCCGGAGCTCAGTGCCGCGCTGCAGCTGCTGATGCTCTCGGCAGTGGTCTTGCCGCTCTTGCCCGATGCCGCGCTCGGTCCCTATCAGGCACTGAACCCATACCGCCTGTGGTGGGCGGTGGTGATGGTGGCGGGCCTGTCGATGTCCGGCCATGTGGCGATGCGGCTCGTCGGCCCGCAGGCCGGCGTGCTGTGGACCGGCCTGCTCGGCGGCCTGGCTTCGTCGACCGGCGCCACGCTGGCTCTGGCGCGGCGCGTGCGGAGCACGCCCGCGCTGCTGCCGGCCGCCTTGGCCGGCGTACTGGCCGCCACCGCGATGATGTGTCTGCGCATGGCCCTCATCGTCGGCGTGCTGGCACCCGATCTCGTGCCCCGCGTGCTGCCGGCCTTGCTGGCGGCGGCCATCGCGCTGATCGGCGGCGCGCTGTGGCATTGGCGGCACCGCCCGCAGCCGGCCGGCGAAGCGTCCGACACCGGCGGTGAGCTGCGCCCGTTCGATCTCGGGGCCGCCCTGGGCTTCGGTGCCTTTCTGGCGCTGATGGCCGTGCTGACCGAAGCTGTGCGGCACGACCTGGGCGCGGCCGGCCTGTATGGGCTGGCGTTGCTGTCAGGTCTGGCCGATGTCGATGCGATCACGGTGTCGCTGTCGCGCCTGCACGGCGGCGGTACGCTGGCAGCGTCGGTGGCCGCGCTCGCGCTGGGCCTGGCCCTGTTCAGCAGCCTGGTGGCGAAGGCGGCGATCGCCGGCGTCAACGGCAGCGCCGCAATGGCCTGGCGCCTGTCGCTGGCCTACGGGACTGCCTTGCTGGCAGCTGCCGGCGTGGCGAGCCTGGTGTGACATCACGCCACCGGTGCCCGCAACGGAAAAACAAAAGAGGGTTAGCCGCTGTCGCGTGCTAACCCTCTTTGTGTCTGGTGGGCCCTGCAGGATTCGAACCTGCGACCAACGGATTAAGAGTCCGACAAATCCGCCACAGCGCAGCCCATCGCTAGCCAGCGCTCACCGGATGAACCCATATAAATCAACCGCTTACGTTGATGATGAGCCATCCAAAACCGCGTTGATCCCGTCGCAACCCTGCGATATGCTGTGATCCCGAATGTGATCCGGCGCACGAGATGACCACCAAGACCAGGCGATTCAACTTCACGAAGGCGGCACTTGAAGCGCTGCCACCGGCTGCCGCCGGCGGGCGCGACACCTACCACGACACCAAGGAGCCGGCGCTCGCAATCCGGGTCACAGAGACCGGCAAGAAGACGTTCCGCGTGCGAGGCCGGCCGCGTGGCCAGCTCGAGGTCGAGACCCTCACCATCGGACCTTTCCCGGCCGTGCCGATCGAGCGTGCCCGCGCCAAGGCCAAGGAGCAGCTGACGAGGTGGGCCGCGGGCGAATCGCTGGCGGCCGAGAAGCGGGCCGAGCAACAGGCGGCCCGCACCAGCATCAGCTTCGCAGAGGCTCTCGCCGAGTACCTCAAGTGCAAGACCCGGCTCAAGGACGGCAAGGCGCTGAAGCAGCGCACGCGCGACGACTACGCGCAGATGGTGCGGCCCGCCAGGGCCAAGGGCGCCGGCGTGCGGGCGATGAAGGCCGGCGAGCTGCACCGGATTGCTTCCCGTGCGCTGTCGAGCCTCACCGCGGACGACATCCGCGCCACCCACGAATCGCTCCTGGCCGAGCGCGGCGCGCACCGGGCCGCCTACGCGATGCGCGTGCTGCGCGCCGTCCTGGGCTGGCATGGGGTGCAGGTGCCGGACAACCCGCTCGGCAAAGAGGTTGCCGGTCGTGACCGGATCACCCTCCCGAAGGCCCCCGGCAACCCGACGCCAATCCCCGCTGAAAAGCTGGGCACCTGGTGGCGGACGGCCATCGCGCCACCTGAAGGCCAGGCGGAACCCGATGAGGTCAGCGACTACCTGTGCTTTCTGCTGCTGACCGGCTGCCGCAGCGGCGAGGCCAAAGAGACCCGGCGCGGCGAGGTCATCTTCAGCGTGGGCCTGACGGTCGGCGAGGTTGACTTGGTGGCCAAGCAGGCACTGTTGCGGGACACGAAGAACCGGAGCGACCACACCTTGCACCTGTCCAGGCAGGCCCTGGAGATCCTGCGGCGGCGGGTCAAGGGCAAGACGCCTGCCGCGCCAGTGTTCAACGTCGGCGATGTCAGGGCACGCCTGGATGCGATCAATCGAGCGGCGGGGGTCGACGTGTCGCCCCACGATCTGCGCGCTACCTTCGTCAGCATCGCCGAGGAACTGGTTTCGGTCTACGCACTGAAGCGCATGGTCAACCACTCAGATTCCGGCGATGTCACCGGCGCGCACTACGTCGGCAAGAGCGAGGCCCAGCTGCGCGCCGGCTGGCAGGCGGTGGCTGACTTCATCGACGACCTGGCAGCCAAGGCAGAAGACGCCCAGCCGGCGCAGATCCCTGCGACCTGCGCGGGTGTCTAGAGTAGAAGGATTTGCATGAGCCGCGAGGCGGCAACCGGCGCACGCAGCGGCCCTGCATGCAAAGACGGGCCCACCAGGTGACGCAACACCAGGAGGGCCCTGACTCCCAACCCGATCAACGGAGGATCGAGATGAAAGCTTCAACGACTGTAGCCGCTGCGCGCGGCGCGACTCAAGAAACCGGCGGCCTCCTGGCTGTTGTCGCGGAGCTCCTGCGCGTCGGCGCCGAAACGACGGGCACCATGGGGCACGCAGAACACTGCTGCGACGAGGCCCGCACCCGACTGCAGGAACCGAAGGGGGAGTTCGACGACGTTCTCTTCACCGTGCAGGGCGGTCTTCGCGATGCCAACGCAGGTGAGGCCCACGGGCCCGCGGTTGCTGCTCTTCGTGCCGCGGAAATCCTGTTGATGGCCTGCGCTGGCGAAGAAAAGCCATGCGTGGGCGAGGAATTGAGGCCCGCCAAGACCAAGGCGGCAGGTGAGCTGTATTACCAGATCGCCGATCTGTCCACCACGATCGGCAACCTCGTGTTGGACAACCTCGAAGCGGTCGGCCAAGACGAGCACGCGGCTGCAAACCTGATGGCTGCGCACCGGTTGGCCATGCAAGCGGGCCTTCTCGCCGACGAAGGCGCCGAACTGTGTGGGGGTCAGCGGCTGCGCGAGAACCCCATGAACTGGATCCTGGCGCCCGTGACCTATGAGGCATTCAAGGCCGCGAGCCAGGCTGCCGGCCCTGGGGCGCATCATGGGTAAACGCTCCCCCGTGATCATGCAGCGCCCGATCCTCGGCGGTGCGTTCGCGGCCGGCGAGTACGCATTGGCCTCGCTTGCCGAGGTGGACAGCGGCCTGCACGCGGTGCGCTACCTCGTGATCAACCCTCGAACCGGCGCAGTGGTCAGCGCCGCGCGGGACAAGGGCGAGGCGATCGCGGCCGCGCGTCGGGTCATCCTGGCCACCGCGGCGGTGCCGTGGCCTGGCTCAGCGGCCAACGACCCGCATTACTGCCAGCTCGAGCTGTTCCCGGATGCGCCGACGCCAGCACCGGCGCCGGGCACACCTCGCCCTGGGAGGGTGTCGCGTCGAAGGCGCGAGGTGTTCGAGCGCTCCGAGGGGCGCTGCATGTACTGCAGCGCGGCGCTCACCTTGGATGGGAGGTGGCACGTCGAGCACTCGCAGCCGAAGGCCCTGGGCGGCACGGATGACCCGTTGAACCTGGTCGCCGCCTGCGAGTCCTGCAACCTGCGCAAGGGGCCGCGCAGCGCTCTTGAGTTTCTCGCCGCGCGTGAGCGCGATGCGACCTGACGCCGGCCGGCGCACACCATCGATGAAGGCCAAGAAGCCCCGGCTGCGCGCCGCGCAGGAGCCGGCCGAACCAGCACCGCCAGCAACGCCGGGAGGCGTGGCCGACGATGAGCAGCGGATACCTGATCCGTTGCAAGCAACCAATGCCGTGGGCGGCGATGAACCCGCGGGAACACGGCCAGGAGCACAACATGACCCGGCGCCCGGCCTTCCCTTTGCCCGTCGCATGTACCTGGGACGGCCCCGCCCGGCCAGCGAGTTCGAGCACACGGCCGCCGAGGTGCTGGCCTGGGCCGAGGCTGAAGGCTGCGCCACGGATGGGCTCCGCGAGTTCGTCGCGCATGACACCCTGCTTCGTGCCCAGCGGATCGCTTTGGAGCAGGCGTCGCGGAAGCGTGCACCGGGCGCTGGTCGTCCGAAAACTCCCGCGCCGCCCGAGACTCAGTACGACGTGGCGTACAAGCGCCGCCGCGGCCTGTACCAGAGGCTGGTCAAGAGCCGGACGGCACGCGTTGGGACTGGGAAGGTGCCCGAGGCGCAAATCATCGCCATTGCTAGCCGCTTGAAGAAAGGCAAGGTGAGGCGCACAGGCCGCGATGGGTGGGCGTCCCGAATCTATGCGGAGCTGCGACAGGTGGCAGCGGAAGCTGCCCTGCGCCTGCTCGCGAACGGGCCGCGGGCGGTGGCTCCGGTTCCCGACATGTCGACCATCCGCAAGGTGCTGCTGAAGCACTTCGGCCCACCCCGCCGCTAATTTCGCCCTGCTGATCGGCCCGCTTCGCGGGGGCCTGTTTCATAGGCTTGCGCCCACACCAATACCTGCACCGCAGGGTTGAAAGGGCGATGCGATGGAACAGAAGCAGAGCAGTGCGGTCGTCGGATTCCCCAGCCTCCTGACACCGGTCCAGGCCGCTGAGGCCCTCGGCATCAAGCCGGCGACGCTGGAAGCGGACCGCGTTCAGAACCGCCTCGGCATTCCTTACATCAAGCTCGGCCGCCTGGTCCGTTACCGCGCGTCCGACCTCAATGCCTTTGTCGAAGCGCGCGTGCGGCGCGCGGCCGCGTAACGGTGCCGACGATGCGCACCGATACCGAAGAACCCGACGCGCAGAAGGTTGCCAAGACCTGGCAAGCCATCGCAGCGCTGCATGGCTTCGCCGTCGAGCAGATCGAAGGCGACCACGGGCAGATGGCATTCAGCATCTCGCGCTGGAACCTGTCCCGCACCTGCCAGAACCTTGCCGATCTGCAGACGTTCCTCCTACATGCCGGGGTGCAGTTGTGACGCTGCCCCAAACCATCCCCCAGCGCCCCCTACTGAGGCCGTGCACCTGCGGCGCGTATCCACGCGCCCTGTGCCTGGCCTGCGCGCGCTGGCGCAAGCACTACCGCATGGTGACAGAACGCCACCGCGCATGGAGTTCAAAGCAATGAGCCGCGCCGTTGAGCTCTGGTTCCCGGAGAACGGTGACACCGGTGCGATCGTCATCGACGACGGCGGCGGCACGCCGCTGTTCGCACTGCCCGAGGCCGAGGCGCTCCAGCTGCTGGCCGCATGGTGGCGCAATGGCCGCGCCAAGTACCTGCGCCAGCAGGAAGTCGACCGCCGGCGGCGCCAGGTGCGCCTTGTCGCGCCGAGAGAGAGCGCCCGATGAGCCGCGCCATCGACGAGGCAGACCTCATCGAGCCGCAGCGCCTGGCCGAGTGCGTGATTGACGACCTCATCAACGCTGCCCGGCGGCCACGGGACCAGCGGCCGCGCCTGACCGTGCGCGAGATGCGTGCGGCGATCGAGTTCGAGACCCAGCTGGTGTGCGTGGCCGCATCGAACGTCGCACAGGGCCTGCCACTGACCCAGGACGACGTGGATCGCATCTGGCTGGCGCGCGAGCGAATCCTGTGGATCTGGGAAGAGGGCATGCGATGAGCATCGTTGAACAGGCGCTGGCCAGCGTCGACGCGCAGCGTGCCGGGCGATCGAAGCCGCGCGGCCGCGCCTCTCAGCCGCGCCGGCTCGACTACGTGGCGGCCTCCGACCTGCCACTCGGCGAAGTCGCATTCGACGATGAGCTGGTGGAAGGCGTCGTAAGCCGCAACAGCATGGGGGTCGTCTTCGGGGAGTCGAACAGCGCCAAGACCTTCTTCATGGTCGAGCTGGCCGCCAGCGTGAGCAACGGGGAAGAGTGCCTCGGCCATCGCACCGTGCAGGGGCTGGTGGTGTACCTCGCGACCGAGGCCGCAGGCTCGGTCAAGATGCGCTTCGCAGCACGCCAGAAGCACACCGGAACTCCACTGCCGCGGGTGATCGTGGTGCAGTCGCCGATCAACCTGTTCGACGGCACGGCCGACGTGGAGGCGGTGCTGCAGCTGATCGAAGCGCTGCAGGCCGAAGCGCAGGCGAAGGTCGAATTGATCATCGGCGACACCATGGCGCGTATCAGCGCCGGCGCCAACGAGAACAGCGGCGAGGACATGGGCGTGGTCCTGAAGAACGCCGACGCCATACGCGCCGCCACCGGCGCCTCGTTCCTGTGGGTGCACCACTGCGGCAAGGACCAGGCCCGGGGCGCTCGAGGCTGGTCCGGCATCCGTGCCGCGATCGACACCGAGATCGAAATCACCGCCGACGATGCAACCGGCATCCGCACGGCCGAGATCACCAAACAACGGGATCTGACGACCAAGGGCCTGCGCATCGGCTTTCAGCTCATGCCGGTACCCATGGGCTTCAACCGCTGGGGATCTGAGCGCACCTCGGCCGTCGTGATCCCAGCAGCAGCCGGCGATAAGCCGACCCGCGCGAAACGTCCGAGCGAGATAGCTGGCGCTGTGGTCGAGCTTCTGACCAGCCACGGTGCCGGAATGCTCAAGGGGCGGATCGTGAAGCACTTCGACGGCCGCTACACCACCAGCGCGGTCTACCGCGAGCTGACCAAGATGCTCAGCGACGGAATGCTGATCGCGTCGGGTGGCGTGATGGCATTGCCGGGGGTGCCGATCGTTGGTGCCAATCAAGTGCCAACTGGTGCCGATCACAAATCGGACTCAGGGTTAACGGTAGTGCCAACTAGTGCAGCACCCTATAGGGGTGCGCACGTTGGCACCAAACCCCAGCATCTGGGTGTTACGGAGGCTGGCGCATGACCGCCGCCGCCGCATTCACCCGCACCTGGCCCGTGGGCCGGTTCCACGCCACGCTGAGCACGCCGGCGCCCACCCTTGGGGTGCTTGGCCCCGTCGTGATCGAGTGGGCGCCCCGCATGCCCAAGGGCCTGACCGTCGACGAGTTCAGCCAGTACCACACCGGCCGCAATCGGGCGCTCGCCGAACTCGCCGAGCAATTCGGCATCCGCGTGGCGGTGCTGGACCTGCCTTGACTTGGAGAAATCGAGCGCCGCGCAATGCCCGCCCACCACCCCACCACCCACAGGAGATGAACGTGCAACCGCACCACATTCGAAAGCTGATACCGACCCGCCCGCTGCAGAAGCAGCACGCGCCCGACCCCGCGATGCACGCCGACTTTCACCGGCACCCCGTGGGCCACCCGCTGCGCAAGGCCGCGGCGCTGGCCTTCGTGAAGGCGCTGCTGGCCAACAACCCGAACGTGACCTCGGCCGATGTGCTGGCCAAGGTCGACCAGGCGCAGGACGACCTGCGCAAGACCCTCAACCGCTGACGAAGGACCCACCCCGATGAGCACACCACGACTTGAAGCCGCGCGGGCCGAGCTGCGCCGCGTGCGCAACGCCGACGCCGCCCTGGCTGCTGAACTGGACCGCCTGCGGCAGCAGGGCGAGCCGGCCACCCGCGACACAGGAGCCAGGGCGGCGCTCCACCAGCAGCGGCGCAGCATCTTCGCCAGCGTGCTGCGGCTGGGCCGGCCGCTGACCGAGGCCGACGGCGCCCTGGCGGTGCTCGACGACCAGGAGGCCGAGGCCCAGCGCCGCGCCGACCGCGCGCAGGCGGCGGCCGAGGCCCTGCACGAGGCGATGGCCGACGTCGAAGCGAAGCGCGTGTTGCTCGGGCAGCGGGCCGCGGCAGCGCAGCGCGAGATCGTGGAGGCCGCCTACGAGGCGGCATGCCTCGAAGTCGAGCACGCGGCCATCCCGGAATTGCTCAGCGCCCTGGAGGCCCTCCGCGAGGCGCTCGGGCGCTGCTACGGCGCGTGTCTGGCGCGCGACCGGCTGCACAAGCAGGCCGTCGCCGGGCTGGCCTGGCTCGAGCCGATCCCGATGCTGCGGTCCGTCACGCTGGCGCTGCCGGGCATCGACATCGCCGACCGGCTGCGCGGCCGAGCCGGCATGCAGGTGCTGGGCTACACGGAGGCCCAGCTCGACGCCGGCGCAATCGTCGAAGACGTGGCCGCCGAGGTGGTGGCCCGCCTGTCCGCTCAGGAGCCGGCCGCTGCGGTGCAACGCCGCGGCAGCCGGGCCGGCTGAGCCGCAACCCAATCACGCAAGGAGACCATCGAATGGAAACCAAAGTACGCATGTTCCCCCCGCCGATCGCCAGGAACTCGCCCATCACCGTGGGCAGCCGGACCTATCCACAAGACGCTGGCAGCTTCGTCGACGTGCCGATTCATGACATGCAGGACCTGCGCAACAACGGCTGGACCTTGATCGGCCTGGTCGGCCGCACGAATGACCGGCCCAGC
Source organism: uncultured Bordetella sp. (assembly GCA_964641795.1). Taxonomy (GTDB): domain Bacteria; phylum Pseudomonadota; class Gammaproteobacteria; order Burkholderiales; family Burkholderiaceae_C; genus Pseudaquabacterium. The sequence goes on along the minus strand of CAZXLI010000079.1, from coordinate 6,046 downwards.
CCGGCTGCTGCGAGCGCTGGCATTCGCACCTACATCGACACGAAGCTCGGCCTGCTGGTCGTGAGCGATGGCATCGACTGGCGCAACCCGGTGACGGGCGAGATCGTCGACTGACCACACCGGACCTTCAATCCGCTGCGCTTCCCAGGCAACTCGACCAGGCCAGGCGCAGCGGTCCACCGCAGGAGCACAACCATGCCAGTGACCGTCACGATTTCCGGCGTCGAAGAGACCATCAGCGCGATTCAAGCGCGCCTGAAGGAGCGGGTCATCCGGGCGATGAACCTGCTGGCCATCGAGGCCCAGCGGCGCGTGAAGGCGGAGAAGCTTTCGGGGCCACCCAGCGGGAAGATGCCCAAGGGCCAGGTGCTTCGCGTGCAAACCGGCCGGCTGCGCCGCTCGATCACCCAGCGCGTGGACGTGCAGGGGGAGCGGGTCGTCGCCATCGTCGGCACGAATGTCGAGTACGCCCGGGTTCACGAATTCGGCGCCGACATGGACGTGCGGGTTCGGGATTACATGCGCATGGCCAAGGTGGCGTGGGGCAAGCAGATGAAGAACCCGCACGCTGTCCAGGTGCACGCGCACACCCGGCACATCAAGGTGCCCGAGCGTTCGTTCCTGCGCAGCGCGATCGAGGACATGCAACGCGAGGGCGTCATCGACGCCACGCTGGATTGGGCGGCGAACTCGCCCGACAAGCCCGTCAACCTGGGAGGGAAGTGATGAAGGGACCCACGTCAAACCTCGACCTGGCGCAGGTCACGCAGCTGGTGGCCAACACGATCCGGGGATGCGCCGAGGCGAGCGAGCGCGCCGCCAAGGACATCCGCGATATCGAGGCCCAGCTCAGCCGCGCACGCGCCATGCAGATCAACGCGGTGGCCAAGGCGCACCAGACCCAGACCATGGCGGCCCTGGGCCTGGCCCACGCCGAGCGCACGGCCCTGGTGGCCGCGTGCGAGCAGGCATCGAAGCTGCTGCAGGGGGCCATCGATGGCAGCGCCGAGCGCGACGCGCTGCACGCCTGCATCGCGCACATCACCAAGGCCCTGGCCGGCGTGAAGGCGCACACCGCGCTGTGGGAGCGCATCGCGGAGGGCGGCAAATGATCGACGTTCAATTCGCGGCCGACATGACCCGCCTGGCGGGCGGCATGCAGGCCATGCAGGGCCAGATCAACGGGGTGTTGGATGGCGTGGGGTCCAAGGCCCGCGAGGCCATGGGCCAGTTCGAAAGCGCAATCGGGTTCGCCAAGACCGCGCTGATCGGCCTGGTGGGCGTGGCGTCGGTGGGCGCCTTCGCGGGGATGATCAAGTCATCGATCGACGCCCAGGGCGCCCTGCACGACCTGTCCACGCAGACCGGCGCGTCGGTGGCCGCGCTCGGCGCCTTCAAGGGCATCGGCGTCTACACCGAGACCAGCATCGAGCAGATCACCGGCGCGATGGGCAAGCTGTCGAAGGGCATGAGCTCAGCCGGCGAAGAATCGAAGGGCATCGGCATCGCGCTGAAGGCCTTGGGCATCAACTTCGACGAGTTCAAGAGCCTGGCACCCGAGGATCGAATGCTCGCGGTCGCGAAGGCCATGGGGGAGTTCAAGGACGGCAGCGACAAGAGCGCGGCCGCCATGATGATCTTCGGCAAGGAGGGCGCGAAGCTGCTGCCCTTCCTGAAGGACCTGGCCGAGCAGCACGACGAGGTGAAGGCCAAGCTCACCGACCAGGAGAAGGAAACGCGCAGGCTGCAGGCGGCCATGGCCGACGCTTTCGGCGACAACCTCACGGCCATCCGCAAGCAGTCCGACGGCTGGAAGAAGGATCTGGCCACGGGCCTGATGCCGGCGCTGTACGAGGCCAGCAAGGCGGTGCTCGACATGGCGGGCGGCACCGGCGGGCTGAAGGACCAGATCAGCAAACTGGCGAAGGACGGCACCCTCGCGGAATGGGCCCGCGGCGCGATGACGGCCTTGTCCTACGTGGTCGACGTTGGGCAGGGCCTGCTGTCGCTGATCCCGATGATAGGCAAGGTCATCGCCGGCGTGGCCGCCGGCTCCTCGGAGCTGTTCGGCGGCATCTTCGCCGCGATGGGCAAGATCAAGGACGGCGACTTCACCGGGGCATGGGACGAGCTCAAGCGGGGCTTCGCCGGGGTGAAATCGGTGGCGGCCGACACCGGGAAGGACATCGCCGATATCTGGGGGCAGAGGCTGCTGGGCGCAACGTTCCGCGAGCGGATGGCGGATCTGAAAGGCACCCAGGCTGCGGTCGACGGCAACAAGCAGTCGCTGCAGGACCTGGCCCGCATGGCCGAGGAAATGGAGAAGCGCCGGCAGGCCGAAGCGGCTGCCGCGAAGGAGGCCGCAGATGAGCAGCGGCGCCTTAACGCCGAGAATGAGCGGGCTGTGAAGGCTGGCTATGACCTCAAGGCCGCCATCGAGCGGAAGAACATCGAGCTGCAGAAGCAGATCGAGCTCGGGCGCGACCTCACCCCGGTCGAGAAGAAACTGATCGAACTCGACCAGGACCTGAGCTCCGGCAAGGTCAGGATGACCCCGAATGTCGAAGAACTCACCCGGGCCGAGATTGCCCGCGGCGGTGCGCTGGAGGAAGAAGCACGGCAGGCGAAGGAGTCCATCAAGGCCACCGAGGATGCGATCAAGGCGGCCGAGAAGAACCTGCAGGCTGTCTCGAAGCAGACCGCGGCCCAGGAGGAGTGCAACGCCAAGATCGGGATGACCAACGAACAGTTGGCCGACTACGAGGTCAAGGCCGACCTGGCGAAGGCCGCCACGCTGCGCAACATCGCGGCGAACACTGATTTCAGGGACGCCAGCATCGCCGCCACGCTCAAGGACGAAGCCGACCAGTGGGAGAAGCTCGCCAGACTCAAGGGTGAGGCCTTCGACAAGAAGGCGGCGGCCGAGGCCGCGAACACCTGGAAGGGCACCTTCCAGTCGATCAGCGAGGGCCTGTACGACGCGCTGCTCAAGGGCGGCAGTTCGGCCTGGGACTACATCAAGAACCTTATCAAGGACACCGTGCTGCGCATGACGGTGCTGCCCGTCATCCAGCAGGGCGTGGGCATGATCGGCGGTTTCCTCGGCAACATGCTCGGGGTCTCCGGCATGGCCTCTGGCGCCGGGCAGATGATGTCGGGTGGCGCAGGGCTGTTCAGCACCGGCGTGTCCGCGTTCAACGCGATCGACACCCTGGCCTCCGGCAGCGCGATCGGCACCGCGCTGTTCGGCAACTCGGCGGCCTACGGCGCAGCCATCGGCACCGCGAACATCGGCGCCGGCTCGCAGGCCGCCATGCTGGCCGCGCAAACGGGCGAGTTCGGCGCGGCCGGCGCGGCTGCCACTTCGTCGGCCGCCGCAGGCGCCGGCACCGGCGCCGCATCGTGGATGGCCAGCCTCGGGCCCTACGCCATCGCGGCCATCGTGCTGTACGCGCTGCTGTCGGACCACAGCAAGTGGTCGATGGGCAGCGTGGCCGAGGGCCAGTTCGGTGCCGACGGCAGCTTCTCGAACGCGCAGCTGAATCTGCCCTACCAGTTCGGGAACAACACCGAACACGAACGCGACGCGAAGCTGCAGCGCGGCGTGGTTGACCTGCTGGGCAGCACGATCACCGGCGCAGCTGAATCGCTCGGCGGCACGGGCCCGAACGGCCTGGCGCTGTCGCTGACCACCGACACCGACCGCGAAGGCAAGGTTGCCGCGCTGATCGGCCTGCTGTCGGGCAACACGCTCATCGGCGGCGTGCAGACCGGCACCGGCAGCTTCTCGGGCACGCCCGGTCAGGCCGCGGCGAAGATCCCGGTGGAGGAACTGCAGAAGTTCTTCAGCGACGCGATGCCGCAGATCGTGGTGCAGGGCCTGCAGCAATCCGACCTGCCGGCGCGCTTCCACGACTTCTTCAACAGCGTGGATGCGGCCGGCCTCACCAAGGACAAGGCCGAGGCCATGCTGGCCACCGCCAGCGCTGTCAACACGATCACCGAATCCCTGCGAGACCTGGGCGGGCCGTTCGCCAAGCTCGGCAGCCTGTCGGTGGACGCTGCCGCGTCGCTCATCAAGATGAACGGCGGGCTCGAATCGTTCCTGCAGAAGACCTCGAGCTACGTGCAGCAGTACTACACCGAGGGCGAGCAGATGTCGCTCTCGGCCAAGAGCGTACTGAAGACCCTGGCCGATGCGGGCCTTGATGGGTCGGGCGCCACGAGCAAGTCGCAACTGCGGCAGTTCATGGACACCCTGGATCCGAACAAGGAAGCCGACCGGGTGAAGATGACCGCGCTGCTCGATGTTGCATCGCAGTTCGCCACCCTGGGCGACTACCTGCAAAAGCAGGGCGTCACGCTGGGCGAGCTGGCGAACGCGGCACCGCAGGTATCGGCCCTGCAGCAGCTTCAGTCGCCCACCGAGGCGACGGCGACCAACACGGCCGCCACGGCCACGAACACCACCGAGATCGCCGGCAACACCAAGGAGACCACCACCGCGGTGGCCGAGCTGAAGGACACCACCGACGCCCAGACCGACACCCTGGCCGAGGGCTTCAAGCGCATGCTGGCGGCCCTGGACAAGATGCAGCTGACGCTGCTGGACATCCAGCGGGATCTGCAGCACGCGGAGGCTGCTGGGTGATGCGCGGTGTGCACATCGGATTCGGCATCCGGCGCGCGCCCGCAGGCGCGCTGCCGCACGCGACCACCTGGGTCACGCTGGGGTCACTGGCGCCGGCTCGGGCGCACGGAAGGAGGGCATGACATGGCGCTAGGACGCAAGACGGGCGGCCGCAAGAAGGGCACGCCGAACAAGCGAACACAGGAGGCCGCCGCGCTGGCCGAGATGCTCAAGGGCGGCGCCACAACGCCGCTGGAAGTGATGCTTGCCTGCATGCGCGTGACGTTCGCTGCCGGCAATGCGCGATTGGCAGTCGAGTTCGCCAGCAAGGCGGCGCCCTACGTGCACCCGCGCCTGGCCTCGCTGGAAATTGATCTGAAGGATGTGAGCGATGAAGACCTTCGAAATGCTGCCGGCTGAGGTGCGCCGAGCAGTCGCCATGCGCGAGCTGCGCCGGCGCGGCCTGGCCACCACCCAGCGCTCGCAGCTCGAGCGCGCCGTCGCCGAGCTGGGCGACGCACTGCGAGCGCTGCTTCCTGACGATACCGGGCGGCCGGTCTACGTCGACGGGACACGGCTTCTCGCTGTGCACCAGCCGCAGAACCACACCGACAAGCGGCATGCGTTGTTGGGCCGAGTCCAGGCCCGAGCGGCCACCGCTGACGATGCGCGTGTTCTGGGCGCGTTGCCGGCGCCCGCACTGGCCGTGATGGGCCTCACCGCGGTGGAGTACCTCGCGATGGTGTGCTCGATCGACGACCGGGTGTAGTCACGACGCTCGGGACACACGGGATCACGCCCGGCTTCGCCACGTGACCAGGCAGCCGAGCCCGAAACGAGAAAGTCTCTGCATGCTGAACCTGAAAGACCCCGCAGCCCGCGCCGCCTGGGTGTACGGCCAGCCGATGGCACCGTGCCCGACGTGCGGCAGCTACAACATGAAGCCGCAGATGCCGATTCAGATCGCGCTGACCGGCAGCGAAACGGTGCCCCAGGTGTTGGGCAAGTGGGCTCGCGCGGCGAAGGCTGGCGCTACGCCGCTGGAAGGCCCGTGCTACTACGTGTGCTGGGACTGCAAGCACAAGGGCCCGGCAGTGGACTGCACCGGCCGCACCAGCGAAGACGCCCGCCACGATCGCGCGCTGAACGCGGAGATGAAGCGGCTGTGGAACGCACAGCCGCTCAACGCCCTGTGAGCCGGCAGCAACGATCGCCGGCCGGGCACGGTTGCGGGATGGGGCAGCCACGCCCAAGCCCTGGGTCCACGCAGCGCAGCAGCCCCATTCCGACGCGCTGTGCACCCGATGTGATCCTGGCCCCGGAAAGCACGAAGCCACCGCGGCGGGTGGCTTCGTAAGTACCTGATTCATCAGGATTTTTTGGCCGGCGGAAAATGGGTGAGTGTGGTCAACGCGG
>CAZXLI010000078.1:0-24065 GCA_964641795.1 uncultured Bordetella sp. | reverse complement strand
CATCTCGGTCAGCTCGTCGAGGAACAAGGTGCCTTCGTTGGCCAGCTCGAACTTGCCGATGCGCTCCTTCACCGCGCCGGTGAACGCGCCCTTCTCGTAGCCGAACAATTCGCTCTCCAGCATCTCGGGCGGAATGGCGGCGCAGTTCACCGGCACGAACAGCCGGTCGGCGCGCGGCGAGGCCATGTGCACCGCGCGCGCGGCGAGTTCCTTGCCCGTGCCGGTCTCGCCGACGATCATCACCGCCGCCTTGGTCGGCGCCACCTTGCGGATCATCTCGCCCACCTGCTGCATCGGCAGGCTCTGGCCGACCGCGTCGCCCCAGCCGCGCTCGAGCTCCTGGCGCAGGAAGCGGTTGTGGCGCGAGACGTCGGCACCGCGCAAGGTGCGCTCGACGGCCAGTTCCAGCACATCGAGATCGAAAGGCCGCAGCAGGTATTCGCTGGCGCCCTGCTTCATCGCCTCCACCGCCGATTCGACCGAGCCGTGCGCGGTGATCACGATCACCGGCACCTCGAACTCCATCGCGCGCAGGTGGCGCAGCAGCGCCAGGCCGTCCATCACCGGCATGCGCAGGTCGGTGATCACCAGGTCCACCGCGCCGGCCTGTACGATGTCGGCGGCCTCGCGGCCATTGCCGGCCACCAGCACGCGGTGGCCCATCTTGCGCAGTGCGATCTCCAGCACGCGGCGCATGTTCGGCTCGTCGTCGGCGACGAGCACGCTCTTTTCGGTCGTCATGGGGTGTCCGTCCTGCGGCGCGGCAGCGTGATGCGGAACAGCGCGCCGCCGAGCTCGCTTTCCTGGGCCTCGATCTGCCCGCCATGGGCCTGCACGATCTTCTGCACCACCGCCAACCCAAGGCCGATGCCGCCTTCACGCTGGAAGTAGAAGGCCTCGAAGATGCGCTGCCGCGCCTCGGGCGCGATGCCCGGCCCGTCGTCGCCGATCTCGATCACGAGCTGCTCGCCCTCGTCGCGCGTGCTGACCTGGATGCGACCGCCGCTGGAGAGGATCTGCAGGCCGTTGACGATCAGGTTCAGCAGCACCTGCGTCAGCTGCTCGGCGTCGCCCTCGAAGGGCTCGTCGCGCGCCTGCAGCTGCAGGTCCACCCGCACGCCCTGCCGTTCGGCCTGCGCCGCCAGCAGCCCGGTGGCATGCCGCACCAATTCGGCGATAGCCACCGGCGCGAACTTCGGCTCGCGCGGCCGCGTGCTCTCGAGCATCGAGGTCACCAGCCGGTTCAGCCGCGTGGTCTCGCTCTCGATGAAGCCCACCAGCTCGCGACCCTCCTCGCTGAGCTGCCCTTCGCGCTTGAGGATCTGCGCCGAGGACAGCAGGATGCCCAGCGGCGTGCGCACCTCGTGCGCGATGACGGCCGACATCTCGCCCACCGCCGCCAGCGCCGAGGCGCGCGCCAGCTGCTGCTGCTGCTGCTCGATCTCGCGCACCATCTGCACGAAGGCGTCGCGCAGCTCGCGCACCTCGCCGCCCTGCATCGGCGGGGCAGGCGGCAGGGCCTTGTCGAGCCGGTAGTTGCGGCTGAACTGGGTGAGCGCGACGATGGGCCGGCCGATCGCCTGCGCCACGCCGCCGGACACGAACACGGTCACCACCACCACCACGCCCACCAGCACGCCGAAGATGGCCGCCATCGCGCGCACCGGTGCCAGCGCGTCGTCCTGCGGCACCAGCACCAGCACGCGCCAGCCAAAGCCGCCGAAGCCGGCGAAGGCGCGGCTGTGGCCCACGCCCAGCAGCAAGGGCTGGTCGGGCAGCGGCGCGCGGCCGCGCACCACGGCCGAGACCTCGGCGACGCCGGTTGCCGGCCGCGCCCAGTCGGCCAGCGCGGTGCTCATGCGCGGCAGGCGCGCCAGCAGGCGCTTCGAGCCAGCGACCAGCCGCCCCTCGGCATCCACCAGGGCCAGCATGCGGCCGCCGGAGGCCGCCTGCTCGAGCAGGCGGTCGACCTGCGTCCAGTCGAAGGCCAGGCGCAGCTCGCCCAGCGTGGTGTCGCCGAAGGCCGAGCCGATCGGCGTGCGCAGCGTCAGTTCGGTGCCCGAACCACTTCCCAGCTCGCGCGGCAGGTCCAGCGTGATGGTCGCGTCGCCCAGCATCAGCACCTGCCAGGGCCGCTGCGTGTCCGCCAGGTGGCCGATGTCGGCCGCATCGCTGCTGGCCACCACGCGGCCATGATCGTTCACCGCGGCCAGCTCGCGGTACAGGCCGCCATAGCCGGTGGCCAGCCGCTGCAGGAAGCCCGAGAGGCGCTTGTCCACGTCGCCCACCTGCAGGTCCTGCATCAGCTCGATGCGGCGCCAGGTGGCCGCGTTCTGCAGCCGCTCGTACATCAGCTTGGTCACGTCCGACTGCAGCGCATCGGCCTGCGCCGCCAGCCCATGCTCGATCTCGGCCTGCAACGCATGGCTGGCCCTTTCGAAGGCCATCAGCGCCAGCACCACCGCTGGCGTCACGCCCACCAGCAGAAAGGCCAGCAACAGGGTCTTGCGGATCGTCAAGGTGGAAACCGGGTCGGTTGGGGTGGCGAAACCACCCTCGGCATACTTGTTGCAATTCGCAGGCCGGAGACAAACCCTGTTCGAGATGAGAAACCGCTCCCGCAGCGATGCCGGGCCGATTATCGGTGCCCGCCTCTTCGGCGCCGTGTTGGCCGGCCTGGTGACGGGCCTGCTGCTGGCCGCCGCGCCAGCGCGCGCCGACGAGGCAGCCCCGCCCGAAGCCGGCGACGGCGGCTACGAATTCGGTCGCGGGCTGCGCCTGGGCGACAGCGGCTTCACGCTGGGCGGCTACCTCACCGGCGAATACCGGCGCCAGGCGCCGAAGCACGAGCAGCTGCGCGCCAGCCATGCCAGCGTGTTCCTGTGGTGGGAAGGCTTCGAGCGCTTCAAGTTCTTCGGCGAGGTGGACCTGGAGAACCTGCTCGCCCGCCACCGCAGCGCCTACGACAACGACGGCGATGCCGATCGGCGCGCTTCGCTGGAACGCCTGTACGTGGACTGGGCGCTGCACGACCGGCTGACGCTGCGCGCCGGCAAGTTCCTGACGCCGATCGGGCGCTGGAACCTCGTGCATGCCGACCCGCTGGTGTGGACCACCAGCCGCCCGCTGCTGACGCAATCGGCCTTTCCGCACAACGCCACCGGGCTGATGGCCTCGGGCACGCTGCCATCGGACGCGTACTCGGTAAGTTATTTCCTCTACGCCTCCAATGGCAGCGAATGGGCGGTGGACGACCGGCAGGACCCCTTCAGCAAGGTCCGCGGCGGCCGGCTGGTGCTGCCGATCGGCGGCCAGTGGCAGCTGGGCGCCTCGTACGCCAAGTACCAGCAGCTGGGCTCGCGCGGCGAACCGCGCACGCTCACCGGCCTGGACCTGCTGTGGAGCCACCAGCGCTACGAGCTGATGGCCGAATGGCTGCGCACCAGCGCCGACGAGCCGGGCCCGCCGATCCGGCCCGAACCGCATGGCGGCGACGGGCCCGGCAGCCGCGGCCTGACCCGTTCGGTGCCCACGCGCGGCGCCTACCTGCAGGGCGTGATGCCGATCGCCGGCGAGCTGTATGCGGTGGTCCGCGTCGAGTGGTTCCGCGACACCTGGCTGACCCGAACGCAGCGGCAGTCGACGCTCGGGCTCGCCTGGCGGCCGCATCCCGCGCTGTCGCTGAAGCTCGAAGTGCAGCATCCGGGCAGCGTCAACGGGCCGAGCAGGGCCAACAGCTGGCTGGCCTCGGCGTGCATCCTGTTCTGACGCTTGCCCTGCGCCGGCTGCTGGCCCTGCTGCTGCTGGCCGGCCTGGTCCATGCCGCGGCCAACGACACCGGCGTGGCGGTGATCGTGGCGGCCGATGCGCGCCTCCAGGGCATCAGCGCCGAGCAGCTGGCGCTGATCTACCGGCGGCAGCTGCAATTCATCGGCGGCCAGCGCGTGCAGCCGATCAACCTGCCGGCGGCGCACCCGCTGCGCCGCTGGTTCTCCCAGCAGGTCCTGGGCCAGCCGCCGGAGGCGCTGGAAGCCTATTGGCGCGACCAGTACTTCAATGGCGTCGTGCCCCCTTTCGTGCTGGGCTCCGAAGAAGCGGTGATCCGCTTCGTCGCGAGCACGCCGGGCGCCATCGGCTATGTCTCGCGCTGCCTGGTGGACAAGCGGGTCAAGGTGCTGCTGCCGCTGGACGGCGGCCCGGCCTGCAGCCACTGAAGGCGGCGGCGGCCCGCGCAGCACTGCAACTTTTGTCGTCAAGGGCTGCAGCGAGGCGGGCCGCACTGCAAGCTTCTGCAGTGCGACCGACCGGCCCGAGGGCGGCCCTCCGGGCCCTGCCTGCGAGGGCGGGCCGCCGGCTGACCCGCGGGCCGTGACCGATGGCACATGGATTGCGGTTGCAGGCCCGATGCCGGTCCCGATCGGGCCGGCGCCGACCTGGAGCTGCTGTTGCGATCCCCTCTCGTACTCGCCCTGCTGACCGCCCTTGCGGCCCCCCTGTGCGCCTGCAGCAACCTGCGCCCGGTGCAGCCCTGGGAAAAGGGCATCCTCGCCAAGCCGGCGATGACCTTCGAAGGCGATGCGCTCGAGCAGCGCTTTGCCGAGCACATCTACAGCAGCAAGGAAGCCGCGGCCGGCGGCAGCGGGGTCGGGGGCGGCGGCTGTGGCTGCAACTGACGCTGCGTCCGGGCCTGCGGCCGAAGCCCCGCTGGCCGCCGCGCTGATGGCCGCGGCGCTGTGCCTGCCCGGGTTGCAGAGCGCGCATGCCGAATCGGCGCCCGAGCAGGGCCTCGTCGCCTTCAAGCTGCTGGACTACCGCGAGAGCCAGCCCGATGCACCGCGCATCCGCGTGCGCGCCCCGTCGCTGATGGTGATGACGCCGATGGGCAGCGACTGGTCCTTCAGCATCACCGGCACGGCCGATGCGATCTCGGGCGCCTCGCCGGCGTACCACACCTCGGGCCTGACCACGATGCACGACGAGCGGCATGCGCTCGACCTCGCGGCCACGCGCTACTTCGGCCGCGGCAGCGTGACGCTGGGCAGCAGCTTCTCGAAGGAGCACGACTACCTCTCGCGCGGGCTGTCGCTGCAGGGCAGCGTCGACAGCGAGGACAAGAACACCACCTGGACGCTCGGCCTGGGCGCCAGCCGCGACACCATCGACCCGAGCAACCACGTGGTGGTGGACGAGCACAAGCGCACGCTCGACCTGCTGGCCGGCGTGACGCAGGTGCTGAGCACGCACGACATCGTGCAGCTGAACCTCGCCTATGCCCGCGGCCGCGGCTATTTCTCCGACCCTTACAAGATCTTCGACAACCGCCCGCGCGCGCATGACCGCCGCACGCTGCAGCTGCGCTGGAACCATTTCCTCGACGGCACCGGCGCCACGCTGCGCACGAGCTACCGCTACTACGCCGACAGCTATGCGATCCACGCGCACACGCTGGGCCTGGAGTACGTGCAGCCGCTGCCGCAAGGCTGGACGCTGACACCGCTGGCCCGGCTGTACTCGCAGAACGCCGCGAAGTTCTACATCCCGGCCGACACCACCGGCTCGCCCTTCCCGCCCAACCCGCCCGAGGACGCCACCGCCTTCAGCGAGGACCAGCGCCTGTCGGCCTTCGGCGCGCGCACCTTCGGGCTGAAGGCGGCCAAGTCCTTCGCCGGCGGCTGGCTCGCCGACATCAAGTTCGAGCAGTACATGCAGCGCGCGGCCTGGAAGTGGGGCGGCGGCGGCAGCGAGGGCCTGGCGCCGTTCCGCGCCCGCAGCCTGCAGCTGGGACTGTCCAAGACCTTCTGAACACCGACTCTCCGATTCCCTGGAGCACCTGCCATGGCCACCTACACCGGCACCGCGAACAACGACTCGTGGACCGTCGTCAACCCCGGCACCTTCACGCTCGACGGGCTGGGTGGCACCGACACGCTCTACATGGGCACCTCGCTGCGCTCGAGCTACACGATCACCCGCACGTCCGACGGCGTGGTGCATGTCGACTCGATCTCCGGCGCCAGCGGCGCGCTGCACGCGACGCTGGTGAACATGGAGAAGCTGGTCTTCAACAACCGCACGGACGTGCTGGACCTCACCACCTACTTCGGCGACACCACCGCGCCGACGCTGGTGGCCGAGAGCCCGGGCGACCAGGCCAACGGCGTGCCGGTGGACAGCAACGTGGTCTTCACCTTCAGCGAGCCCATCGCGCGCGGCAGCGGCAGCATCGTCATCCGCAACGATGCCGGCAGCGCGGTGGCCAGCTTCGACGCCGCCAGCAGCAGCGCGCTCAGCATCTCCGGCAGCACGCTGACCATCGACCCCAGCGCCAACCTGCCGGCCGGCAGCCACTTCACCTTCGAATTCGCCAGCGGCGCGATCAAGGACCTGGCCGGCAATGCCTATGCCGGCGGCAGCGTCTACGGCTTCACCACCGCCGCCGCGGCGCAGACCATCACCGGCACCAGCGGCAACGACAGCCTCGGCCCCGGCAGCGGCAACACCACCATCGACGGGCTGGCCGGCATCGACACGCTGGTGCTCGGCCAGTCCCGCAGTGCCTTCGCACTGACCAAGACGGCCACCGGCTACCAGCTGGCCTCCACCACCGGCGGCGCCACCGACCAGCTGGTGAACGTCGAGCGCCTGCAGTTCACCGATGCCAAGCTGGCCCTGGACCTCGACGGCCATGCCGGCGAAGTGGCCCGGCTGCTGGGCGCGGTGTTCGGTGCGGCGGCCGTGTCGAATGCGGGTTATGCCGGCATCGGCCTGCAGCTGCTGGATGGCGGCATGAGCTACAGCGCGCTGGCCGAGCTGGCGGTGAGCGTCGCCGGCGCGACCAGCCACGACGCCATCGTGACGATGCTGTGGACCCATGTGGTCGGCAGCGCGCCCACGGCCGAGCAGAAGGCACCCTTCGTCGCGATGCTGGACCAGGGCACCAGCGTCGGCGCGCTGACGACGATGGCCGCCGACACCGACCTGAACGCGACCCAGATCGACCTGGTGGGCCTGGTGCAGCACGGCCTGGGTTACGCCTGAATCCCCGACCCCGTACATCGATGGAGGTGACGATGAAGCTCGTACCGAAGTGGCCGCATCGGGTGGCTGCAGGCCTGCTGGCGCTGCACCTGGCCGCGCCCGGCCTGGCCGCGGCAGCCGAGCCCGGGCAGCCGCTGCAGGACCTGGCGCTGCCCAATGCCGGCCCCCTGCAGCGCCTGGGCGACCTGCGGGGCAAGGTCGTCTACCTCGACTTCTGGGCTTCGTGGTGCGGACCGTGCAAGCAGTCCTTCCCGTGGATGAACGACATGCAGCGCAAGTACGGCACGCGCGGGCTGCAGGTGGTGGCGGTGAACCTGGACGCCCAGCGCGCCGACGCCGACGCCTTCCTGGCCGGCCACCCTGCCGGGTTCGCGCTGGCCTTCGACGCGCAGGGCGATACCGCGCGCCGGGTCGCGCTCAAGGGCATGCCCACCGCGCTGCTGGTCGGGCCCGACGGCAAGGTGCTGGCCGTGCACCAGGGCTTTCGCAGCGAGGACCGCGCCACGCTTGAAGCGCGGCTGGTCGCGGCGCTGGACGCCCTGTCCGCCACCGGCGGCCGCGCGCCATGAAGTCGCGCCGCGCGACATCGCCGGTGGTGCCGGTGGGCCGGGCCGCGCGCTGGCAGCGCCGGTGGCTGATGGTGTGCTGGGTGATGTGGGCCGCCTCGCTGGTCTCGCTGCTGGTGCTGGCGATGTCCCCGGCCGGCGCGGCCGAGGCCGACGGCTTCCTCGATCCCGAGGCCGCGTTCCGCTTCGACGTGCAGCGGCCCGACGCCGAGCACCTGCGGCTGCAGGTGACGGTGGCACCGGGTTACCACCTGTACCGCGACCGGCTGCGGCCTGGGCCTGGCAGCGGCTTATTCGCTGGGCATGGCGCTGGTCTATACCGCGATGGGCGTGGCCGCGGGGCTGGCCGGCGTGGGGCTGGCCGCGTCGCTGCAGAACCCCTGGGTGCTGGGCAGCTTCTCGCTGGTGCTGGTGCTGCTGGCGTTGTCGATGTTCGGGCTGTACGAGCTGCAGATGCCCTCGGCGCTGCAAAGCCGCCTGAGCGGGCCATCCTCGCGGCTGCAGGGCGGGCGGCACCTGGCGGTGTTCGTGATGGGCGGTCTCTCGGCGCTGATCGTCGGGCCCTGCGTGGCCGCGCCGCTGGCCGGCGCGCTGGTGTACATCAGCCGCACGCAGGATGCCGCGCTCGGCGGCTTCGCGCTGTTCAGCCTGGCCGCCGGCATGAGCGTGCCGCTGCTGCTGATGGGCGCCTCGGCGCAGGCGCTGCTGCCGCGCGCCGGCCGCTGGATGGAGCGGGTGAAGCATGTGTTCGGCGTGATGCTGATGGGCGTGGCGGTGTGGATGGTGTGGCCGGTGCTGCCGGGCCTGGGCGGCAGCACGGTCGACGACGACACGCTGGTGTTCGAGGCGGTCGAAGGCCTGCCCGACCTGGACCTGGCGGTGCAGCAGTCCACCAAGCCGGTGCTGGTGGACCTGTACGCCGACTGGTGCACGTCCTGCAAGGAGCTCGAGGCCTTCACGCTGCGCGATGCGGCGGTGCGCCAGCAACTCGCGCGGTTCCGGCTGCTGCGGGTGGATGTCACCGCCAACACCGCGCAGCACCAGGCACTGATGCGGCGCTATGGCCTGTTCGGCCCGCCGGCGATGCTGTTCTTTCCGCCGGCCGGTGCCGAACTGGCCAGCTGGCGCGTCATCGGCTACCAGGACGCTCGCAAGTTCGGCACGCACCTGCAGCGGCTGGCGGCTGCGGCGCTGCCGGCGGCCATGCCGCGGCCCTGAGCCCGCGCCTCAGGCGCGCGGCGGCCCGACCGACGCGCGCTTGACCAGGCTCACGTCGAACACGATGCGCCGGCGCGGCTCGTCCGGCGCGCGCAGGCGGCGCAGCAGCTGCTGCACCGCCTCGACGCCCATCTCGGGCACCGGCAATTCGATCGTCGTCAGCGGCGGCGTGCACAGGTCGGTCCACGGGATGTTGTCGAAGCCGATCACCGACACGTCTTCGGGCACGCGCAGTCCGCTGGCACGCAAGGCGCCGATGACGCCGATGGCGATCAGGTCGGCGCCGGCGATGATGGCGGTGACGCGGTTCTCCTTCAGCAGCGCGCGCAGCGCGGCATCGAGGTCGGCCGAGTAGGCGGCCTCCACTTCCCACACCAGCTCGCCGCGCGCCTGCACCACCGCGCGCGCGCCGTCGGCCCGCTCGCGTGCGCTGGAAGCCGCCTGCGGGCCGGTGATCAGCCCGATGCGGCGGTGGCCGGCATCGATCAAGGTCTGCGCGGCCAGGCGGCCGCCGGCGGCAAAGTCGGCCAGCACGCAATCGAAGCCGGGCAGGCTGCGGTCCAGCACCACCGCCGGCAGGCCGCCGAGCGCAGGCTGGTTCGCGGGCAGGTCGTCGATCGGGAACCAGACGATGCCCTCGACACCCTGTCGCACCAGCGCGTCGATCGATTGCGCCTCGGCCTCCTTCGAGCCCTGGCTGTCGGTCAGGAACACGCCGTGGCCGCTTTCGCGCGCGGCGTTGATCACCGTCTGCGCCAGCAGCGGGAAGAACGGGTTGGTCAGGTCCGGCAGCACGCAGCCCAGCGTGCCGGTGCGGCCGGTGCGCATGGCCTTGGCCGCGAGGTTGGGCCGGTAGCCCAGCGATTCGGCCACCGCGATCACCCGCTGGCGCGTCTCCTGCCCGACCGAGCCGCCGTTGTTCAGTGAATACGAGGCGGTGGCGAGTGAAACGCCGGCCGCCTCGGCCACCTGCTTCAGCGTGACCCGTGGGGCGCGCGGCTCGTCGCCGCCTAGGAGTGAACTCATTGCTACAACAGCGAAGTTTCAGTGAAATGACGATGGGACTGCAAACGCCATCCTACCGTCGGATTGTCGCGGCCCCGTCCGCGCCAGCCTGTGAAAGTCAAGGGTTTACCCGTGTATTTTGTGGATCAGAAACCATTCGACACGCCGCGAATCCGGGACTAAACTGAAAGTGAATCGTTTCATTTCAGTTGATCCCCTTCTCACGCAGGAGAGTCGCATGCGCACTGTCTTCGGCCTGCTGGCCGCCGGAACCGCCCTGGGTTGCCTGCCCGCCGCCGCCCAGACCACCGAGGCCACCGCACCCCCGGCGGCTGCCACGCCGCCGGCCGCGGCCACGCCGGTGGCCGAGGCCGTCGCCGAAACCGTGGTCATCACCGCCAAGGCCCTGGGCCGCGGCGAGACGCGCGCCAACAGCGTGGTCAGCGCCACCACCATCCTCGAGCAGCCGGCCGGGCTGGACCCGCTGAAGCTGATCGGCCGCGTGCCCGGCCTGCAGGTCGGCTCCAGCGACGCGCTGACCGGCAGCTTCTCGATGCGGCTGTCGATGCGCGGGCTGAACAAGGAGCAGATCGGCATCTCGGTCGACGGCATTCCGAACGGCTCGACCTTGTCCAACGGCGGCTCGATGCCGATCCGCCTGCTCGATTCGGCCAACCTCGAATGGATCGAGGTGGCGCAATCGGCCGGCGACATCGGCACGCCGTCGAACCAGGCGCTGGGCGGCTTCATCGAGTTCAAGACCCGCGACCCGGCGCGCCAGGCCGGCGGGCTGGGCGACATCAGTGTCGGCAGCTACGGCTACCAGCGCGAGTTCGTGCGCTACGACTTCGGCACCATCGGCCTGGGCACGCGCGCCTTCATCAGCGCCTCGCACCAGTATGTCGAGACCTGGCCCGGCGACCATGCCGGCCGCAGCCGGCGCGACCACTTCGACGCCAAGACGCTGACCGAGTTCGGCGACGGCCACAAGCTCCGCTGGACGCTCAGCGTCAACAACATGGCCGACAACGACTACGACGCGCTGGCACTGCGCGCGGTGTCGAACTACAAGGCCATCTTCGAGAAGAACCCGAACACCGATGCGCTGACCGATGCCTGGACCGGCAACCCGGCGATCGACCAGAACAACCGCCGCACCCGCGGCATCTCCAGCCGCGAAGTCTTCACGCACCTCGACGGCCTGTTCAAGCTGGGCGACACCACCAAGCTCGAGATCAAGCCCTACCTGCACACGCAGGAAGGCACCGGCAACTTCTACGTGCCCTACAAGCAGCTACCGGTCGACGGCCGGCTCTACAGCGCGGTGCCTGCCGGCGGCAAGCCGGTGGCCACGGTGCAGGAGTGCTATGCCAACCAGTACGCCCGCAAGGCCGATGGCAGCCTGATCCCGGTGTCGGCCGTCAGCTTCCCGACCGGCGTCACCGCGGCCAGCCTGGCCGCTGCCGGCTGCCCGGCGGCCGCCAAGTTCCAGATGAACCCGCAGGCCAGCTGGGGCGCGCGCGAAGCCACCGCGCGGCTGGGCGAATACGACACCGACCGCCGCGGCCTGCTGTCCGAGCTGCGCTGGCAGCTGGGTGATGCGCACAGCCTGCGCGCCGGCAGCTGGTTCGAGCGCATCCAGCGCAGCAAGGGCCGCAACTGGTACCAGGCCACCGACCCGGCGGTCGGCCCGGACTTCAATGAATCGGCGCTGTACTCGGTGACGCAGGACCGCCACTACCGCTCGACGACGACCATGGCCTACGTCCAGGACAAGATCAGCCTGCTCGACGACCAGGCCGAGATCGATGTCGGCCTGACCTCGCAGCGCTTCAGCGAGACCTACCGCTCGGCGGTGGAATTCTTCGGCGAACGTGCGCTGGCGGTCAGCTCCGGCGTGCTGCCCAAGGTCTCGGCGCTGTACCGCATCACCGACAACCTGGAAGCCTTCACCAGCGCCTCGAAGAACTTCAGCGCGCTGCCCGACAGCGTGTTCGAAGGCACCGCCGCGGTCGGCGCGAAGGCCGGCGTGAAGCCCGAGACCTCGGTCAATGTCGATGCCGGCCTGCGCTGGTCGAAAGGCCCGCACGGCCTGTCGTTCCAGGCCTACTCGATCGACTACCGCGACCGCATCTCGATCCGCCTGGGCAACCCCGATGGCGACATCTTCGGCCGCGACGCCACCACCTCGTTCCTGAACCAGGGCGGCATCCGCTCGCGCGGCTTCGAGATCACCGGCCGCACCGTGCTGGGCCCGCTGGCGCTGTATGGCAACTACGCGTTCAACGACGCCAAGTACCGCGAGGACACCACGGCCGAAGGCATCCGCGCCGGCGACCCGGTGCTCGGCGCCGCGCGTCACAACGCGTTTGCCGAGGCCAGCTGGCGCCCGAGCGGCACGACGCGCGTGACGCTCAATGCCAAGTACGTCGGCAAGGCCGCCGGCACCTACCACGAGGTGACCAACACGCTGAACAACGGCGGCCCGGCCACCTACCCGCGCGAGTACATGCCGGCCTACACGCTGATCGGCCTGTCCGGCAGCTGGCAGCTGCCCAAGGCCTGGACCGGCCCGCTGAAGAAGGCGGAAGTCTCGTTCAACATCGACAACCTCACCGACAAGCGCTACCTCGGCGGCCTGGGCATGGAGCTGACGACGGCGAATCCGCTGACCAGCGGGCGATACTTCCTGGGCGGTCCGCGCACCTTCTTCGTCACGCTGCGCGCCGAGATCTGACCCACGGTGCTGTCGAGATGCCCTGTCGCCTGAAGTCCGTGCTCGCCGGGTGGCTGGTCTGCCTGCTCGGCTGCCTGCTCGGCGGCATGGCGGGCATGGCAGGCGCGGCCCCAGCCTGCGCGGCGCCGACACCGCACCATCCGCGCGCGGTACAGGGCCTCATGCTGCTGGATCGGCTCGAATGGCCGGGGCCGCGCCTTTCAGCCGCTAGCGCCCCGGCGCCGGCCGGCCTGCAGCAGCATTTCGGCGGCATCTCCGGCATGGATTTCGACGCGCGCAGCGGCCGCTGGTGGCTGCTGAGCGACGACCGCGCCGAAGTCGCGCCCTCGCGCCTGTACGAGGCCCGCGTGCCCATCGGCCCTGCCGGCCTGGGCACGCCCGAGCTGCTGGCCGAGCACCGCCTGCTGCGCATCGACGGCCAGCCCTTCGCGCGCTTTGCCAGCGGCGGCAGCGTGGCCGATGAAGTGGCCGATGGCGAAGCCTTGCGCCTGGACCCCTGCGACGACGCCAGCCTGTGGTGGGCCAGCGAAGGCGATGCCGAGCACGGCCACCCGGCCGCCGTCTACCACGCCGACCGGCAGGGCCGCACGCTGGGCCGCTGGCCCTTGCCGGCGATGCTGGCGCCGGCGCCGAACGCCCCGGGCGGTCCACGGCCGAATCGCTCGTTCGAAGGCCTGGCCTTCACGCCCGACGGTCTGTCGCTGTGGCTGTCGCTCGAAGCCCCGCTGCCGCAGGACGGCGAGCTGCCGACGCCCACCGCCGGTGCGCTGCTGCGCTTCAGCCGCATGGCGCGCGACGGCGGCCTGCAGCAGTACGTCTACCCGCTGGGGCCGCTAGCCCACGAAGCGAGCGGCGGCCGGATGCGGGCCGACCTCGGCGTCAGCGAGATCCTGGCCATCGATGCCGACACCTTGCTGGTGATCGAGCGCGCGGGCCACGAGGTGGCCGACAACGTGTTCCGCTTCGCCGCGCGCCTGTTCATCGCCCGCGTCGCCGATGCCGACGAGGTCTCGGCCTGGCCCGCGCTGAAAGAGCGCCGCCCGCGCCCGATGGCCAGGCAGCTGCTGCTGGACACGGCCACGCTGCCGCAGCAGCCGATCGACAACATCGAGGCCGCCGCCTGGGGCCCGCGCCTGCCCGATGGCCGCGCGACGCTGCTGCTGGTGTCCGACGACAACTTCTCGCCGGCCCAGCGCACGCAGTGGTGGCTGTTCGCGGTCGACGAAGGCGATGCCGCCGCGCCGCGGGGAGGCCCGCGATGAGCCGCTGGCTGCGCCCGCTGGCCATCGGCGTGCTGGTGATCGCGGCGCTGTTCGCCTTCGCCTGGACCGGGCGCAGCAGTGCCAGGCACGCCGGGCCGCCGCGTGTGGCGCTGTTCGTCAACGGCACCTTGGGCGACAAGAGCTTCTTCGACGCCGCCGCGCGCGGCCTGCGCCAGGCCGGCGGCGAACTCGGCCTGCGCACCAAGGTGATCGAAGGCGGCCGCGACCCGACGCGCTGGGAACCCGCGCTCGCCGACCTCGCCGACAGCGGCGACTTCGACCTGATCATCACCGGCAGCTTCGCGATGGTCGAGCTGGTGCAGCGCGCCGCGAAGCGTTACCCCCAGGCCCGCTTCATCGTCTTCGATGCGGCGGTGGACCCCGCGCAGTGCCGCTGTGCCAACGTGCATTCGCTGACCTTCCGCCCGCGCGAAGCCGCGCTGCTGGCCGGCCACCTGGCCGCGCAGCTGCTGCGGCGCGAGCAGCCGGCGCAGCCCCCGCTGCTGGGCATGGTGGGCGGCCTGCCGATTCCGGTGGTCGATGCCTTCCTCGATGGCTTTGCCGAAGGCGCGCAGCGTGCCGAGCCGCGGGCCCGCGTGCTCCGCCAGTACGCGCATTCGTTCAGCGATCCGGCCACCGCCAAGGACATCGCCAAGGCGATGTATGCGCAGGGCGCCGGCCTGGTGTTCCAGGTGGCCGGCGGCTCGGGTCAGGGCGTGATCGAGGCCGCGGCCGAGGCCGGGCACTGGGTGATCGGCGTCGATGCCGACCAGTACCAGCTCTACGCCACGGCCTACCCGGCGCGCGCCGCGCACATCCTGACCTCGGTGATGAAGCATGTGGATGTCGCGCTGCTGCAGGCGCTGCGCGACTGGCGCGCCGGCCGGCTGGCGTTCGGCCAGCAACGCTCGCTGGGCCTGGCCGAGGGCGGCGTGTCGCTGGCCACCAGCGCGCCCGCCTGGCGGCAGTTGCCGGCGGCCGAGCGCGAGGCGCTGCAGGCCCTGGCCCACAGCTTGTCCGCAGGAGATGCACGATGAGGCCACCGCTGCCGATGATGCTGCACCCCGGCACGCTGGAGGCCCCGGCCGGCGCGGCGCGCGCCGCACCGCAGCCGCTGCTCGAGGTGCAGGCCCTGAGCAAGCGCTACGCGAACGGCGTGCAGGCCTGCGACCACGTCTCGCTGCAGGTGCAGGAAGGCGAGGTGCATGCCATCCTCGGCGAGAACGGCGCCGGCAAGTCCACGCTGCTGAAGATGCTGTACGGCCTGGTCGAGCCCGACGAAGGCCGCATCCTGGTCGCAGGCCACGCGCAGCGCCTGCGCTCGCCGGCCGACGCGCTGGCCGCCGGCATCGGCCTGGTGCCGCAGCACCTGCAGCTGGTGCCTTCGATGACGGTGGCCGAGAACATCGTGCTCGGTGTCGAGCCGCTGCGCAGTCTGCGCTTCGACCGCGCCGGCGCGCAGGCTGCCGCGCAGCAGGCGATGGCCCGGCATGGCCTGGCGGTCGACCCGGTGGCCCGCGTCGGCGAGCTCTCGGCCGGCCAGCAGCAGCGTGTCGCGATCCTGAAGGCGCTGCACCGCGGCGCGCGCCTGCTGCTGCTGGACGAGCCCAGCGCGCTGCTGGCGCCGCAGGATGCGCAGGCCCTGTTCGAATCGCTGCGCGCGATGGCCAGCGAAGGACTGACGGTGCTGCTGATCAGCCACAAGATGAGCGAGGTGCGCGAGGCCAGCGACCATTTCACCGTGCTGCGCGCCGGCCGCGTCGCGGGCCAGGGCGTGTCGCGTGCGCTGTCGCCGGCCGAGCTGGCCGCGCTGATGATGGGCCGCGAGGTCGAGCCGCTGCCCACCGCGCGCGCCAATGCCCGCGGCCGCCCGGCACGCCTGGGCCTGAACGAACTCACGCTGCTGCGCCCCGGCGGCCGGCCGGCACTGGACCGCGTGACGCTCGAAGTCGGCGCCGGCGAAATCGTCGGCGTCGCCGGTGTCGAGGGCAATGGCCAGAGCGAGCTGGCCGATGTGCTCGGCGGCCTGCGCCGGCCTTCGCAAGGCAGCATGCGGCTCGACGGCGTGCCGCTGCCGGCCGGCCCGGCGCGCGCGCTGCGTCGGCGCGGCATGGGCCGCATCGGCGAAGACCGGCTGCACGACGGCATCGCGCCGCAGCTGTCGATCGCCGAGAACCTGGCCGCGCTGGACTACGATCGCCCGCCCGCCTCGCGCTGGGGCCGGCTCGACCGGCTGCAGCTGGCGCGGCGCGCGTGCGAGGCCATCCAGCGCTACGGCGTGGTGGCGGCCGACGAGCAGCAGCCGATCGGGCGCCTGAGCGGCGGCAACATGCAGAAGCTGGTGTTCGCGCGCGAGCTCGATGCGCGGCCCGGCTGCCTGGTGGCCAACCAGCCGACGCGCGGTGTCGATGTCGGTGCCGCGCAGCACCTGCACCGCAGCCTGCTGGCGCTGCGCGATGCCGGCGCCGCGGTGCTGCTGTTCAGCGCCGACATCGACGAGCTGCTGGTGCTGGCCGACCGCCTGGTGGTCATGTTCGAGGGCCGGCTCGTCGCGCACCTGCCGGCCGATGCGGTGTCGCCGCGCACCCTGGGCCTGTACATGACCGGCGCGCTGGCACAGGGCCCGGTCGAGGCGCGGCTGGATTCGCCGTTCACGCCCACCGTCACCGGGGCGTCGGCATGAACACCAGCGGAGGCCGCACCGCGGCCGCGATCGGGCTGGCGCTGCTGCTGAGCTTCGGCCTGCTGTGCCTGGTCAGCGCCGAGCCTGTCCACGCCTTTCGGCAGTTGTTGACCGGCGCCTTGCCCGAGCCGCGCTGGAGCGCCGACACCGGCTGGACGCTGGGCCGGCTGACGCGCTTCGGCGCCGTGCTGGACCAGACCGTGACGCTCACGCTGCTGGGGCTGGCGATGCTGTTCGGCCTGCGCGTGCGGGTGTTCTCGATGGGCGCCGACGGGCAGCTGATGCTGGCCGCGCTGGCCGCGCAGGCGGTGGGCCTGGCGCTGCCGCCGTCGGCCTTCTCGTGGGGGATCGCGGGCCTCGCCGCGATGGCCGTCGGCGCGGCCTGGGGTGCTTTGCCGGGCTGGTTCAAGACCCGCTTCGAGGCCAACGAGATCGTCAGCTCGCTGATGCTGAACATCGTCGCGCTGC
This sequence comes from uncultured Bordetella sp., assembly GCA_964641795.1. GTDB lineage: Bacteria > Pseudomonadota > Gammaproteobacteria > Burkholderiales > Burkholderiaceae_C > Pseudaquabacterium. The sequence goes on along the minus strand of CAZXLI010000078.1, from coordinate 7,088 downwards.
AGGCCTTCCGCTGGATCATCGCGCAGGGCTTCAACGACCCGGCGGCCGGCTTCCTGGCCACGCCGGCGCTGCCGGCCGCGGCGCGCGCGCCGACCTTCGCCGGCGCCTCGGTGCTGCTGGTGCTGATCGTCGCGGCTCCCGCGCTCGCCGGCTGGCTGCTGAACCGCAGCACGCTGGGCTATGCGATCCGCGTTGTCGGCGACGCACCGGCCTTCGCGCTGCAGGCCGGCCTGCCGGTGGCGCGCAGCGCGGTGCTCGCGCTGGCCATCGGCGGCGCCTTCGCGGGCCTGGCCGGGCTGCAGCTGTCGCACGGCCTGCTCGGCCGGCTGCCGGCCGACCTGCCGCCGGGCGTCGGTTTCGAAGGCCTGGTGGTCGCGCTGCTGGCCGCCAACGAGCCGCGCCGCGTGCCGCTGGCCGCCTTCGGCTACGCGCTGCTGGCCGGCGGCGCACAGGCGATGGAGCGCGCCAGCGACGTGCCGCGCGAGCTGGTGGGCGTGATCCAGGCGCTGGTGGTGCTGCTGGTGGTCTCGGTGCGCCTCGACGTGCTCGGCGGCCTGCGCCGCGCGATGGCCTGGCTGCGCCGCGCACGCGCCAACGGAGCGCCGGCATGACGCCCGACGACGGCCTCGCCATCGCAGCGCTGCTGGCCGCGCTGCTGCGCGCCACCGCGCCGATCCTGCTGGCCGCGCTGGCCGGCATGGTGTCCGAGCGCGCCGGCGTCATCAACATCGGCCTGGAAGGGCTGATGCTGGTGGCCGCCTTCTTCGGCGTGATGGGCTCGGTGTGGGCGATGCCGGCCGGCACGGCGGGCGGCGCCTGGCCGCCGCTGGCCGGCGCCTTGCTGGGCCTGGGCGCGGCCATCGCGCTGGCGCTGCTGCTCGGCTGGTGCCATCTGCGCTGGGGCGCGGACCTGATCGTCGCCGGCATCGGCATCAACCTGCTGGCCGGCGGCGCCACGGTCTTCCTGCTGGTGCTGTGGGCCGGCGACAAGGGCTCCACCGCGCAGCTGGTCAGCGCCGCGCTGCCGGCGCTGCATCTGCCGGGCTTCGGCCACTGGCCGCTGCTCGACAGCCTGCTCAACGGCGACGACCGCCGCGGCCACCATGTGCTGGTGTGGGCTGCCTTCGCCGCCGTGCCGCTGCTGCACGGGCTGCTGATGCACACCCGCTTCGGCCTGCGCCTGCGCGCCGCCGGCGAGGCACCGGAGGCCGCCGCGGCCGCCGGGCTGGCCGTGCCGCGGCTGCGTTATGCGGCGCTGGCGCTGTCGGGCCTGCTCGCCGGCCTCGGCGGGCTGTACCTCAGCATGGGCTACCTCACGCTGTTCCAGGCCGACATGAGCGGCGGCCGCGGCTTCATCGCGCTGGCCGCGGTGTTCCTCGGCGGCCGCGCGCCGCTGGGCGTGCTGGGCGCCTCGCTGCTGTTCGGTGCCTGCGCGGTAGCCGCCACGCGGCTGGGCGCGCTGAACCTGGCGCCGCAGGCGGTACAGATGCTGCCGGCGCTGGCCATCCTGCTGGCGCTGATGCTGGCCGGCTGGCAGCGCCGGCGCCGCCGTCAGCGCGCCATGGCCGCGTCTTTCGTGCGTTGGCAATCCGATGTCGCGGCCGAGGCCGCTTCGCCCCTTTCCGCCTCTTCCGTCCCGACCCGATGAACCCTGACCTGCATGACGGCATCCTCGGCGCGCTGTGCCTCGCCGGCATGGGCGACGCGCTGGGCGCGCCGACCGAGCAATGGCGCATCGACGAAATCCTGGCCGCGCACGGCGGCCTGGTCACCCGCTTCGTCGCGCCGCCGCCCGACACCTTTGCCGGCGCGCTGGGCGGCCGCCAGGCCGAGGTCACCGACGACACCAGCCAGCTGGTCTACCTGGCCCGCGCGCTGGTGCAGGCCGATGGCGCGCTCGACGATGCCGGCTGGCGCGCCTGCCTGCTCGACTGGGCCGCCACCAGCCCGAAGGCCGGCTTCATGGGACCGAGCACCGCGCAGATGGTCGCGGCCATGCGCCGCGGCGACGACCTGGCGCGCGTCGGCACCATCGGCCAGTCGCTGCGCAAGATGACGACGGTGGGCAACACCAACGGCGCGGCGATGCGCGTGGCCGCGTGCGGCCTGGTGCACCCCGGCAACCTGCAGGCCGCCTGCGAGCAGGCCTTCGTCACCTGCCTGCCCTCGCACGACACTGACGTGGCCATCGCCTCGGCCTGTGCCATCGCGGCCGGCACCTCGCGCGCGCTCCTCGCCGGCGATGTCGACAGCGTGGTCGACGCCTGCGTCGAAGGCGCGGCTTTTGGCGAACACCTCGGCCGCGAACGCGCGCGCGCCATCGCCGGCCCGCGCCTGCCGGTGCGGCTGCAGATGGCGCTGGACATCGCGGCCAGCGCGAAGAACGACCTCGACTTCATGCAGCATATCGAATGGCGCGTCGGCAACTCGGTGCTGGCGGCCGAATCGGTGCCGGCGGCGATCGGCCTGTTCGCCTATGCGCAGGGCGATCCGCTGCGCACGATCTCGCTCGGTGCCTCGATGGGCAACGACACCGACACCATCGCGACGATGGCCGGCGCGCTGTGCGGCGCGCTGGTCGGCGCGCGCGCATTGCCGGCCGCGCTGCGCGACGAGTTCCTCGCGGTCAATGAGCCGGTCTATGGCCTGCGTGCGCTGGCCGATGCGCTGCTGCCGATCGCGCAGCGGCGCCTCGCGGGAAGCTGCTCATGACCCGCCCACTTGACATGTTAGCCATCGGCGACCCCTGCCTCGACCTGGTGTTCGAGGCCGATCGCCTGCCCGGCTGGGACGACAAGATCCGCGGCGAGCCGCTGGGCCAGTTCGGCGGCGGCACGGAGGCCAATGCCGCCTGCACCGCCGCCCGGCTGGGCTGGCGCAGCGCGCTGTGGGGCCGCGTCGGCGACGATCCGCAGGCGGATGCCATTCGCGACGACCTGGCCATCCATGGCGTGCGGCTCGACCATCTGCGCCGCGTGCCCGGCACCGCGTCGTCGATCGCGCTGGTCGCGCTGTCGCCGCAGGGCGAACGCTCGGTGGTGTGGCTGCCGCCGGGTGAAGATGCGGCCGACGAAGCACCCGATCCCGATGCCGCGCTGGCCAGTGCCCGCTGGGCCTACACGATGCCGTATGCAGGCGCCGCGCTGGTCGATTGGGGCCTGCGCAGCGCGCGCTTCGGCACGCGGCTGGCCATCGATGTCGAACGCGAAGGCGCCCTGCGCATGAACCTGGACCTGGCGGCCTTGATGAACTTCTGCGACCTGCTGTTCCTGAACCGCAGCGGCTTCGAGGCGCTGGCCGGCACGCCGCCCGAGGGCGCCGCGCTGCAGCGCCTGCAGGCCCTGTGCAGGACCTCGCGCGCCCGCACGGTGGTCGTCACCTTGGGCGCGCAAGGCGCCATGGCCGCCGACCGCGACGAAGGCCTGAGCCAGCAGCCGGCCGAGCCGGTGCCCGTGCTCGATGTCACCGGCGCCGGCGACAGCTTCAACGCCACCTTCCTGGTCGCGCGCGACCGCGGCGCCCGCCTGGGCCTGGCGCTGGCGCAGGCCTGCCGCAGTGCCGCGCTCTGCGTCGCGACCCGCGGCGCCCGCGGCGCGCTGCACCAGTTGCGGCCACAGGATGCCGGCCCGGCCCCGCGGGCCTCGATCGCCAGGGAGCTGCCATGCTGATGGTCTTCGGCTCGATCAACATGGACATCTCGATCCCGGTGCCGCGCCTGCCGCGGCCGGGCGAGACGATGCTCGGCGGACCCGCCGTCATCAGCCCCGGCGGCAAGGGCGCGAACCAGGCGCATGCGGCGCAGCGCTTCGGCGTCGCCACGCGGCTGGTCGGCGCGGTCGGCGACGATGCCTTCGCGTCGACCGCGCTCGATGCGCTGCGCCTGGCCGGCACCGACCTGCAAGGCGTGCGCTACCTGCCCGGCTGCAGCACCGGGCTGGCCAGCATCAGCGTCGCGCGCGGCGGCGAGAACTGCATCGTCGTCGCGCCCGGCGCGAATGCGCTGCTGCGCGCCGACTGGGTCGACGACGCCGCGCTCGCCGCCTGCAACACGCTGCTGCTGCAGCTGGAAGCGCCGGCCGAGGAATCCTTCGCGCTGGCCCGCCGCGCACGCCAGGCCGGCTGCCGCGTGCTGCTGAATGCCGCGCCGTGGATCGACGATGTCAGCCTGCCGCCAGGGCTGTTCGACTGGCTGATCGTCAACGAAGGCGAGCTGCGCAGCGCCTGCCTGCAGCTCGGCCTGGGCGGATTGGCGCAGGACGACGCCGCCGCACCGGCCGCGCGACTGGCCGCCGTGCTCGGCTGCCGCGTCTTTTTGACGCTAGGCGCCGACGGCGCGCTGACCGCCGATGCCAGCGGCCCGTGCCACCGCCGCCGCGCGCTGCGCGTCAACGTGCTGGATACCACCGGCGCCGGCGACACCTGTGCCGGCGTGTTCGCCGCCGCGCTGGCGCTGGGCCTGCCCGAGCCGCGCGCGCTGGACCACGCGGTGGCCGCCGCCAGCCTGGCCTGCACGCGCCGCGGCGCGCAGGCCGCCCAGCCCACGCGCAGCGCGATCGACGCCGCGCTGATCGACCACCCGCTGGCCCGCAGCTGAGCCAGCGCGCCGCCACCTCTTCACCTGACGAGACTCACGATGCCCGCCCTGCCCCTGATCATCGATTGCGACCCCGGCATCGACGACGCGCTCGCGCTGCTGGTCGCCATCGCCGCGCCACAGCTCAACCTTCGCGCCGTCACCTGCGTGGCCGGCAACCGCCCGCTGCCGCAGACCGCCGACAACGCGCGCCGCGTGCTGGACCTGGCCGGCGCGTGCCAGGTGCCGGTGTTCGCCGGTTGCCCGCGACCGCTGGCGCAAGCCGAGCTGCGCAGCAACCTCGTGCACGGTGAGGACGGGCTCGGCGGCGTGGCGCTGCCGATGCTCGGAACCGTGGCCGACGGCCATGCGGTGGACGAACTGGTGCGCCAGCTGCAGCACGCGCCGGCCGGCACGCTGCACCTGGTGGCGCTGGGCCCGCTGACCAACCTGGCGCTGGCCGAGCTTCGCGCGCCCGGCCTGCTGCGCCGCGCCGCGCGGCTGGACATCATGGGCGGCGCGGCCTTCGTGCCCGGCAATGTCACGCCGCATGCCGAGTTCAATTTCCACTGCGACCCGCTGGCCGCACAGATCGTGCTGGCTGCCGGCGCCTGCGTGCGCCTGTTCGGCCTGGACGTGACCAACCAGACCGCGATGGACGAAGCCTGGCGCGCGGGCCTGGCCGCGCTGCCCGGCCCGGTGGCACCGGCCGCGGCCGCGATGCTGCAGTCCTATGCCAGCGTGGACCCGCTGCTGCACGACGTGTGCCCGGTGGCCGCGCTGATCGACCCGACGCTGTTCGACGGCGCGCCGCACCACCTGAGCGTCGAATGGCGCGACCCCGCCACCGAAGGCCGGCTGCTCGCGGTACCGGCCTCACCTTCGGCCGCCGAGCCGACGCATGCCGCGCAGCTGATCACCCGGGCCGACAGCGCGCGGCTGCTGGCGCTGGTGCACGACAGCGTGGCGCGCCTGCCGCGCCTGGGCTGAAGCCGGTCGCGGCCCGCCCGATGGACTGGCAGCTCGAGATCGTCCACGCCGAGGCCGACGCTCATTTCAGAAGCTATGTCGCCAGCGCGCTGGACGCCTCCGGCATCCGCTGCGTGCCGGTGGACAGCGCCGCCGCGCTGATGTCGCGGCTCGACCGACCCGGCGGCAGCCTGCTGGTGATCGACGAGCAGCTGCCGGACTTGAGCGGCACCAGCGTCTGTGCCCAGGTGCGCAGCCGCACCGCGCTGCCGATCGTGCTGACCACGCCGCGCGGCAGCGTCGAGCAGCTGGTGCGCGCGCTGGAGGTGGGTGCCGACGATGCGCTGGTCAAGCCCTTCGACCCGCGCGAGCTGGCCGCGCGCATCCGCGCGGTGCTGCGCCGCATGCAGCCGGCCGCGCAACGCGTGGCCGGCCCGCTGCACCTGGGCCGCTGGCGGCTGGACATCGAGCAGCGCGTGCTGCTGGCCGGCAGCACGCTGCGGCACCTGACGCCGATGGAGTTCCGCCTGCTGCAGGCCTTGCTGAACCGCGCCAACCAGCCGGTGGACCGCGACACGCTGGCGATGGCCGTGCGCCGCGTGCCGCTGGCGCCGCTGGACCGCTACATCGACAACCTGGTCTGCAAGCTGCGCCACAAGCTCGACGACACCGGCCCCACGCCGCAGCTGATCAAGACCTTTCGCGGCGAGGGCTATGTGCTGTGCCTGGGCGGGAGCCACGACCTCACTCCTGGCTGAAGACCAGTTTCAGCTCCACGCTCTCGGCCTTGCCCGAAGCCTCGAAGCGCCACTTGTTCAGCGCCGCCACCGCCGCGTCGTTGAAGATCTTGGCCTTCGGCGGCACCGCCTCGAGCACCTGCACGCCGGTCACCGCGCCCTGGCCGTCGACCGAGACCTTGACCTTCAGCACGCCGTCGGTGATGGCGCGGCGCGCGGCTTCTTCCGGAAACTCCGGCGGCACCTTCTTCAGCACCTTGGGGTCGGCCTGGGCCGCCAGCGTGGCCAGGGCCAGACTGAAAGCGAGCAGCAGGCGGGGCAATGTTGTCGTCATGATCAAACCTTTCAGCGGCCCTCGGCCGCGGGGATGCGGAAGTACTCGACGGTGGCCACCAGCCGCCGTGCATGGCTGTTCAACGATTCGGTGGTGGCGGCCAGCTCTTCCACCAGCGCGGCGTTCTGCTGCGTCGCCTGGTCGAGCGAGGCCACGCTGTCGTTGATCTCGCCGACGCCGGCTTCCTGCTGCTGGCTGGCCAGCGACAAGGCCTCGATCAGCTCGCGCACCTGCACCACTTCGCTGACCACGCCGCGGATCTGCGCGCCGGCGCCATGCACCGTCTGCATGCCGGCGCCCACCTTGTCGGCCGAATCGTCGATCAGCGCCTTGATCTCCTTGGCCGCGCCGGCCGCGCGCGCCGCCAGCGAGCGCACCTCCCCGGCCACCACCGCGAAGCCGCGGCCCTGCTCGCCGGCACGCGCGGCTTCCACCGCGGCGTTCAGCGCCAGGATGTTGGTCTGGAAGGCGATGC
>CAZXLI010000077.1:6703-24075 GCA_964641795.1 uncultured Bordetella sp. | reverse complement strand
TTGGCCGACTCGGGCGCGGCCACGCCGCGGATGTTGCCCTTGCCGAACGGCACTTCGCCCGGGCGGCCCCGGCTCTTCTTCTCGAGCGTGTAGGCCGCGAACGAAGCCAGCAGCGCACCGCCGCCCGGCAGCACGCCGAGGATCGAGCCCAGCGCGGTGCCGCGCAGCACGGCCGGGAAGGCGTCCTTCACGTCCTGCTTGGTCGGCCACAGGCCCTTGACGTCCTTGGTGAACACCTCGCGGTGCTCGGCCGGCCGCCCCAGGTTCGAGATGATTTCGCCGAAGCCGAAGATCCCCATCGCGATCACGACGAAGCCGATGCCGTCGGTCAGCTCGGGAATGTCGAAGCTGTAGCGCGGCACGCCGGAGATCACGTCGGTGTTGATCTGGCCCAGCAGCAGGCCCATCAGGATCATCGCGATCGCCTTGACCAGCGAGCCAGAGGCCAGCACCACGGCACCAACCAGGCCCAGCGTCATCAGCGAGAAATACTCGGCCGGGCCGAACTTGAAGGCCAGTTCGGTGAGCGGCGGCGCGAAGGCCGCGATGATGATCGTGCCCACGCAGCCGGCGAAGAACGAGCCCAGGCCCGCGGCCGCCAGCGCGGCGCCGGCGCGGCCCTGGCGCGCCATCGCGTAGCCGTCGATCGCGGTCACGACCGAGCTCGATTCGCCCGGCACGTTGATCAGGATCGCGGTGGTCGATCCGCCGTACTGCGCGCCGTAGTAGATACCGGCCAGCATGATGAGCGCCGGTGTCGCATCCAGCGCATAGATCGAGGGCAGCAGCATCGCGATCGTCGCCACCGGGCCCAGGCCCGGCAGCACGCCGATCAAGGTGCCCAGCACCGCGCCGCCGAAGGCGTACAGCAGGTTCTGCAGGGTGAAGGCTACGCCGAAGCCGAGCGCGAGGTTGTTCAACAGATCCATGGCGCGTTCCTCAGCCGGTGATGAAGGTCGGCCAGAGCGGGATCACCAGCTTCAGGCCGAGGATGAAGATCGCCCACGACCCGATGGTCAGCACGATGCAGTTGATCAGCACGTCCTTCCAGTGGAACTCGTCGCCGGCCAGGCTCGTGATGATGATCAGGATCGGCAGCGACGCGGCCATGCCCAGTCGCGGCAGCAGCACGCCGAACAGGCCGACCGCGAAGACGATCGTGATCAACGGTTTCCAGGCCCACTTGCCGATCGGCTCGCCATCCTCGGTCTCGACCGCCAGCGATTCGAACAGGATGAAGGCCCCGAGGATGGCCATCAGGATGCCCAGGCCGAAGGGAAAGTAGCCCGGCCCGGGACGGGCCGAGACGCCGAAGCTGTAGTTCGTAGCGCCCCAGGCAAACCCTACCCCGGTGGCCACGAACATCAACCCCGACCAGAAATCTCTCTGGCTCTTGATCTTCACTGCGTCTCCTCGAGAAACGGTCCGTTGGTGCGAACGATTCTAGGGAGCGACCCGAGGAGACCGGCTGTGGTTTCCACGTAACCGTCCTGTGCCTGTCGTTGCCACCGACAGGACAGCAGCCGGCACACGGCGTGCTTCAGCTGTCGTGCCAGCTGGGCGTGGTGCGCAGCACTTCGTCGACGGTGGTGACGCCTTCTGCCACCTTCATGGTGCCGGCCAGGCGCATCGGGCGCATGCCTTCCTTCACCACGGTCTTGCGCAGCGCGGCGGTGTCCAGCGTCGGGTGGATCGCAGCGCGCGCGTCCTCGCTGAGCAGCAGCAGTTCGTACAGGCCGACCCGGCCGCGGTAGCCGGTGTTGCGGCATTCGAGGCAGCCCACCGGCTTGTACGGGCGCACGCCGCCCGACAGGCGCCAGGGCCGTGCCAGATCGTCCAGCGCCTCGCGCGTGAGGCTCTCGTCGCGCGCCTTGCAGGCCGCGCACAAGGTGCGCGCCAGGCGTTGCGCGAGCACGCCAATCACGGTGGCGTTGATCAGGTAGGTCGGCACGCCCAGGTCGGACAAGCGCGTGATCGCCGAGGCTGCGTCATTCGTGTGCAAGGTGCTGAACACCAGGTGGCCGGTCAGCGCGGCCTGGATCGCCATCTCGGCAGTGGGCAGGTCGCGGATCTCGCCGACCATGATGATGTCCGGATCCTGCCGCATCAGCGCCCGCAGGCCCTCGGCAAAGCCCATGTCGATGGACGCCTGCACCTGCGTCTGGTTGAAGGCCGGCTCGATCATCTCGATCGGATCTTCGATCGTGCAGACGTTGACCTCGTCAGTGGCCAGCGATTTCAGCGTCGAATACAGCGTCGTCGTCTTGCCGCTGCCAGTCGGGCCGGTCACCAGGATGATGCCGTGGGGCCGCGAGATGAGCTCCTTCCAGCGTTCGCCATCATGGGTCGAGAAGCCGAGCGCCTCGACGGTCTTGACCACCGTCTCGGGGTCGAACACGCGCATCACCATCTTCTCGCCGAAGGCAGTGGGCAGGGTCGACAAGCGCATTTCGACCTCGCCACCGCCCGGCGCATCGGGGGTGTCCGGCCGCTTGGTCTTGATCCGGCCATCCTGCGGCCGCCGCCGCTCGATCACGTCCATCCGACCGAGCAGCTTGATCCGCGCCGTCATCGCGTTCATCACCGTCAGCGGCACCTGGTAGACGGTGTGCAGCACCCCGTCGATGCGGAAGCGGATGGCCCCCATGTCGCGCCGCGGCTCGAGGTGGATGTCCGAGGCGCGTTGGTCGAAGGCGTACTGCCAGAGCCAGTCGACCACCTGCACCACGCCCTGGTCGTTGGCATCGAGCTGCTTGTTGCTCTTGCCCAGTTCGACCAGTTGCTCGAAGCTGGCCGCGGCCGAGGCCTCGCCGGTCTTCTGCGCCGCGCGCACCGACTTGGCCAGCGTGTAGAACTCGGTCGTGTAGCGCGCAATCTCGTCGGGGTTGGCGAGCACGAGCTTGACCCGCCTGCGGGTATGCGTCTCGATCTCGCTGACCCAGACGGTGTCGTAGGGTTCGCTGGTGGCGATCGTCACCTCGGCCGCACCGACGATCACCGGCAACACCTTGCGCAGTTGCGCGTACTGCACGCTCATGACGTCGGCCACCCGGCCGACGTCGACCTTCAGCGGGTCGATGCGCAGATAGGGGATCTGGGCGCGGCCGGCCAGCCATTCGGTGAGCGCCTCGGTATCGAGCCCGCGACCGTTGCGCTGCAGTCCGGCGCCACCCAGCCGCACCAGCGCATGCAGGCTCGAGTCGCTGTGGCCGAAGCGTTTGATGACCCGCTCGGCGTCAGCGGGCGTCACCCAGCCGTCGCTGCGCAACCAGTCGAGCAACTGGCGCCATTCGAGCTTGCCGCGCGGCAGGGCCTGCGGCATCACCGGTGCGGTGGACTTGGTGGCGGATGCGCTCATGCGGCGGCCGATCAGCGAATGGAGGCGAATTCGATGCTAGCCCTGTCCGGCCGCCGCGATCAAAGGAAAAACGGCGCTGAACGCAACTTGTCGTTCAGCGCAACCTGTCCGTAAGGTGTCGGGCGGCACCGATGACTTGGTTCTGCCGACGCCGTTCGGCCCGGGCTGGGGACGCCCATCCACGAGGTAGAAGGCGGGTCGTCGAACCGTCCGCGCTGCACTTCGACCCCCCGGTTCCAGGTGCTATGACACGGCGAGTGCCAGTCTTAAAGTCCACGAGCGTCAAGTGTCCGGGGCGCCAGTCGCTGAGCGCCCGCCCAACCGAGGAGACGGTCCATGAAGACAGGCTTGCTTCCACGTTTAGCTGCGGCTTCCGCAGGCTGCCTGGTGGGTTTGGCCACGATGGGCTCGGCGCAAGCCGGCCTGCTGGGCTACAGCCTGACCGGCACCACGCACTACACCTCGGGCTGCGGCTCGGGTACAGCCACCATTGGTACCTGCGGCGCACCAGACACCGGTTGGCTGGAAATCAAGAATACGGGGTCGACGGCATTCTCTGGCAGCGCCACGCTGTCGGGTGTGGCCCCTGCACAGACCATCAACATCACGCTCACCGGCACGCTGAATCCTGGCGAAACCTGGGTGTTCAATGCCGGGCCTGAAAGTTCCAACCAGGGCGGCTTCAACAAGCAGAATGGTGGACTGCCCGATCTGGGCCTGCTGTTCGACATGAACGGCACGATCGATGGGGATGCGCTCGTCGCCTCGATCTATGACAGCGACATCCATTCGGGCGTCTTCGCCACCAACCCGTTCGGTGTGTCGCTGGACAACTATGTGCTGCAGGGCGGTGACCCGTTCGGACGCGACACCGGCGATGGATTCGAAGAATCACAGGCTGTCGGCACCTTCGTCTGGTCGTCCCGGCCTCAAGGCGTGCCCGAGCCCGGCTCGTTGGCCCTGGTGCTGGCCTCGCTCGCGGCATTCGGGTTTGCCTCGCGCAGGCGGCGCTGAGCTTCCCGGGCCGGTATAGCGGCCTCTAGCAAGAAAAAGGGCGCCAAGCCTCGTCGACTTGGCGCCCTTGGGCGTTACGGCTCCTCGCGGAGCTTTGTCTGGTGGAGCCGGGGTCACTCACGCTCACCTATGAAACTAGGTCTTTTCCGGGCCGAGTTACTGCACGAGTTACTGCACGGACTTGCCCCTTGGCGCGAAGTATTCCGCGCCCCGCAGCAACTTGGGTCGGACCATGTCGTTTTTTGCCGGGAACACCGGGAACAGCGGGAACACGCTTGTAAGTCATTGATTTATAAGACTTCTGCTGTTCCCGGTAAGGCGAATTCTGTTCCCGGTGTTCCCGGTACCCGGTCCTCCATCAGGCCCATCAGGACACGCCAGCCCGTACTAAACGCAAAACTGCGTTCAGTACCTTTTGGCTCGGGGGAAGGGACACGCGGCCCGCATCGGTCGGGCCGGAACCACCTCAGACCCGAGGCGGTCACCACCGTGGCATCAGCGGTCGGCTGACAGGATCGAGGGGTTGATGCGGTAGACCCGGATCCGGCCGAGGCCCGGGATGCGCTCGGGGCGCGTGAGGCGGTCAGCCTCGTGCTGAAGGTGCCCATTGCGCTTGAGCACCCGAGCCACCATTTCGGGGTCGAAGCCCTTGCACAGGTCGCGCTTGAACGCCTCAGGGAGGATGAGGTATTCGGTTTGTGCCTCGGCTCGGGCGCTCGATACGGTGGAGCTCCGCCGGTCGAGGTAGTCGGTGGCTGCGTCGATCGTGAGCGGCTTGTGGTTGTCGTCCACCAGGCGCTTGAAGCCGGCGCGCATCGGCGTCGAGGCACGGTGATCGTCCACGACACGGTGGGTCCAGGTCAGCAGCGCGTCGCCGTTCTTCTCGATCCACGCCCGCACCTGGCACAGCGCGCCAGCCTCTTCCCCGTTGTCGAGGTGGCCACGCGCGGCCAACCAGGCCTCAAAGCATGTGCGGCACCCCTGGGCCGCCTCGCCGGCCTGCCAGCCCGTGATGCCGGCCTCCGTGGCCAGCTCGCCGGCTGCGGCGGCCAGGGCAAAGCGGCTGCCCACCGTTCGCACCTGGCCGGAAGACGCCTCGGGCACGAACTCGTCGCGGTACTTGCCCAGCAGGACCAGCAGCCTGGCCGGCAGCTCGGCATAGTGGTCGGCGCACCACTGCAACCAGGCACGGCCGGCAGTGCCGTAGAAGCGGGCCGCGTTATCCTTCAGAGCCTCGGCAAGCTCGGCCGGCGACTCGAACCCGTGCAGCGTTTCCAGGCCGCCCATTCCTGCACCTGCATCGACCGGCAGGTCGGCCATGCGAACCTCCTGGCCGGTGCGCATCCGCTTCCCAGCATCGGCCGCCAGGTCGGCAAGGCTCACTTCGCCGGACGACAGGAACAGCAGGTGCCAGGTGCGCCGCCGGCGCGGGATCAGGCCTCGGGTGCTGCGCCCCTTGTCCATGCCGTTCGACAGCAGGTAGGCTGCGGTGCCGGCCTCGGCCGGATCGAGCTGGCCCAGCTCGTCGAGCACCAGCAACGCATGGTTGGCCTGCACCGCCGTGTTCTCCAGGGCATTCGCGGTGGTGCGCCACTGCTGCACGTAGCTCGGGCGGCCGAACACGCTGGCGGCTGCACGCAGCGCCGTCGTCTTGCCGCCGCGCGAGTCGCCACGCAGATGAACACCGGCGCCTTCCAGGCCCGAGAACGGCAGCACTGGACCGGCCAAAGCGAAGCTCACCGCGAACGTCAGACGGGAATTGCCGGGGCACAGCGCCGCCACCTCCGCCTGCCAGTCCTCGAGCGTGCCGCGCTGGCGGAACAAGTCATCAGCGCCTGCCTCGGTCTGGAACACGTAGCGCTTGCCGGGGCATTCGCCGATCGATCCGTTGGGCAGCACGTAGACGCCACCGTGCCAGCCCACCTTGTCCACGCACGTCACCCGCTCCTCAGGATGACGGGTGTTGATGTAGGTGCCGACCATGTTGCGCACGCCGGGGCCGACGGCCATTTCAAGGCCCATGTCGCGCAGCCTGGCCGCCCACTCGGCACCCTCGCCGCTCAGCAGGGCCGAGGGCATCGCCCATGACTTGGGGTTGCCGTCCAAGTCGCTCCATTCGAGCAGGAAGCCCCAGCCGTTGGCATCGTCTGACCTGGTGCGGGCGGTGACGGCCAGCGGCGCGCACAGCCATTGCGGCTTGCGCCGCTCGCCATCCTTGTCCCGCCCGACGTGCCAGACGCCTCGCGCGTCGCACAGGAAGCCCCACTTGTCGGGCTGGCCGGGTTCCTGGCCATCGTCGCCTCTAGTTTGAGGCGACGATTCAACGGCTTGGCGGGCGTCTGCATCGCTCGACAGCCCCGCCGCGCGCTCGACCAGGTCGCGCACCGCATCAAGCCCCGCATGCGCGGCCAGGTCGTTGAAATCGGTCCCGCCGCCCGGCAGTCCATCGGGAAAGACCGTCGCCGCAGACGCCTGCGAAGTCTTGGCGGCCCGCGCAGCCGCCGCAGCCTTCAGCCGGCCTGGGTTCTTGCCGGTGCGCTGCTCCGTCTCGCGGTCATCGTCGCCGCACACCAGCAGCGGCAGCGTCGGGTGCAGCTCACGGACCATCTTGGCCACATGCACCAGGTTGCCCGCGTCGAAGGCCACACCCACAGGCCGGCCGGTGGCCTCGTGCAGGCTGGCCGCCGTCGCATAGCCCTCGGCCAGCAGCAGCACCGCCGCGCCTTCCAGCGAGCCGATGAGGTGCCACAACCCGGACTTGCGGCCACCAGGCAGAAACCGCTTCTCGGGCGCACCGTTGGCAGGCTTGGCCGGCGCGATGCGCTGCACGTTCTGCAGCTCGCCGGCCGCGTTGCGCATCGGCACCAGCAGCGTGCCATCGGCCAGGTAGCGCACGCCATGGCCCTGCACGCCCTTTCGCTGCAGGTAGGGCGACTGGCCGGCCTCGCTGGCATCAGCCCACAGCTCGCCTGCATCTCGGGCCGCGCGATCGGCGCGCTGTCGGTACTGCTCCGCCTCGGCCTCGCGCTCGCGCCGCTTCCGTGTGGCCAGCTCGGCGGCCTGGCGCTGCACGGCTGCAGCGTCTGCAGGCGTCTGCGACGTTGCGTCCTCGTCCGGGAAGCGCCAGCCGTGATCCTTGGCAATGCCGAACAGCGTGCCGATCGTCGTGCGGCCGCCGGCCTTGAGGCTGCGCCAGGTGTCGCGGGCGTCGCGCGCCTTGTATGTGGCGCCGGTGCTGCTCCATTCGCTCCATAGCTCGAAGCCGGCCGAGCTTCCCAGCTCGGCCTTGATGGCCATGCCGATGCGCACCCAGGTGTCACGCTCGACATCCGGCGGCACGCTGAGCAGCGCACCGCGGATCAGCTCAGGCGTGACAGCGCGCTGGCGTGGCTTGCCGTTCATGGGCATGGATAGCGCCCTGCCCTATGCCCGAGGACCATCGATCCAGGCACTGCTTTGCGTGAAGTCCACGAACTCACGCAGCGTCTGCATCAGACGATCCTCGAACTTGACCTTTGCAGGGCCCTGGGCTGGGCGCTGCAAGGGTTCGAACGGCACGGCGGCAGGGCCTTGATCCGACCGACGCAAAACTGCGCCGGTCGCCGGATTTACCAAGGGGCCCATGTAGATCGGCTTCGCTTTGGACTCGTACAAGCGGCGCAAAAACTGAGCCCACTGCTGACCGGTAACGCCGGCCGGCTTTGGGACCGCCACTTCGCGGATCAGTTCTTCGAGTTGCTGCGGCGTGACGATGAATCTGGCGTCCAGCGGCGCCAGCGGCGTGACACGGCGATCCAGCAGCAATGCCAACTTGCCGCACGGTGCGCCGTCCACCCATAGGCCCTGCTGCGCGAAGTAGTTCTGCATGCCTACCGAAACGGTGACCAGGTGGCCGTAGTCGCTGGCGCTGCTCATGCCGCACCGCCTTCTGCGGATGCGTCAGCACCAATCGCCCTAAGGGCGTTGTCGCACTTTTCCGCAAGAGCCATGAACGCCTCGAAGTAGGCAGCCGTGGTGTGGTCGGGGCCGCTGTCAAGCGCGGCGGAAGTCAAGACGCAAATTGCATTGATGCAATCGCGCAGCACAGTGCGAGCTTGTTCGGGACTCATTGGGCACCGCCTTCCTGCTGCTGACGACCCGCGCGCGGCGCACGCTCGACGGGCGGCCGCCGGCAGGCGGTGTCGGTGGCCTCGGCTGCAACCACCAAGGCGCGAGCCATCGAGCGGGCCTGTTCGGCCGTCATGTGCAGCGCGCGGCGATCGGCATCGGCGCCCAGCTCCAGCGACACGCGCGGCGTGTCCGCGGCGCGGGCGCTGTAGACCACCGCCAGCTCGTCGCCGAGGCCGAACACGCCGTGCACGCGGCGCGTGCGCGAGTCAGCAGGAATGCGGCGCACGGCCGCGGGAGGGTTCGAGGGGAGAAGAACGGGCGTGCTCGCGCCCGGGATCAGACCAGCCATGGTGTGACGGCTCCTTGCTGTTGAACCAAGGTGCCGCCATCGCTGCCAGGCGAAAGGGTGGCACCCGAAGCGGAGCTGGCAGGACCGGCAGCAAGGCACCGGCGCACCCGAAGGTGCCCCCGCCCGGGCGCCATTGAATGGACGCTCATGGGCGTGAACCGCGCATGAAAAAGCCGCTCTTGAGGCGGCCGCGCGCCTTGCTGAATCCGAGCCTGCCAGAGCCCGACCCCTGTTTCGCAGGGGCATCGCAACTCTAGCACGCTGCGGCGCGAAGCGAGTAGGCCCGAGGCCTGGCGCTGGCGCATCCGCAAGTGCGGGTAGAAGGTGCGCGCCTCACTGCATCTGTGGCGTCCCTGGCGCGCTTGCTCGGCACCGCGGCGACATGACGGAATCCGCGATGCTAGAACAGGGTCTCGACCATCTGGCCCATGTCCACCAAGCCTATGGCCGAGTTCTCGGCTCAGCAGGGGGCCCCAAGAATTCATGTACATCGGCGACTAGCCCAGCGCAGCCCAATCAATCTGCGAGGGCTTGCCTGGCAAGGACTTCGCAAGCAATTGGCCCGTCCAGCGGTTCGTGACGACGACAACGCCAGGCCACTGAACAGCGGCGTGTGCATCCAACAGGTTCGGCCCGATGCGCACGCAGCAAAAAGCCTGTACTCGCGGCCAGCGCGTTTCCAGCACACTTGACGCCACCCCTAAGACCGCACAGCGATCATTGTCAGATAACGTCATTTCTGCTCGTCCATGCGTCATTTCAGTTCCATCTGCTTGCGGCCGGCTGGCGAAGCATCGTTCGCGGCAATCCGCTCTTGCACGAACTGCTGCACACGGCTCAGCGGCCAGCGCGAGCATCGAGAACCGAGCTTGACGGGCCCCGGAAATTCGCCCGCCTTCATCCACGCATAGATCGTTGTCTTTCTCATGCCGGTGATTTGCTGCACTTCGCGAATATCGATAAGGCGCTCATTGAGCGACAGAGCCAGCCCGGCTTGTTCGAGATTGGTCATTTGCATGGCTGGCACCCAATCGGATTAGAGAGGTCGGCCAATATCGATTGAAGCGAAGAGAGTGCGGTGGTCGCTTCATCGATAGATACGGCCGCTGCCCACCCCGTGAGCGAGTTACGCAGACAAAGCAACTTGTCGAGCTGGTGCGTCGCCTCGGCAATGTCTTCACGCGTAGGCGCCGAGCCGACTGCCGCCAGTGCATGAATGCGGGCATGAAGCTCCCTTGCCATCCGCTGCACTCGTTGGACCAATCGCAGGTCCGCCGCCAGCTTTGCCCTGAGTGCTCGTTGCTGCGGCGTGAGCTTTCGTTTGTGCTTCATTCTTCCCTCGTCGGGGGCTGGCCGTCGCCGTCCCATCGGTCATGCAGGCGCTGCAGCTTGCCGGTGTTCGCCGCCGTGGCCAGGCCGGCCGCCTCGATGCGCTCCAGCCTCGCGGTCATCTCGCGCAGCCGATCGGCCATCGCGGCGAAGGCAGAGTCAGTCACGCCGCCGCGCAGCATGCGCATGAGCTCGGCGTTGTCGGTGGCCGGGATGATGCGTTCGCCCTGGTGGATCTGCGCCACCATGTCGCTGGGCACGTAGGGCGTGCCCACCGCGAACGAGGGCAGGCCGGCCGTGCGCGCGGCGCTGCCAAGCGAACCGCGCGTGAGGTTGCTGAGCGCATCGAGCGACAGCGAGTTGATGCCGACCTGGATAGCCTTGGTGTAGATGGCCTGGATGTCGCCCGCGCCGAGGCGATCGACCACGAAGGACTTGATGTCCTGCTGCGAGAAGCCCTTGAGCTTGGCGCCGCTGGTGAGCGCAGCGAAGGTGCCGGCCGTCCAGCCCATGAGCGCGTCCACGCCCTGGTCGCTGATGCCAAACTGCTGCGTGGCCGCCACCAGCGTCTGCGGCGAGGCGATGTTGGCGCCGATGAAGTCGATGGCCTCCTGCGCGTTGAGCGTCTGGCCGTTGTTGCCGCGCAGGACGAGCCCGGTGGTGCTGGTGTTGCCCGTGGGCTGCACGCCAACGGCGCCGTTGGGGTCCAGCCAGGTCTGCACGTTGCCCGAGGTGACCCACTGTCCGGTGGGCGTGGTGCTGGTGCCGGTGCCGCTGCCCGGGTTGCCGCCGGTGGTGATCGGGCCCTTGCCCAACACGGTGGCCAGCGCCTGCAGCGCCTGGTCGAGCTGGCTCAGTGCCTGAGGGATGGGCTTGACGCTGTCGTCGATGCCGACGATCGCGTCGTACTGCTTTTTCGCGTAGTCCAGGATGCCATCGAGCTGGGACAGGTCGGCATCGAGCTTGAGGGTGATGCCCTCGCGCTGCTTGTTGATCGCGTCGATGGCCGCGTTTCGGATCTCGTCAGCGGCCGCGAGCGCGGCATCTGCCGTGCCCATGGTGTTGTCCAGCGCATCGCGCGCCGAGGCGAGCTGACCCTGCAGGTTGTCGCGCTGCAGCTCGTAGGCCTCGCGGGCCTGGTCGTTGGCGGTGTCAAGCGCCTCGCGAATGCCATCGAGCCGCTCGAGGTTGGCCTTGTTGGCCTCGTCCATCTGGTCTTTGAGGGCCAGCGTCGCGTCGAGCTGCGATTGCGCCTCGTCGAGTTGGCTGCCGCTGATCTTCTGCAGGTCGGCGATGTCGATTGCGGTGCGGAAGAAATCGCGCTGGTAGGCGGCGAACGACCCGAACAGGTCTTCACTCGGCCGGCTGATGGCGGCCAGTGCGGTCTTGAGGCTTTCTGCCGTGGGCAGCGCGCCGGTGGCGCGAGCGGCGGCCAGGGCTTGCTGAATCTGCACCTGGGCGCGGGCACGATCGGCGCCCTCGCTGCCCAGCGGGCGCAGGCTATCCAGGGTGGACTTGAGCGAGTCGTTCAGGCCGCTGAGGCGACCCACCGTCTCGGTGCTGGCGTTGATGACGGCCTGCAGCTGGTCGGCCGCCGCGGTGTAGGCCGTCTGCGCCGCCTTGCGCTCGGCGGTGACCTGGTCGACCGCGGCGCGGTATTCCTTGGTGCGCTGTTTCTCGGCCTCGTCCAGGGCCTTGAGCTGGCTGTTGATCGACGCGGCCTGCTGATCGTAGGCCGCCTGCGCGGCCTTGCGCGTGGCGGCCACCTGCTTGGCCACCTCGTCATACGTGTCCTGCGCGGCCTTGGCCTGCGCGTCCAGCAGCTTGACCTGGTCGTTGTAGGCGCGCTGCAGCGCGTCTTTCTGGGCCTGCACAGACGCCTGCAATGCGGACAGCGCATTGCCAGCCGAGGCTTCGAGCTGGTCGGACATGCTCTTGAAGTCCTCCAGCGCCTTGACCTGGTCGTACAGCGCGCGGTTGCTCTCGTCGATGGCATCGCGCTCGCGCTTGCGCAGCTCGACGGCCTTGCCCTGCAGGGTGAGCAGCTGGGTCTCCAGCCCCTGGCGCTCCTGGGCGGCCTTGGCCGCGGCCTCGGCGGCAACGACCTGGTCGTACAGCGCGCGGTTGCTGGCGTCGAGCGCGGCGCGCTCGCGATCGCGCAGCTCGACGATGCGGCCCTGGGCCTGCAGCAGGCGGGTTTCCAGGCCCTGCGCCTCGCTGGCCACGGCCTGGCGGGCCTGGTCGGCCGAGCTGACCAGCTGGTCGAACGCGCCGGAGACGCTGAGCAGTGTGTTCAGCGTCTTTTGGCCGGACTCGCTGTTGATGTCCTTGATGCCATCGACCAGCGCGCGGAACTGGGCGCGCGCCACGTCGGCAGTCTGCGTAAGGTCGGGCATGGCCAGGCCCACGCCGGCCAGGGCCTTGGAGACGCCATCGGTGGCGATCTTGGTGCGCTCGCCCTGGGTGTAGAAGGCCTGGTAGTAGGTGCCGACGGCCTGGCTGAGCTGATCGAAGCCGCCGGCGGACTTGGCGATGCTGGCCACCGAGCCGACGCTGGCGGTTTCGACCTGCTTGAACACGCCACCCAGCGGCGTGACGGCTTGGGTGAACTGCTGCACGGCGGTGGCGGTTTGCAGCAGCTCCTGCGCCTTATCAGCCGTGAGGTCGGAGCCCGCGGCCACGGAGTTGAAGTAGGTCTTGAAGCGCTCGGTGAGGTCGGACTGCTGCAGCGCCTCGACCATGAGCTGCGGCACCGAGGTGGCGAAGAAGGCCGAGAGCTGCGCGGCGTCGATCTTGGCGGCCGCGCCGGGGTTGTTGCCGCTGAAGGCGCCAGTGCCGGTCTGCACGCCGGCGATGCGCTGCCCGTCGCGCAGCAGCGAGAGCAGGCCGGACCCCTGGCCCTCGGCGTCGATGTCGGTGTTGAGCGCGATGCTGATGCTGTCGGCGATCTGCCCGCCAAAGGTCTTGGCAACGTCTGATAGCTGGTTGCCGATGCCGCCGAGCACCTTGCTCAGGTTGTCCGGCCGGTCATGTTCGGTGTTATTGCCGAAGTCGAACGGCGTGTCGAAGCTCGACGGCGTGAACTGGCTGGCCTTGAAGATGCCGGTGGCCACCGAGCCGAGGGACCATTTGCTGTGGTCCTTGAAGATGGCGTACAGGGCCAATGCGATGACGGCGTAGGGGCCCAGGGTGGACAGCAGGCTTTCGGCGCCAGCAGTTCCGCCGGCGGCTGCCGCCGTCGTTGTTGTCGTCGTCGTGCTGGTGATGCCGTACTCGGCCAGAGCCTGGTTGACGGCCGTCCCGTAGGCTTGGCTGGATAGGCCAGCGATCTCGCTGCCTGTCGCGCCGAAGGCGGCGCCGCTCCCACCGCCGCCCCACAAGCCCGCGATCTTGCTGTAGCCGCTGTAGGCGCTGCCGGCATTCCCAACCATACCCAGCCAGCCGGTGGAGCCAGATGCGGCGCCCGTCCCGGTAAGCGCTGGAATCCATGACGCTGCCTGCGCAGCAAGCGGCTTCACCAGCGCCTCGATCTGCGGTCGCAGCATCAGTTCTTCGAACATGCGGCCGATGTCGCGGACCACGGCGCGCGCACCATCGCGCCCGCCGCGCAGACCGTGGAGGATGGCGTCTGTCAGGCCCGAGGTGATGCGGTCGGTGTTGCGCGTGAACTCGTCGACGTAGACCTTTGCGACGGCGGCAGCCTTCTTGCGCGCAGCATCCGCATTGATCAGGTCGATGGCGGCCTGCTTCTCAGGCTCAGTGCCGCCAGCGGCTTCGACCTGGCGCAACTGGCGCTTGCGCTCAATCTCGATGCGCAACTGCTCCAGGGCAATGGCGCGCTGCTCACTGGTGGCGAAGATGAGCTGGCGCTCGGCGTCCTGCAGCTGCAGAGTGTCTTCGAGCGCGGCATGTTGGTCCTGCAGCGTAGCCAGCAGCACCACGCGCTGCTGCCGTTGCTGCTCGATGGCCTTGCCATCGGCGGCCAGTTCCTCCTGACGGAAGGCCTGGACCACGTCGGTGACGGCAGCGGCCTCGGCCAGTGCAACGGGCACCAGGTCGCGGCGCAGCTTGGCCTCGCGGTTGAGCAGTTCGAGGCGCTTCTCTGCCAGCTGGTTGTCGATGGCCGAGACCGCCGCACCACTGTTCGGCTGGGCCAGCGTGCGAGCCCGCGTCTGCTCGAGCGCCTTGATCTGGTTCTGCAGGTCCTGCACCTGCAGCGCGGCCGTCCTCTCGATGTAGTCGCGCTGGCTCACCAGGCCACGCTGGGCTTGCGCGTCGAGCTCGGCCTGCGCGTCCTTGATCTTCAGCGCTGCCTGGGTGACGGCCGAATTGATGCTGGCGATGCTGGCCGCAAAGGCCTGCTGGCCGGCCGCGGACGTGGCCTTGATGTAGGCCAGGGCCCGCTCGATCTCCTGAGGGCTCTTGCCGGCGATCTGCATCGTGAGGCGCGCTTCGGCAATCTGCTTGGCCAGCTTGGCCTGGTTCGACAGCGAGGCCTCGATGATCTTGTCGGACTCGGCCAGCGCGCGGCCGGCTTCAACCTGGCCGGCCTGCGACTCGGCGATGCGCCGTGCAATCTTGGCCCCTTCCTCCTGCGTGGCCAGGTAGGCGCGGGCGTCTGCAAGATCCTGCCCGGAGCGAGCCTGCGAGCCGCGCAGCTCGGCAACCGTGCCGCCGCGGAGGGCCCTGCCCTGCTGGCGCTGCTCGATGCGGTCCACCGCAGCCTGCGCCCGTGCAACGGCTTCTTCTACGCTGCCTTGCCGGCCCACGTTGAGCATGGCATCCCATGCGTGCTTGGCGCCGTCGGCAACGGACCGCCAGCCGCGCTCCAGCGAGCCGAGCCGGGCTTCGAGCTGACCCGCACGCTCGGCAACGACATTGGCGTAGGCGGTCTGGGCCTTGGCAGCCGCCTCGGAAACTCGTCCCTGCTCTTGCAGCGCCTTGACCTGGTCGTACAGGCTGGCGGTGAGGAAGCCTTCGGCCTCGTTGAGCTTTACAAGCGTCTGCAACGGCGCGCGGCCGAGGTCCACGAACTTCTTGTAGGTCTCGCTGGCCGCTCCACCGCCGGCGCGCTCGAATCGGATCGAGGCTTCGGCCAGGCGTGCCATCTCGGCCGCTGCGACGCGGCCGGAGCTCGCGAGCTGCGCGAGGCCCTCGGCCGCCTTGCCCTGGGTTCCCACGCTGCCCGCAATGGCCTGCGCCATGGCTTGGAGATGGCCGACAGTGGCGCCCGCGGCGTTGCCCGTGAGGATCAGCGACTTCGCGTAGGCATCGGACTCGTCGTTGCCCTGCTTGTAGGCCAGCGAGAGCGCCCCGACACCAGCGGCGAGGCCGCCGATGGCTGCGATCGATGGCGTCACCAGCGACGCAACGGCCTTCACCGCGTTGCCCACGCCACCGAACACGGCCGAGAGCTGCGAACCCTGCTGGATGAGCGCGGTCAGCGGATCGCCGCCGGCCTGGATCTGCACGAACAGGTCTTGCAGCTGCGCCGAGAGCTGGGCTGTCTGGTGACCGGTGAGCTTGGTCTGGGCGCTGACGTTCGAAGCTGCCTGGCCGACCTGGCCGAGCGCGGCGGCGGCGGCCTGAGCGCCGGCTTGCACCTGGCCGGCGCCGTCCAGTGTCAGGCGGAAGCGAAGGGATTGGTCCATGATCGGGCGGTGCCTTAGCGGGTGGCTACGGTGTTGCCTGGTCCAGTGCGCTCAGCGCGCTCAGGTCGGGCTCGCCGCTGACGATCCACTCGGCGACCTGGCGCAGCACTTGGGACGGCGGAAAGCTTGAAGCGGCGGTGCTGCTGTTCGATGGTGCGAACGGCACACGGCGCCAGTCGCCATAGGCCAACTGCATGGAACCGATGCCAGCTACAGCCGCTTGGCTGCCGCCGGATGTCTTCGCCAGCTGAGAGGTCACGAACAAGGGGAGCAAGGCGCTCGCGATGTAGGCCGTCGTGCTGCCATCGAGCTCCGCGGCTGCGGCGGCGAGCTTGACCGTCTCCAGTGCCGCGCGCGTCGTCGCGGCCTGATCCTCGGCCTTTGCGCGCAGGTTGCGCAGGCGCACGGCCTCGGCAGACGCCGCGGCCAGCGTTGCCTCGTTCAGCGACTTTCGAGCCTGGGCCGTTTGCAGGGCCTGCTGGGCGGTCGCCAGCTCCTGCAGCGCGGCCGCCTCTGCCGCACGATCGTCGTCGCTCAGCGCTTTCTGCAACCCGGCCTCTGCGCCTTTCACGGCATCGGTTGGCGCGGCAACTTCGGAGGTGATGAGGGCCTGCAGCTCCCGCTGGCGTGCCTCGATTCGGTCCAGCTGGGCGCCGATGCGATCGGCTTCGGCTTCGGCAGCGGACAGCTCGCCTTGCAGGGCTTCGGCCTGGCCGGTGGCGGCCTTGACGTCGGCGGCCACCGCGGCCTTGGCCTCGGCAATGCGCTCGGCGAGCTGATAACGCGGTAGAACAGCGGAGTCGAGCAGGCGCGCCGCCGTGCGGATCTCCGCGTATTCCTTCGAGCCGACCGAAGCGGTGTCTTCCATCGCAGACGCCTGCGCGCGAGCACTGCGGACGTCGGCCATCGTCTTGAATCGGCTGCGCAGGCCTGCAGGGATCAGCGCGTCGACCAGGGCCAGGACGGGATCGCTGGTCTTCGTTCCGGGCTTGACCAGGCCGAGGATGCGGGAGAGAAGGTCGCTCATGTGTTGGGTTCCTTCCGGGTTGGGTTGTGGATCAGCAGGTGATGCCGCGCGACTCGGCGACGCGCTGCAAGATCCACTGTTGAATCTCGCGTTCGAGGTACATGGCGTTGCGGCCAACCCGAATGGCGGGCGGGAAGCGGCCTTCCCTGGTCCACTCCTCGATGAAGGTATCGGACTTGCCGATGCGAATGCGAACCTCGGACTTGGAGATGAGGCGATCCGCCGGCTGGTTGGGCAGAGATTGCTCGTGAATGAGCGTGGGCGAGGGCAACTCGTTCATGTGAGTTCTCCGATTGAGGGTTGATCTAGCGCCGAAGGTCATCAGGGATTGCTGGCGACCGATGGTCTCGCCGGAGGGTGTTCAGTCTCCAGGGGAAAGCTGAACACCTCGTGAGTGCGGCGGGCATTGGCGGGCTGGTTTCCATGCCCGCCATGTTTGCCGCGAGGGGTGTGCAGTCTCCAGGGGAAACCTGCACACTTCGTGAGTGCGGCGGGCATTGGCGGGCTGGTTTCCATGCCCGCCATGTTTGCCGC
>CAZXLI010000077.1:0-6603 GCA_964641795.1 uncultured Bordetella sp. | reverse complement strand
GTGGGGTGTTCAGTCTCAAGGCGAAACCTGAACACTTCGTGAGTGCGGCAGGCATTGGCGGGCTGGTTTCCATGCCGCCATCGTCTGGCAGCAGGGTGGGCAGATTTCCAGGGGAAATCTGCCCACTACGTGCGCGCGCGAGTCGCGCCTCTAGCCGCCTTCGTCTGCTTCGTCTTCAACCCGTGGCGACGCGATAGACGCGTAGCACCACAGGTCCGCAGCTCGCGCAACAGCGTCCGCAACCACAGCGAGCACATCGGCGGATGCGATCGATTGCTGCGAGAGCCTGATCGGCACCTGGTCGAAGATCGCCGACGCGCGCTCGCCCACCTTCTGCAGGATTGCATCAAGCGCCCAGCAAGGGGCATAGGTCCGTCGGACGGCCGCGTTGCGCATCGCTACCTCGATGCGCTTCTCGTTGAACAGTCCTATTCGAGCCGCAACATGAGCGCCCTCATCGCGCGCCGCGCCCTCCGCACGAAGGTGCGCGCAGTAGGCATGCAGCCATTCGTCGCATGGGGCCTCGGGCGCCAACACGCGCCGGCGGACCAGATCGCTCACGGCCTGCTGGGTGATACCGACCAGCGCCGCGAACTCAGCCTGGGTGCAGCTGGTGGTGGGCAAACAACCCCCTTAAGGAAAGCCATGACTAGAGGTAGTGCGGGGTCCAAATTACCCGCGGGCCGAGCACCCCCGGAAGGACCCACAAGGGCACCGGCCACTGCCTAAGCCCGATCAACCGACCCGCCCCAGGCGCGCGACCTGCTCGGCCAGCGCGCGCTCGATGTTCGGACCCAGAAGCTGCGCGGCTTGACGTTCCGCCGTATAGGCAAAGTCGAAGCGGTTGGCCTCGTAGCGCGCAGTGCTGACGAACATGATGATCGGCCGCAAGCGTCTGCTCGCACCGAAACCAAGTCTGCCGCCGAAGTCTCGACCCTCGTTGAGGTAGATGCCCGGCGACAAGGTGCGCGTGCCGTTGGGCAGTGCGACGTATCGACCGCCAGCGCGGCCCATCGCACGCCGTGCGCTATTCCGCCTTTGCCCGTGCGGTCTTGCTGTTGTCCCCTGGCAGCACGCGAGCCATGGCGCGATTGCTGCCAGGCCCACTTTCGATGCCGAGCTGGCTCAGGATCTGGATGATCTGCCCGCGACTGATGTTGCCGTAGGCATCCAGCTTGGCGGCCTGGCCGGGTACAGCACGATCGCCGTCACGCATGTAGCCGTGCGCCACCAACAGTCGCTCGAACGCCTTCATCGTTCGCTCGCCGCCGTACACCTGCCAGCGAATCCAGCGCTGCGCCGGCCGCGTGCCGGCCTGGTCGTCCTTGATGCCCACCTCGGCCGTCAGATCGGTGGCGGTGGCCCGCTTGACGAAGACGCTGTTCAGTGTGAACGGGGTGGGTCTATCGAAGCTGTCTCGCATCTCGCGCTGAAGTGCCGCTTTCGTGTCAGACGCGGTCCGGCTCAACGCAGTGGCGATGGCCGCATTCATTCGCCTGGTGCTGAAGCCTTCGAGTGCGCTGAGTGCGGCATCGAGGCCATCGATCTTGATGTTGATCTGCATGAGTTGGTTCGACACATGTCCTGGGAAGTAATACCACAGGATGACAGAGAGGATTCACTCATACACCCACTCTCTGTTCCCGCTGTTCCCGGTGTGTTCCCGGCTCTGTTCCCGGCACTTTCTTGAACCACTCTCATAGGTAAACAAGGCCCTGTTCCCGCCGTTCCCGGATGCACTTTGCGCTATTCCGATCCGGGAGTCATTTCGGCTCGCCTTTGAGCTGGTCGATGTAGGCGGCCCAGCGCACCATCAGGTCGCGCCTCGCCTCCATCCAAGACGTGCGGTTGTAGGCCCGGCCCAGGACATCGGATACCTGGTGCGCTAACTGCGCTTCGATCACCTGCGCGTCGATGCCCAGCCGCTCGGCGGCCATCGTGCGCGCCATCGCGCGGAACCCGTGCGCCGTAGCCGTCTCACGGTCGAACCCCATGCGACGCAGCGCCACGTTCACCGTGTTCTCGCTCATGGGCCGGTCCTTCGTGTGCAGCGAGGGGAAGACGAAGCGCCCACCGCCGGTGAGCGGCTGCAGCTCGCGCAAGATGGTCACGGCCTGCGGCGCGAGCGGCACGAGGTGCGGCTGGCCGCTCGCCTTTTCGTCCTTGCGCCGCTTCATCAGTGAGGCTGGCAGCGTCACCAAGGAAACCTCCAAATCAACCCAAGACCATTCCAGCTGCCGCAGCTCGCCGGGTCGCAGAAACAGCAGCGCAGACAGCGCCAGCGCCGCGCGCGTGACCGGATGCCCCGCATAGCTGCCCATCGCCCGCAGCAGCTCGGCGGCACGCTTGGGATCGACGATGGCGGCCAGGTGCCGCGTGGGCACCGGCGGCAGCGCATCGCGAAGGTCCGCTGCCGGGTTGCGCGTGCAGCCACCAACGGCGATGCCGTACCTGAACACCTGGCCGCAGGCATCCTTCAGCCGATGCGCCGTCTCGATCGCGCCGCGTTCGATCACGCGACGCAGCACGGCCAGCAGCTCGGGCGCGTCGACTTCCGCGATCGGCCTGCGCCCCAGCCACGGAAAGGCATCCTGCTCGAACCGGATGAGCGTGCGCTCGGCGTGTCCATCGCTCACCTTCGCCTTGTGAACCTTCGCCCACCAATCGCGAGCGATGGCCTCAAAGGTGTCCGGGCCAGGCTTGCCAGCAGCCTCCAGCGCATCTGCATGTGCACGCGCCGCCTGAGCTGCGCGGTGCGCCTGCCGCGCCTCGCTGGGGTCATCGCCTGCCGCCACCATCTCCCGAGCCTTGCGCGCCTTTTCACGGGCCAAGGCAAGGCTGGTGGCGGGGTAGGTGCCGAGGCTGATGGTCTTGCGCCGGCCGGCGAAGGTGTAGTCGAAGCGCCAGCCGTGGGCGCCACCCTTCACGAACAACAGGAGGTAGAGGCCACCACCGTCGCTGAGACGCTTTCGCGGGTCTCCAGGCTTCACGGCCCGGATCGTGAGGTCGCCAGGGATGAGCTGAAGCGCCATGCAGTAACTCCGAGATGAGTTACTGCACATTGTGTCGGTTACTGCGGGAGTTACTGCAAAGCCGGCCGGACAGCGGCGAACTAATGCGAACTCAAGCGGACAAACAAAAAGCCCAAGTCGTTGATTTACTTGGGCTTTCTGAACTTCCACGAACCTACGCGGAAGCTATTCTGGTGGAGCCGGGGGGAATCGAACCCCCGTCCGCAAGCCATCACCGGCCAGTTCTACATGCGTAGCTGTCTGATTTGGATCTCATGGTCCCGGTCGCGCAGCAGCACGCTACCGGAACCACCAGTCACTTGATCTCGCGCTGAACCGAGTGACCCGGATCAGCGCCAGCCAATGTGAATAACCTCGCAGCCTGTTACCTTGCGGCTTCAGACCCGGCCCATCGGCCAACCGTTGCGAGGCTCACCGGTTTTAAGCGGCGAGGGCGTACGAAGAATCGTTCGCAGTTAGTTTGTTTCCAGATGGATTTACGAGCTGACTGGTGCTCGGCATGCCCTGAACCGACTCCGTACCCACGTCGAAGCCAGGTCGGCCCCAGAACCAGCTAGTTTAGGGCAGTTCCAGCCATTGCAAGAGCTCGTCGGGCGTGCGCAGGATGCGGTCTGCGCCCCAGGCCTCGACGCCCTCGCCCGCCCCCAGGTAGCCCCAGGCAGCGGCGGCGGTGGGCATGCCGGCGCTGCGGCCAGCCTGCATGTCGCGCAGATCGTCGCCGACATAGACGCACTGCTCGGGCGCGACACCCAGGCGGCGAGCCGCTTCCAGCAGGGGCGCCGGGTGCGGCTTCGCATGCGGCGTCGAATCGCCCGCGACCAGCACTGCAGAGCGTGCATGCAGCCCCAGCCCCCGCACCACCGGTTCGGCGTAACGCATGGCCTTGTTGGTCACGATGCCCCAGGGCAACGCAGCAGCCGACAGTGACTGCAGCACGGGCTCCACCTGGTCGAAGACCCGTGTCTGCTGCAGCAGACGATCGGCATAACGCGCAAGGAACGCGTCCCGCAACGACTCGAACCGATCCTCGCCAGGCTTGACGCCGAAGGCAACACCGATCATGCCGCGCGCACCGGCACCAACCATCGGGCGCAGGCGCTCGTAGGGCAACGGGGGCAACTGGTGCTCGGCGCGCAGGTCGTTGGCGGCACCGGCGAGGTCGGGCGCGCTGTCGATCAAGGTGCCGTCCAGGTCGAACAGCACGGCGGCACAGTCGATCTTCACGGTGACTTGGGTCATCGTCATGCAGGCCGCCGACAGGCCACGAGGTAGTTGACCGAGGTGTCGGCCGACAGGCGATAGCGCCGCGTCAGCGGGTTGTACTCGAGCCCCTTGAACTCGCGCGCCTCCAGCCCGGCATCGCGGCACCAGCGCACCAGCTCACTGGGTTTGATGAAGCGCTGGTACTCATGCGTGCCCTTGGGCAGCAGCTTCAGCACATGCTCCGCCCCGACGATGGCCAACAGGAAGGCCTTGGGGTTGCGGTGGATCGTGGAGAAGAACACCCAGCCGCCCGGCTTGACCAGCGTCGCGCAGGCATTGACCACCGAGCCGGGTTCGGGCACATGCTCGAGCATCTCGAGGCAGGTGACGACGTCGAACTGCGCCGGCCGCTCGGCGGCCAGCGCCTCGGCCGATTGCTCGCGGTACTGCAGCCCGGCGACCTCGCCTTCCAGCGCATGCAGCTGCGCCACACGCAGGGGCTTGGTGGACAGATCGATCCCCAGCACCTGGGCGCCACGACGCGCCATGGACTCGGCCAGGATCCCGCCGCCGCAGCCGATGTCGACCACGGTCTTGCCGGCCAGCGGCACCTTGCCGTCGATCCAGTCCAGCCGCAGGGGATTGATCTGGTGCAGCGGGCGGAACTCGCCATCGGGGTCCCACCAGCGGTGGGCCAGATCACCGAACTTGGCGAGCTCTACGGGGTCGGCATTGGCATTCATCATGGCCGGCATGCTACCCCGCGCCAACAAACAAAAACCCCGCCGAAGCGGGGTTTTGATGCGCAGGCCGCGAACGGCCAGGCGGCGACTTACTTGCGAGTGCGCGTACCGACGACCTCGATTTCCACGCGACGGTTCTTCGCGCGGCCTTCGTCGGTCTTGTTGTCGGCGACGGGCTGCTTCTCGCCCTTGCCTTCGGTGTAGACGCGGTTCTTCTCGACGCCCTTGGTCACCAGGTATTCCTTGACCGCTTCGGCGCGCTTGACCGACAGCTTCTGGTTGTAGGCATCGCTACCGATCGAGTCCGTGTGGCCGACGGCGATGATCACTTCCAGGTTGATGCCCGAGGTCTTGCTGACCAGGTCATCGAGCTTGGCCTTGGCTTCGGGCTTCAGCACCGACTTGTTGAAGTCGAAGAACGCATCAGCAGCGAAGGTGACCTTCTCGCTGACCGGGGCCGGCGGAGCAGCCGGGGCCGGGGCAGGTGCCGGGGCAGGTGCCGGAGCAACCGGGGCCGGAGCCGGGGCAGGCGCCGGAGCAGCAGGCGCGGCGGGCTTGGGCGCTTCGGGCTTGATGGCGCCGTCGCAGTTTTCGGCAGCCGTGGCCGGCGTCCAGTTGGTGTCGCGCCAGCACAGCGTGCCGTCGCCATTCTTCCAGACCAGCGAGCTGTCGCTGTTGCGCCAGTTGTCGATCGACTTGGCCTGGGCGAAGGCCACCAACGGCGAGGCCAGCGCAGCCACCACCACCAGCGCCGCCACCTTGTTCAGTTTCTTCATGATTCTCCTCTCGAGGAAAGCCGCAGTAGCCTGCGATACGTCCAAATCGGAAGCAAGAAAAGCTGGCAATAACCCGTTATGGCGGGCCTCACCACCGACCGAGTCATTGTGCCAGCGGAATCTTTGACGGGCCGCATTTTCAGTCGCCGGGCTGGAAGCTCCCCACGTGATGTTGCGAAGCTGCGACAACGAGCGCCGCATAGAATGAACGGTTGCCGCGCGGGTCGTCCGCCGCGGACGCCATTGCCCCGGCCTGCCCGCCGACTCGTGCATGACCCAGTTCGCCAAGGAAACACTGCCGATCAGCCTCGAAGAGGAGATGCGGCGCTCTTACCTCGACTACGCGATGAGCGTGATCGTCGGGCGCGCCCTCCCCGATGCGCGTGACGGCCTGAAGCCGGTGCACCGGCGCGTGCTGTTCGCGATGCACGAGCTCAACCACGACTGGAACCGCGCGTACAAGAAGTCGGCCCGTATCGTCGGTGACGTGATCGGTAAGTACCACCCGCACGGCGACACCGCGGTCTACGACACCATCGTCCGCATGGCGCAGGACTTCAGCCTGCGCCACATGCTGGTCGATGGTCAGGGCAACTTCGGCTCGGTCGACGGCGACAACGCTGCGGCGATGCGCTACACCGAGATCCGGCTGGCCAAGATCGCGCACGAGATGCTGGCCGACATCGACAAGGAAACCGTCGACTTCGCGCCGAACTACGACGGCTCGGAGAAAGAGCCGACGGTGCTGCCGACACGGCTGCCGAACCTGCTGGTCAATGGCGCCGCGGGCATTGCGGTGGGCATGGCCACCAACATCCCGCCGCACAACCTCAACGAGGTGGTCGATGC